>NZ_JAQQPR010000001.1:0-444369 GCF_036688705.1 Duganella sp. S19_KUP01_CR8 | reverse complement strand
TCAGCGGATTCCATCGGGGCCAGCGGGATTCCACCCGCATATAGGCCGGATATAAAGTTGCAGCCGAATCTGTTTGGCAAATCGTAGAAATGCCTGGCAAACGGGAGGCGTTCATATAGAGTGTTTCTGGCCACCGTGCTTGCCGCAGCAAGGACGGTTTGTAAAGGCCCCGGGACACCACTCCCGTGTATGCGGTATGTTCACTGCTTGCCCGCGCCGCATGCGCGTATGGCGCCGCGAACCGCTCCTTGTAGAAGCCTGATCGCGGTAGGACCAGTTACCCAGGGTCCATGGGGTGTGCCTCGCACACGTTGTCGGCCCACGAGGGGCAAGGTTGGCAAGCAGCGTTCTGCTGCGCTGATAGCGGTAGATCCGCTGTCACTGGCCTGCGTCACTGAGAAAACAGCGGCGGAGCCCATATAGCGCTTGGTTGCTAGCGCGTCGTCACTGGCAGCAGGCCGCCAGTAACGACGCGCGGTTTGCGCCGCGGACTAGGGCGGCGTATCGACATGCACGCGGCGGCAGATCGCCGCGTGAGGTGGGGACGGTGCGTGAATGCGCACGATGTGACGCGCATCGTCCTCTGGGGAAGGATGCGCAATAAGGATGCAGCCAATCCAGGCTGATCGCAGGTTCGCTCAAAGGCGAAGCCAATCTAAAAACAAATGTGGAGACTAAGGGCGCGTGACGAGCGCTACGCCTGGCGCGATGCCAAGATGCGCGAAGGGCGATCCTTCGCGTCGAAAAACATATTGTCCTCCACCTGGCATCGCGCCGGCATCACCAGCATGAAATTCTCGTCGATTTATTTGTCGCGAAAGCTGCAACCCCCTCTTCACTGCACATCTGATCGGCTGTCCGAAGTAATAACGATCCTGGCGCCGTCACGCAACTCCGCGCGAGCGCACACCGAGAGCTAACGCGAAAGCAGTGGAGCACATTTACCGGCGCGAGCCTATCCTGCATTAGCCAACTTCGCTCCATTTCGCTTGATAATATCAAGCTCCGCGATGCATCCAAGCTAGCTAGCAACCCTAAACTTCACGGCATGGGGCGACACGAGAAAAAATCTAGCAGCACTAACCCACACAAGAATGATGCTGTACGCCATCCCCTTCTGCAATACTTATAGCGCTGCCGCAAGTACCTCGCTACTCGAAACGGCTACTTTACCTAAAGGCTTTTCGAGATAAGAAAGGGGAGAACATGGACACCACCAAAACCGTACCAGGCACGCGTCGCTTGATCCGCATTCGCGAAGTGCTGCAGCTATGCGGCATGTCGCGCGCGACACTGTACCGCGAAATTAAACTGCATATGTTCCCCGCACCGGTGAAGCTGTCGGCTCGTTCGGTGGCGTGGCTGTACGATGACGTGATGCAGTGGATCGACGCGCGCGTCGCGCAGCGTGGCCCGGCCTTTCAGACCAACAGCCAGGTCACCTCACGCGACACCAAGAAGGAATCGGCGATCGGTTCCGTCCATTGCCAGTCACCGGGAAAGCCTAAATAACTTCGGCGCCGGCGAGGCTTATCGATAACCGATGCCGCTCTGGATCTTCACCCTGTTTGTCGCATACGCGGTGAGTACGCCTTATCGTCAGCACGACGCATCCTGCTCCTCGTATCGTTCATCGCGCTGACCAATTGTTCCATGCTCATCCCACTCTGCAAATAACTTGCGGCAAGCGCTGTCGCTACGCTTTCTAGCTGGCGATATATGGTCTGTAACCCGTCTTGCTCGACTTGCCGGATGGCGGCCTGCTGGATGTTATGCCCGGCTTCATCGGTGGGGATGCGTTCCAGCGAGGGAAATAAGGCAGCTTCGAGATCGTGGATAGCGTGCCGGCTAGCATGCAAAATGCTCGACTGCACATGTTCCCACTCGGGCTCGTCAAATATTTCATCGATTGGAATCGGCTTTGGTAGTGGATACAGTTTTTTCCGATTAAATTCTATTCCAGGATCCTGCTCCGGTTCCAATATCTGATGCGCAGTGAGTCTATGTTCGCGAGCTTTGTCGATGGCGACTTCAGGATACCGGCCAAACGTAAGAACATATTCTCGGCCGTCACGCTGGCAATACTTCATACGCCAGATCTTGCTTCCGCCAGGCGTCACTTCGAGGTACAGACCGGCACCGTCAAATAGTTTATATGGTTTCTCTTTTGGAGCAGCTTGCTCGATGAGCGTATCGGTAAGGGGCAAAACATATTTAGACATGATGGTCTCCTGTTCCGTCATCTCGTTTGTATTCACTTTTAACCAGCGTTAACCTTGATCGTTTCGGCGACCCGCCCTTTCCGCTGACGGCGTCGATGTAATCAGCCCAGTCCTGCATCATCTTGCGTCGCTCGACAAGGAACTGAGCGCGGTCGTAAGCGCTGGCGACCTTGTCTTTTGGCGCATGCGCCAGCTGCCGATCCACGACCTCATGCCGGTATCCCAAGCGCTCCTTGATCGTGCTCATCGCTAGCGCCCGAAACCCGTGGCCGGTCATCTTCCCCTTGTAACCCATGCGCCCCAGCGCGACCAAAATCGTGTTGTTACTGATCGGTTTCTTGGGATCGCGCTGGTTCGGGAATAGATGCTTGCTGCGCCCGGTGATGGCATGCAATTCGCGCAGCAACGCCAATGCCTGCCGGGACAGGCAAACGTGATGGTTAGTCATGTCCGGATTGACGGTCAGCTTGCCGCGCTTCATGCGCTGCCAAGGAATGATCCATTCGCCGCGCTCCAGGTCGATCTCGCTCCAGGGCGTTTCGATCAACTCGCTGGTCCGCACAAAGATCAGTAGCATCAGGCGGAGTGCGATCCGCGTCGGCGCGAACATGCGTGCCTCGTTCCGCTCCAATATGGTAAGGAACTGTGGCAGTTCATCGGCGTCGATGGCGGCGAAATGCCCAGTGCGTACAGTTTTCAGCACGTCCTTCATATCGGATACAAGATTCTGGCTGATAAAACCGCACTGGATCGCATAGCTGAAAATTTGCGAACACACAGCTTTCAGGCGGTGCGCCACTTCGTTCGCGCCGCGATCTTCGATCTTGCGCAACACGACAATCAGGTCGCGATGTTTGATCTCATCGATAGGCATGCGGCCAATTGCCGGGAAGATATCCGCTTGCAGGCGCTGGATGGTGTTCTTGGCCGTTCGGTCGCTCCACGTCGGCACTTTATTGGCGTGCCACTCGCGGGCGATCTTCTCGAACGTGTTGGATGCCTTTTCCTTGAGCAGGCGCTTGGCGTCATCGCGGTGCTTGGCCGGATCTATCCCTTGCAGCAGAAGACGGCGGGCCGCCAGGCGCTTTTCTCGCGCCTCGTGCAAGGTGATTTCCGGATAAGGGCCGAACGTCAGCGTGTTTTCTTTGCCGTTGGCCTGGCGGAACTTAAACCGCCAGATGCGGGAGCCGGTGGGCGCGACGTCCAGGTACATTCCGTCACCGTCGAACATCTTGTACGGCTTCTCACGCGGCTTGGCGTTACGGACGAGTAAGTCTGTCAGAGGAGTAATGATCTTGGGCATGGCGACCTCCTATGCGGCCTGCTGTAAAGATCAATATAGTCCTTTTTTTAAGTTTTTGGGGCACCGTGCGGTGTCCTGTTGAGCTGGAGCCCCCAAACTTGCACGCACCGGAGTTGGACGTCGGGAGCCGTCCTGATGCGTCCAGAAACAAAAAAACCGCTTAGATTCAAGATCTTAAGCGGTTTTTTTGCGACGGTTTAGACGTCTGTGTACTTCCTGAGCTGTATCCTTGGCGGAGAGAGGGGGATTCGAACCCCCGATAGGCTATGAACCTATACACGCTTTCCAGGCGTGCGACTTCAACCACTCATCCACCTCTCCTGCATTACTTTCCCCTTTCGGAGAAGCCGCGAATTATAGCAAAGATTCCAAAGAGTACCAACATTATTTGCCGCTCCGGTATCTTTGCTACCTTCAGCGCCCATCTTGAACGTTCGGCTACGGCAAACTCAGTATGGACTCCCGCTTTCGCGGGAGCGACGCAGTCGATCAGGAAGCTTCCTTCAACTGCTCCAAAATCGCCGGATTCTCCAACGTGGACACATCCTGCGTAATCACCTCGCCTTTAGCCAACACGCGCAGCAAGCGCCGCATGATCTTGCCCGAACGCGTCTTCGGCAAATTATCCCCAAAACGAATCTCCTTCGGCTTGGCGATCGGACCAATCTCCTTGGCCACCCAATTGCGCAGCTCCAGCGCCAGCTTCTTGGCCTCATCCCCAGTCGGACGCGCCTGCTTCAGCACCACAAACGCGCAGATCGACTCACCCGTCGTATCATCCGGCTTGCCCACCACCGCAGCCTCAGCCACCAACGGATTGGCCACCAGCGCAGATTCAATCTCCATCGTCCCCATACGGTGACCCGACACATTCAACACATCATCGATACGCCCGGTGATGGTGAAGTAGCCCGTATCCTTGTTCCGGATCGCGCCATCGCCAGCCAGGTACATCTTGCCGCCCAGCTCCTCCGGGAAGTAGCTCGACTTGAAGCGCTCAGGATTGTTCCAGATGGTACGGATCATCGAAGGCCAAGGACGCTTGACGACCAGAATACCGCCCTGCCCGTTCGCCACATCCACACCAGCCTCGTCCACGATGGCCGCCATGATGCCCGGCAGCGGCAAGGTGCACGAACCCGGCACCATCGGCGTCGCGCCTGGCAACGGGGTGATCATGTGGCCGCCGGTCTCGGTCTGCCAGAAGGTATCGACGATCGGGCACTTCTCGCCGCCCACCTGCGTGTAGTACCACATCCACGCTTCCGGATTGATCGGCTCACCCACCGTGCCCAGCAAACGCAGCGACGACAGGTCGTAATTTTTCGGATGCACTTTCGGATCCACATCCGACGCCTTGATCAGCGAACGGATCGCCGTCGGCGCGGTGTAGAAGATGCTGACCTTGTGCTTGGCGATGGTGTCCCAGAAGCGGCCGGCGTTCGGGAAAGTCGGCACGCCTTCGAATACCACTTGCGTCGCGCCCACCGCCGTCGGACCGTAGGCGATGTAGCTGTGGCCCGTCACCCAGCCGATATCGGCCGTGCACCAGTACACATCGCTAGGCTTGATGTCGAAAGACCACTTCATCGTCAGCGCGGCCCACAGCAGGTAACCGCCGCTCGAATGCTGCACACCCTTGGGCGTGCCGGTCGAGCCCGACGTGTACAGGATGAACAGCGGATGCTCGGCATCCACCCACTCCGGCTCGCACTCGGCAGGCTGGTTGGCCACCAACTCATGCAGCCACAGGTCGCGACCCGCCTGGAAGTTGATGTTGCCGCCGGTGCGCTTGTAGACGATCACGTCCTTGATGGTGTCGCAGCCGCCCAGCGCCAGCGCTTCGTCGACGATGGCTTTCAACGGCAGGTTCTTGCCGCCGCGCAGTTGCTCGTCGGCGGTGATCACGGCTACCGCGCCGGCGTCGATGATGCGCTCCTGCAGCGATTTGGCGGAGAAGCCGCCAAACACCACCGAGTGCGTGGCGCCGATGCGCGCACAGGCCTGCATCGCAGCCACGCCTTCCACCGACATCGACATGTAGATGATCACGCGATCACCCTTCTTGATGCCGCGCGATTTCAGGCCGTTGGCGAATTTGCAGACTTTCTCGTGCAGTTCCTTGTAGCTGACGTTGACCGACTTGCCGTCGTCCGCTTCGAAGATGATGGCGGTCTTGTCGGCGTTGCCGTTTTGCAGATTGCGGTCCAGGCAGTTGTACGACACGTTCAGGTGGCCGTCTTCAAACCATTTGTAGAACGGCGCGTTGTCTTCGTTCAGGACTTTGGTGAACGGCTTTTGCCAGACCAGGTTTTCCTTCGCCAGGCGGCCCCAGAAGCCTTCGTAGTCGGCCTCAGCTTCCGCGCACAGCGCGTTGTAGGCTTCCATGCCGGCTACGGTGGCCTGCGCCACAAACTCCGCCGGGGGTGTAAAGACGCGGGATTCCTGTGGACCTTGTTGGGTGGTAGTGCTGCTCATACGTGTCTCCAGTGTTTGAATTCGTTTGCCATAAACATAAACTTCGTCGCTTACTGAGCCCTTACAGATTGGTGATCCCCGGCGGAGGATGTAATGCCCTATGCAATTTTACCAATATTTCATCAACCATACGTAGTAGCCACACGCCGCTGCGATTGCTGGGCAGCACGTGTAAAATGTCGGCTATCCCACTAGCATGCACCAATTCAAGGAGTCCCGCCGTAATGACCAAGCCACAACCGAAGCTGCGACCGCTGCCCGCCTTTATCTTCATGACGCGCTGGCTCCAGTTGCCGCTGTACCTGGGCTTGATCCTGGCGCAGTGCGTCTACGTGTTCCATTTCTGGGTCGAGCTGAAAGACTTGATCGGCGCCATCCTGGGCAACGAGGCCGCGCTCCAGCACATATTCCAGGCCGTCGCCGTGCCCGGCGCGCCGGTGCCGGCCAAACTCAACGAAACCACCATCATGCTGGTCGTGCTCGGCCTGATCGACGTCGTCATGATCTCCAACCTGCTGGTGATGGTCATCATCGGCGGCTACGAGACCTTTATCTCGCGCATGAATCTCGATACCCACCCGGATCAGCCGGAATGGCTGTCGCACGTGAACGCCTCCGTGCTGAAGACCAAGCTGGCGATGGCCATCATCGGCATCTCGTCCATCCATTTGCTGAAGACCTTTATCAATGCCAGCGTCTACGATGAAAAGACGCTGATCGCCCAAACCGGCATCCACGCGGTCTTCCTGCTGTCGGCGCTGGCGATCTCGTACACCGACCGCATCACCACGCTGACCCACAACGAATCCCACTAAGTATCCCACTAACCCACGCGAGAACATCATGACCATCATAAAGCAAGAAGACCTGATCGAATCCGTTGCCGCCGCGCTCCAGTACATCAGCTACTACCATCCTGCCGACTATATCCAGCATCTGGCGCGCGCCTATGACGCCGAGCAAAGCCCGGCCGCCAAGGATGCGATCGCTCAGATCCTGACCAATTCGCGCATGTGCGCGGAAGGCAAGCGTCCGATCTGCCAGGATACCGGCATCGTCAACGTCTTCCTGAAGATCGGCATGGGCGTGCGCTTCGAGGGCTTCTCCGGCACCGTCACCGACGCCGTCAACGAAGGCGTGCGCCGCGCCTACAACTTCGACGACAACAAGCTGCGCGCGTCGATCGTGGCCGACCCGCACTTCGACCGCAAGAACACCAAGGACAACACACCGGCCGTGGTCCACATGGAACTGGTTGAAGGCAACACCGTCGACGTCAAGGTCGCTGCCAAGGGCGGCGGCTCGGAAAACAAATCCAAGATGGTCATGATGAATCCTTCCGATTCGCTGATCGACTGGGTGCTGAAGACCGTGCCGACCATGGGCGCAGGCTGGTGCCCGCCTGGCATGCTGGGCATCGGCATCGGCGGCACCGCCGAGAAGGCGATGCTGATGGCGAAGGAAGTGCTGATGGAAGACATCGACATGTTCGAGCTCAAGCAACGCGGCCCGCAGAACAAGCTGGAAGAACTGCGTATCGAACTGTGCGACCGCATCAACGCGCTGGGCATCGGCGCCCAAGGCCTGGGCGGCCTGACCACCGTGCTGGACGTGAAGATCCTGACCTACCCGACCCACGCCGCTTCCAAGCCGGTCGCGATGATCCCGAACTGCGCCGCCACCCGCCACGGCCACTTCGTACTGGACGGTTCCGGTCCTGCCTACATGACGCCGCCTCCGCTGTCGACCTGGCCTGACGTCAGCTGGGCGCCGGACACCGAAAAATCCAAGCGCGTCGACCTGAACACGCTGACCAAGGAAGAAGTCGCTTCGTGGAAGCCGGGCCAAACCCTGCTGCTGAACGGCAAAATGCTGACCGGCCGCGACGCCGCCCACAAGCGCATCCAGGACATGTTGGCCAAGGGCGAGGAACTGCCGGTGGACTTCAAGAACCGCGTGATCTACTACGTCGGCCCGGTCGATCCGGTGCGCGACGAAGTGGTCGGCCCAGCCGGCCCGACCACCGCCACCCGCATGGACAAGTTCACCGACATGATGCTGGAACAAACCGGCCTGATCGCGATGATCGGCAAGGCCGAGCGCGGCCCTGTGGCGATCGAATCGATCAAGAAGCACAAGTCGGCCTACCTGATGGCGGTCGGCGGCTCGGCCTACCTGGTGTCGAAAGCAATCAAAGGCGCCAAGGTGCTGGGCTTTGCCGACATGGGCATGGAAGCAATCTATGAGTTCGACGTGGTTGACATGCCAGTGACGGTGGCGGTCGATGCCGCCGGTACTTCGGTGCACGAAACCGGTCCGAAGGAATGGAAAGCCAAGATCGAGCAACTGAACGTTCCGGTCGTTACCGCCTGATGCACGCCGCCCGCTCTCCCGGTGCTCCCATCGGTGTCTACGACTCCGGCGTGGGCGGGCTGTCGGTGCTGCGCCACATCCGGGCGCAGCTGCCGGCTGAAGACTTGATCTACTTCGCCGATTCCGGCCATGCGCCCTACGGCGAAAAAACCGAACAATACGTGGTCGACCGCGCGCTGCTGGTCGCCGCCTTCCTGCTGGAACGCGGCATCAAGGCGCTGGTGGTGGCCTGCAACACCGCGACCGTGGCCGCCATCAAGGCGGTGCGGGCGCGCTATCCCGATCTGCCGGTGGTCGGCGTCGAGCCCGGCCTGAAGCCGGCCGCGGCTGCCACGCGCAGCGGCAAGGTCGGCGTGCTGGCGACGGCGCGCACGCTCAAGGGCGAAAAATTCCTGCTGCTGCGCGAGCAGATCAGCGCCGCCACCCAGGCGCAATTCCTGCTGCAACCGTGCGTCGGCCTGGTCGACCAGATTGAACTGGGCGACCTGGACACCCCCGCCATCGCCGCGCTGCTGGAGCAATATGTGGCGCCGCTGCTGGACCAGGGCGCCGATACGCTGGTGCTCGGCTGCACCCACTACCCTTTCGTCAAGTCGGGCATAGAACGCGTGCTGCACGCTCACGGCCACCCCGACGTGACGCTGATCGATACCGGCGACGCCGTGGCCCGCCAACTGGGGCGCCTGCTGGACGCCGCCGGCCTGCTGCGGCAGAGCGGCGGCGACGCCGCCTCCTTGCACGGTTATACGACGGCGGACGTCAGTGCGCTGGCGCCGGCCTTCGCCAATCTGCTGGGCCTGCATCCGCCGGTGGAAAAGGTTGACGTTTAAACAATCCGGAATTTTTTGAAGAAACATCGCATTTAGATTTGCAGGATTCAAAACTGGCTTGTATAATTCGGCACCTGTCTACGAAACAGTAGACAAAGCGAAGTAAATCAGTGGTGGCTGTAGCTCAGTTGGTAGAGTCCAGGATTGTGATTCCTGTTGTCGTGGGTTCGAGCCCCATCAGCCACCCCACCGAATTCGCGGTAAAACATAAAGCTTACAAGCGCGTGCTTGTGAGCTTTTTTGTTTTGGGCGGCCGATCCGCACACACCTCAATGCAGCCGGAAAAACCGCCGTATGCTCGCCACGTAGTTGGCTTGCTGTACCTGCTCGGGCTCGGCATGGTCGCTGCGGATGGCGCTCAGCACCTGGTTGCGGTCGCTCAGCACATGGGCGAATTCGTCCGCCAGCTCGGGACGCTCGTGCAGGATGGATGCAAAATTTTCCTTGTCCAGCCGATAGCACAGCGCATCGGTCTTGGCGGTGACGGTGGCGCCGCGCGGCGCGCCGGTCAGCAGGCCGATCTCGCCGAACACATCGCCGGCCTTGAGCGTGGCGCAATGGAGGCGCTCCTGCCCTTCGGCCTCGAACCACACGTCGGCCTCGCCGCCGACCAGCAAATACAGCCAGTGCGCCACCGCGCCTTGCCGGGTGATGGTGTCGCCCTTGACGAACGGCGTGTGGCGCAGCGCCTTGGCGAGCTTGGCCAGTTCCTCCTCGGTGAGGCCGGAAAACAGCGCGACCTTGGCCAGGGCCTGCTTGCGCACGTCCATTTCCGCCGCCAGCCGGGCGCTCGAGCGCCGCTCCGAATCGGCGTTCAGGCGGATGTCCATGCAAGGATGGGCCAGCGACAAACTCTGCCGCTGCAAGGCGCTGTAGAAATGGATGCGCACGGCGGAATCGGTGCCGTCGTCGTGGGCCGGGTTGGTCAGCCAGTAGCGCACCGCGTACTGGATCAAGCCTTCGCGGTAATCGACGACGATGCATTCGGGCGGCCGGGCAGACGAGATATGCTCGATATGGGTCTGGCGCAGCGCCGTCTGGACGGTGGCGATCACTTGTTGCGGCGGCACCCCATTCTCGATCCAGAAATTCACCCAGCGTCGGAACTCCGGCTTGCTCTCGCGGCTGTAGACGTCCACTTTCGATTTCATCAGCACGCTGTTGGGAATGACGATCAGGCTGCCGTTATTGGTCTGCACGGCCGTGTGACGCCAATGGACTTCCACCACTTTGCCGCGCACGTCGTCGATCTTGATCCAATCGCCGATGCGGACCGAGTTGTCCAGTTGCAGCGCCAGGCCGCCCAGGATATTGCCCAGCGTTTCCTGCATCGAAAATGCCACCACGCCGGTGATCACCGCCGAGGTGGTCACCAGGCCGCTCAGGTCCAGGCCGGCCACGCGCAGCCACACCAGGCCCCAGACGATGTAGGTGATCACCAGCAGGATGTCTTCCATGATGCGCGGCGGGTGCATGCGCAGCGCCGGCAGCAGCACGCGGAACGCGGTCAGGCCGAGGATGCGTATCAGCAGCAGCCCGAAGCCGAGCATGGAGGCGCTTTCGAGCAGGCTGGCGGCCTGGCGCTGGTCCATGTCGATCATCAGCTTGCTGGAGAGGCTGAGCAGCAGGCACAAGCCGCCGAACAACAGATTGTGGCGGAACATGTGCGGGCTGTCCGGATCGGAGCGGGTCAGCAGCAGCTGCAGCACGCTGCAGATGAGGACGGCGGCAACCAGACCGGCGTGCCATGGATTGATCCACGGGCCATCTATCGTCAGCATCCCGGCTCCTCATTCGTTGCTACCTTGCATGTATTGTGAACCGATCCCACCCCATGCGCAACGCGCGTGCGTCGTTACAAAAATTTGTGCACTGCTGTTGCCTAATGGAACTAGATTGACGCTACAATGAACGTCTGTGCATCCGCATGCAACGCCTCCCCTTTTCCAGATTAAGCCCAGCCATGTCCCAAGAGAGAACACCCCTGCACGAAGTCGCCACCTACAGCAAGGACACGCCGGTCGGTTGTCCCGATGTCAACGGGCGCGCCGCCGTGTTCGTGCCGACCGCGCTGTTTGACGTGAACGCTTCCACCACCATCCGCAAAGGCGCCGGCATCGTCGGCTACGGCAACCCGGATGGTTCGCTGACCGTCTACTTCGAAGCCAACCGCTTCGACGAGAGCAGCCTGCACAAGTGGGAAAACAAGGCCCGCAAGGCCTACGACCGCATGGTGGCCGGCGCGCCGACCGTGTCCAAGGCCAAGATGGACCCGAAGATGGTCGAACAGATCGGCTACATCGACGGCACCGGCATCCAGCTCAAGCAGCCGGAACAATTGCAACACTGGCTGCAAGTGTCGAACGCCATGGACACCGCGCCCAGCGATGCCTTCATCGTCTGGAAGACCAAGTAAAAGTTAGCATAAAGACAGAGACGGGCAGTAGTCCTACAAAGCGTCGGACATTCGGCTGATGCCGGTCCTGCAACTCCCGGGGTATTCTGGAATCACTGGAAGTCCAACCCCTCGGGAGTTTGTCATGGCACGCTACCTCCATATCGCCTTCGGCGCCTTGCTGCTCAGCCTGGCCTGCGCATCGACCTACGTGTTGTGCTCGGAAAACGCCTTGCAAGACCAAACCGTCTCGCTCTACCATCTGCGCTAAGTCCTCACTCGCGCAAGCCCAGCATATTCACCAGGCGGTTCAAGTCGCCCTCTTCCCGGATAATCTCGGCCATCAGCTCGGGCAGCGGCATGCGCCCCCAGTTGACGGCGCGCCGCAGCAGATAGGGCGTCGGGCTGTGCGGCTCCACCAGGCTCAGATAATCGGCGATCGCCCCCAGCGCGGCGTAGGCCTCGTCGCGGTTCTTCCAGCCTGACAGGGCCACCGCCGGCGGCGCCAGGCCGGCCGCCATGCCGATCACTTCCTCGCTGCCTTGCGGCTGTTCCGGCGTCGTCATTTCTTCTTCCTTTTGCTCGGGGACCAGCTGTTGCAGCACGCGCTCCACCGCCACCAGCGTCCCCTTCAGTTTAGACAGATTCGGCGCCTGCGCACCCAGTTGCAGGTCGACAAAAGCCAACATGGTTTCCAGGCAGTTCAGGCAGCGATGCACCACTTGCAGGCGGATAGCCAGCTCGCGCCCCAGCCGCTGATGGGCGTAAGCGATCACTTCGATGCGGGTCAGCGGCGCCTCGCCGTCGGCGTTGGCCTGCGCCTCGCCCGGATGGCCGGCCAGTTCGCGCGCCGTCATGCGCTCCCAGTCGGACAGGCTCTGCGCCGGCGGCTTGCGGCCGTTGATTTTCAGGATGGGCACATGCACCCGCACCGTCGCCGCCAGCGATTCGTTGAGCCACTCCAGCGGCGCGATGCGGGCGTCGGCGTCGCCGTCCTGGATGGCCGGATGCAGGCTGTCCCAGAACTGCCGCAGCAGCCGGTCCACCAGGCTCAGGCCGCGATACAGGCCGTCGATGCCGTACTGCCGGGTCCACGCCTCCAGCAGCCAGGCGGCGATCTGCAAATCCTTGGAACGGCTGCCCAGCATGCTCTTGCAGCGCTCCTCGATCAGCGGCCAGTCGGCCTTCTTCAGCGGCCGCTCCCATTGGCCCATCGGCAGGCTGGGGTCGTCCTCCTCGCGCGCCAGCCGGATCTCGGTAAAGATCGGATCGTAGCGCAGCGCCGGGCCGCTGGGCTGGTCGCCGGCCAGGGGCTTGAGCAACTGTTCCAGCTCCTGCTGGTGTTCCATGCTCATCAGGGAGAGCGGTATCGGCAGGCTGGGTGCGTTCATAGGGGCGGTCGGGGTCTCGATACTGGGTGTACGCTCATCGGAAATCAAGTGGCGCGCCTTGTCGACCAGGTTGAGCAGATTGTCTTTGATGGTCGCCATGCGCGGTTCCGTCTACGGTAGCATCTTGCTGAGCTGGCACGCAAAAAACTTCGCCGCCAGCGGCGAGGTCAGCTTGTGCAAGTCCACCACCGTGGCGCCGGTGGGCACATAAATCTTCTCCGACAGCGCCAGCAGCCGGCCGGTATCGAAACCGTCGTCGATCTCGTGCATGGCGATCAGCACATGGTCGGAGCCGTTGTCCAGCAAGGCCTGGAAGGGATTGGGGCCGGCGTAGTGCGAGGGCCAGCCGTCGTCGATGCAGGGATGCAGGTTGTAGAAGCCCAGCCTCGGCCACTCGAACAGGCGGGCGTCGATGCGCTGGCCGAAGGTGGCGGCGATGCACAGGTCGGGCTTCCACTGATCCTCGTAGAGCCGGTAGAACTCGTCCGTCTTGACGCGGCCCTTGTACGGCACGATGCCGTGCGACAGCGCCAGCCGCTCCACCATCAGCTCCTCGGCCGGGGTGTGCGGGTAGGCCCAGACCCGGCGCCCACGGCTGACATGGCCGGAGCCGACGTCGTCGGTGGCCACGCCAACCACCCGCACGCGCTGCGCCAGCGGCCCCTTGAGCAGTTCGCTCAGCACGTGGAAGCCGCGATGGAAGCTGCCGAACATGGCAACGCGCACGAGAGGTGGTGGCAAGGATGACATGGCAAAACCTCGATAAACCCGGCCTACCAGGCCGGCGCCTTGACGGGGAACACCGGCGGCCACACCAGCGGCGTGCGCTTGCCGGCCGCGCTCACGGTCAGCCGCACATACACCTTGGCGCGGCTGTCGCGGGTGGCGATGCGGCCGTCGCCGACCGCGCTCAGCGGGAACTCGAACCTGAGCAATTGCGAACGCGCGCCGGCGGCGGGCGCCGCTTCGGCCTCGCGGTAGGCCGACACCAGGCTGAACAATGCCCACGGATCGTCGAAGCGGTAGCTGACGGTGCGCTCGTCGACCGCCATGCCGGGATGGCCGGCCTCGCCCTTGGGCACCACCGGGCCGTCCTGCGCCAGCCGCAAGGTCAGCACCACCGGCAGCCCCGGCTCCCAGCGCAGCGGCCGTGGCGCGTCGCGCTGGTGCACGGTCTGGCCGCCGATCGCCAGCGACCAGTCGATGATCTTGTTGCCCTCGCTTTCGACGGCGGTGTTGGCGCGGAATTCCACCATCACGTCCAGCCCGGCGGCCTGGCCCTCCTCGGCCGGGTACAGCGGCGCCAGGAATTCGCGCACCTTCTGCATCTGGTCGTCGACCTTGCGCACCGTGCTGGCCGGCGACGGCCGCGTGGCGTCGCGGTCGGACGCCAGCGCCAGCACATGGGCCTGGTCGAACAGCTTGAGCACCACGCCCACCTCCTCGACGTCGGCCGGCACCCGCTCGCCCGCGCCGCCCTTGCCGCCGGCGTCGGGCGTCAGCGCGCGGAACGGCGCGCGGCTGGCCAGGCTGGCGTTGAAGGCGTCGGCGAAGCGGGTCCAGGTGTCCTGGTAGCGGGTCTGCGTCAGCTCGCGGCAGCGCGAGTACAGCCCCGCCTGCAATCCCTGCATGCGCTCGGCGAACAGGTCGCCGGCGCGGCGCTGGGCCGCGCGCGCCGACAGCTTGTCCAGGCAGTTGTCGATGCTCAGCTCGGCCGCGCCGGACAGGATGAACTGCTCCAGCGTGGTCAGGCTGCTGCTCGGGCTCTTCAGCTTGTAGCGGCCGAGGTCGGCCACCGTGGCCTGCCAGCGCAGCACCGACGGCTGGTCGGCGGCGGCGCCGCCCAGTTGCCCCAGCAGCGCTTCCGCGCTCTTGCCGGCGGCTTCGATGAAGCCTATCTGCTGCCCCACGTAAGCGTGCAGGCCACCCATGTCCGAGGCGCCGAAAGCGTCCACCAGCGGTCCCTTGGCGCCGTTCCAGGCGTGGAAGGCGCGGTCGCGCGGCACGAACAGGTCGGCGCGGATCAGCGTGTCGTCCAGCTGTTGCAGGCGGCTCAGCGCATCCTGCGTCAGCACGGCCGACAGCTGCCCGGCCACCTGGGCGCCGCCGTTCTCCTGCAGCCAGGCGCGCACCCGCAAGGCCTTCGCATGGTCGGCCTCGTTGACCGGCGCCGGCAGGCCGCGCGCCGAGACGATGTAGGCCTGCGCCAGCAGGTCGCGCGCGCTGTCGGCCAGCGCGGCGTCGGCCAGGCGGGCGGCCGGGCCCTGCAGCATGGCCGGGAACTTCGGCAGGAAATCGGTTTGCACCCGCTTGCGCGCGTCCGCCAGCGCCAGCACCTGGTCCAGCCGCGTGGCGTCCCAGCTGACGGTGGCGCCGGCCGGCACCTCGGGCAGGCGGCCGACGTGGGTGGACTTCATGAACGGCTGCGACAACAGGCCGTTGAGCGCGTCCAGCAATGCCCGGCGGTCAGGCGCGAAGGTCCACGACGATTTGGCGTCCGACCATTCCAGGCCCTGGCTCAGCCCCAGCGCATGGCTGTCGTCGGCCATCGGCGCGTCCCACTGCGCGCTGAACCAGCGGAAGCCATCCTCGGTCTGGGCCCGCGCGCCGTCGGCCGCCGTCTTGCCCAGCAGCGCAACGCCTTCCACCTGCAGCAGCAGATTGGACCAGGACGGTCCGAGGTCGAGCTTGTCGCGATGCATCCATCCGCCCGTGCCCGTCAACAGATAGGCTTCCTGCGCGTGCAGCGCGCCGCGCAGCGTCTGCCAGGGAACGAGGTTGACCTCGGCTTTCGGATCGCCCTGGTACAGCGCGGTCAGGCTTTCGTTGATGCTTTGTTCGGCCTTGAGCAAACCGTTGTTGCGGAACAGCCGGCTGGACAAGGACTTGACCGCCAGCCCGAACGAACAGGCCGAGGCTTCCTGCATCGGCTCGATGATCAGCGTCGGCTCTCCCTTGGCGACCTTGCGGAACAGCGCGGCGGTGCGCGCCAGGTTGCCGTTCATCTCGCTGTTCAGCAGCACCCGCACCACCAGCGCCAGATCCTCGCCGGACGGCGTGCCGGCATCGGGCGACTTGAGCCGCATCATCGCCTGCACCGCCTGGTCGAGTTGCGCGACCGAATCCACGTAGGCGCTCAGCGTGCCATATTCCAGCGTATTGGCCACGTCCAGCCCGGCGCCGGTCGCCCCGAGCTGCTTCGTGGCCATCGGCGCGGCGCACTGCCCGCCGATGATCAGGGTGCCGGTGCGGGCGTCGAGCGGCTTGCCGGTCAGCTGGCTGACGTGGGCGTAGGCCGAGCGCCGCAGCGGGTCGAAGGCATTCTCGGCAAAGCCCTTTTCCATGCGCCGCTGCACCCGGTCCTGCAGATCGTCGAACCACGGCCAGGAGCCCGGCATGAACGGCGACCACAGGCGGGCATTGGAGAGCTGCTCGATATTCGTCAGCGCCTCGCGCGCGCGCTGCTGGCTCTGCTGCGGATCGACCACATGCTGGCTTTTCTCCAGCTGGCTCATCCTGGTGTCGTGGCTCAGCGTTTGCAGATAGCTCACCACGTCGGCGCCCAGTCCGTGCAGGCGCACGGCGGAAAACACCTGCCCCAGCACCCAGATCACCGGCAGCGCCACGGCGCACCAGCGCGCCACGCGGTTCATCGCCGGACGGCGCATGCGGTGCACCGAAGAGGAACGCACCAGCCCGGCCTCGGCAAAGATCTTGCGCTCGAAAATATCGCGCAGGAAGGCCGGCACCGCGCTGTCGCGTCCGGCCCGGTATGCGGGCGCGTCGGCGGCCGGCGACGGCTCGGCCCAGTCGGGCAAGGCGGCGGTGGCCGCGGCTGCCGGTTCGACCGCCACGAAGCCGTCGTTGTCGGCCGGCGCCGGCGCCTGGCCCTCGCCCAGCAGCGCGGCCTCGTCGCTGCAATCGCCGGTCAGGTAAATGCCGCGCAGCAGGAACGGCTCGTGGTAGGCGCTGGGCCGCATCAGTTCTTCGGCAAACATCTTCAGGCCGGCGCGCAGGCGCTCGACCTGATTGGGCAGCAGGAAGTATTCGCTGCTGTCCGAGTCCGACGGCTCCAGCGCGCACAGCTCGGCGCAGCTGTCGGACAGCGTGCGGCCGACCTCGTTCATCACGGTGTCGATCCACTGCGCCTGGAACGGCGCGACCAGCTCGTGCGGCGACGACCAGCCCAGCATCGAACGGCGCAGCGGTTCCGGCAGCGCCGCCGCGAAACGGGCGAAGCCGGGGATGGTTTCGCAATCGGTGATCGCCAGGTAGATCGGGAAGCGCAGCGCCAGCCGGTTCTGCGCCAGCCACAGGCGGCGGTGGATGGCCTTGGCGCGCGCGGCCAGGTCCAGCTGGCCGGCGCCCTCGACGTCGAGCAGCGCGCTGGCCGGCAGCGCCACCACGATGGAATCGAACGGCCGCTCCGGCCGGTAGTTGCGGCACAGGCCGAGGAAGTCGTCCCAGGTGGTGTTGGCCATGGCGTCGGCGCCGGCCGCGTCGGCGTCGGGCGTGCCCAGCGAGTCCGAGTGCAGCTGCACCGCGATGCCCTGGTCGAAGAAATTCCAGTTGATGCCGTGGGCGCCGGCGGTCAGCGTGCTGTCCGCGCTGAGCGCGCTTTGCAGGCCCGATTGCAGCAGCGGCAGTTCGCGCCCGGCGGCGCCCTCGTTGAGCACCAGCGTCCACGCCAGGCTGTAGCGTTCGGAGCGGGCGGCGATATTGTTTTCGATCAGCTCGACCGCCACGCGGAACGATTGTTTGAGCGAATCGGCGCTGATCTGGCGCGGCTTCTGCTCGGCCGGCTTGTCGGCTTTTTCCGCGCCCTTCATCGCCGCCCAGATGACGATGGCGAACAGCAGCATGACGAGCAGCGTCAGCACCAGCAAGGTGGCTATGGCCGTGTTATCAGACAAGAAGTTCAACACTATGTGCTCATCCCGGAGTAAGTCGTTCCCGCGCAGGCGGGAACCCATACTGCGCCTGACCTGATGCGGCGCATGGATTCCCGCCTGCGCGGGAATGACGAGTTATGCTCATAAATCACACTGTCGTGGCGAGCGCGGCGCGCACCGGCCACGATTGCCACAACCACAGCAGTTCAGACAGTCCCAGCAAAATCAGCAGCGCCAGCACGAACATCAGGCCGCTGCGATTGAACTTGGGCAGGCGCCGCGCCGCCAGGTGCGACAGCGTGCTGGCATACGCCTGCTCGGACAGCGTGCGGTCGCGCCCCTGCAGATCGGCCGGCCGCAGATACACAAACTGGAACAGCTCGCGCCGGTACTCGGCGATCTTGTCCTGCTTCTGGCCGCGATACCGGCCCTGGAAGCCCAGCGACAACAAATACAGGTAGAGCCGGCCGACGTTGCGGCGCGACGCCTCGCGCTCGCGCAGCAACTGGTCCAGGTCGTCGAACACGCGCTCGCCGGCAAAGCTGGACTTGAACAGCGTGGTCTCGATCAGCACATGGCGCCAGTGATTGCGTCCGGCCCATTCGGTGTTGAGCAGCACCTCGTCGGCCAGCGCCGCCTTCAGGAAGCGGCCTTGCGCCTCGGCCTCCATGCCGGCCTTGCCGACGATGCGGCGCGCCTCCAGCGACTGCAGCTCGATCAGCTGGCACAGCTGGCGGCTGAGCGCCTCGGCGGCCGACTTGGCCTCGCCCTCGCCCACCCGCGTGGCCGCCTGCGCCGAGCGCGACAGCACGTCATAGAAATCGCGGAACTGCACCGAGGCCAGGTCCACGCCCTCGCTGACCGCGCCGCTCCAGGCCGGCGCCGGCGAGGAACTACTTGCACTGTTAGATAGCATGCTCACGGCATCATCCCTTTATGAACAACACCACTTCCTGCGGGCGCTGCGCCAGCAGGCTTTCATTGGCGTTGCTGATCACTAAAGCCTGATCGGCCACGATGAATTCGTCCGACACCTCCACGCTGAACAGGGTGTAGCCGGCGCTGGCGCGCAGGCCCAGCTCGGGCGCGGCGTCGATGCGGGTGCGCGGCGCGCCCAGCACGCGGCGGTCGGTCAGCGAGGTCCACACCGTCTGCGAGCCGATCACCGCGCCCGCCATCCATTGCGTGGCCTCGCGGTCCGGCTGGCCGCGCAGGCCGATCACCAGCCGCGCGCCCAGCCAGTCGGCCTGCATCGCCAGCGAGAACGCCTGGCCGTCGTAGTTGAACACGCAGGTCTTCCATTCCTGGCTGACCTCGCCCACCAGGTCGGTCAGCGCGCTCAGCACGGCGTCGAAGGCCGGGCCGCAATCGGCATGGTCGTAGGCCGGCGGCATGATGGGCACGGCGCCGGGACGCAAGGTCGCCAGCGGCCCCAACTGCGCGCACAGCGCCAGGTACAGCGACAGCGGATGCACGACAGGATTGCGCAGCAAGGCTTCCAGCAGTGGCAGGTTCATGATCAGGCTGGCCAGGCGGGCCTTCTGCTCCAGCATATTGATACGGTCCTCGGTGCGCGACGACGGCTGCGCGGTCTGGCGCGCCAGGAACACCGCCTTGTTGCGCATGTGGGTGGCCAGCTGCTGCGCGCGCTGCAGCACGCTGGAGGCGGCCGGCAGGTCCAGCATCGCCGGCAGGAAGGCGCCGCGACGCACGATCTCGTTGCCCTTGTTGACCGTCATCAGCCGCAGCGCGGTGTAGGCGGCCGACGGCACCGGTCCGGCCGCCAGCGCCAGGTTGACCGCCATGCGCGGCACGTCGGCCGGCAGCGCCTGCGACACCTCGTCCTCCACCGTCGGACTCTCGATGCCGCGGAACATGGCCGGCTGGCCGGGCTGGCGCAGCGAGCGCGTGTTGCCCACCACCAGGTACACCGACAGATCCTGCTGCGCCATCGCCTCCGCCCACGGCGCCAGGTCCAGCTCCAGCGGCAAGCCTTGCGCCAGCGCGCTATCGTAGGTCACGGCCATGCCGTTGGGCAGGATCGCCTGCAGCTGCTGTATGCGCAGCAGGCCGGTGGTCAGAAGCGCCTCGTCGATGACGAGCTCGCGCACGCCCCAGCCGTAGGGATTGGTCGCCATCGACTGCCAGGCCAGCAGCGCGTCGAGGCGCGCGCCCTCCTGCTGAAAGTGCTGTGGCGTCAGCATCATGCCTTCGTGCCACTGGATGCGATGTGAAAGTTGAGGGTCGGTCATTGAGCGGCTTCCATAAACTTACTGTGCTGCGCCGGGCTTGGGCTCGCTCGCCACAAAGCCCTGCGCGTTGAGTTGCACCACATATCCCGAGGCGTTCAGCAGCAGGCGGGCGCGGTGCTCGCCGGCATTGGCGTAGCCGGCAAACACCAGCGCGGCCCAGGCTTTCTGGTCGCCCCACTTTTTATCGTTCAGCTTGATCGTTTGGGCCGGCACCAGCTCGTAGGGGTAGACCGTCAGCGCTTCCGGGAAGGTGCGCTGCAATTCGGCGCGCGAGGCGAACCATTTCGAGGCCGGCATGGTCAGCAGCGAATCGAGGACCGCCTGATCCTTGACCAG
The DNA here is from genome assembly GCF_036688705.1 of Duganella sp. S19_KUP01_CR8. Classification (NCBI taxonomy): domain Bacteria; kingdom Pseudomonadati; phylum Pseudomonadota; class Betaproteobacteria; order Burkholderiales; family Oxalobacteraceae; genus Duganella; species Duganella sp. S19_KUP01_CR8. Next base: position 423,897 of record NZ_JAQQPR010000001.1, on the reverse strand, counting down.
CACCACGTCCACCGCCACCGCGCTATTGCTGTTGGCGTCGTCGGCGGCGCGCAGGGTCAGCGCCTTCCAGCTGGGCGAAGCCATGCTGGGGCCGAACAGCGCGCGCGTGGCGCCGCAGCCCGCAAGCAAGCCTAGCAGCACAGCGAGCAGCACAAACAGCAGCGTGCCGCGGCGAGGAATCGAAGTCATCTTCAGTTGCATAAGTCAGTCTTCAAAAGGCCTTGCGCAGGCCATAGCCCACGCCGGCGCAAAACACTGTGAACAGAGCAATCAACAACAGGAACAACACGGACAGCGCTTGCTTGCGGGTGAAGACGAGCTTCAGCGTGGACGGATGCCACACTTCGGAATCTTGCTCGTTATTAATATACAGACCATCCGCTACCAAGGCAATCAGAGCCGATGATATAAGAAAGGAAAGTAAATTCCTCGGCCCCTCGCACAACACTTCGACCAGCATAAACACCGGCAGCACGGCCTCCAGCGGCAGGCCCAGCGAGGCCATCACGAAGCCGCCGAGCAGCACTGACTTCACTCCTGCAATGCCCACCGACCACAAGGCGGCGGCCCAGGACAGCGCGCAGATCAGGGCGATGTCGGCGGCGCTCAAGGCATGGTGGTACAGGTTGGCGATGAAGATCGCCAACACCGCGAAGAACATCGCCTCGCCGGCCTTGATGAACACCGGCGCGATCGGCGAGACCAGCTCCACCATGCCACGGCTGAAGCCCAGCCGCACGCTCATGCCCTGGATAAAGCCCGGCACCGCCGCCACCGCCACCGGCGAGAACAGGCAGACCGTGATCGGTTCGCGCAGCGCCATCAGCACCAGCCACGGCGACTTGTTCAACTTCCAGCAAATGATGGCGATGGCCGCCGCGCACACCGCGAAGGCGGCGGCAAGGAAGGTCGCCAGGAAGCTGCCCAGCAAGACGATGGCCTCGACCCCGGCGCTGGCGGTGGCGGCCGCCGCCAGCACGAAGGCGGCGGCCGGCAGCAAGGTGTTGAAGCGGTTCACCAGCGATTCCAGCGCGCGGTACATGCCCTCGAAGATGCCGCTGAGCTGGGCCGAACGATGCGGGTCCTGCACCGACACGGCGGCGCCAAAGCACAGCACGCCGATCAGCACCGACGGCAGCGAACCATAGGCCAGCACGCCGAAGAAATTCTCCGGCACCAGTGCGCCGATGTCCCACGATGCGGCGGCGTCGTCGGCGCCGCGCATGGTCATGGTGAATTGCGATTCCGAGCGCAGCGCCAGCTTGCCCAGCGCCGCCGTCTGCGCCGCCGACATGCCGGAACCGGCGCCGGCCAGGCTGGCCGCCAGCACGCCGACCACCGCGCACAGCAGCATGGCCAGCAGCGCCATGCCGGCCAGCCGCGCCAGCCGCACGCCGGCCCCCGGCTCCGACGGCAGGCGCTGCAAGCCGAAGTAGACCGCCAGGATCACGAACGGCAGCGCCGCCATCTGGATCAGCGACAGGTACAGCATCGACACCGCCGCCAGCAAGGGCGCGCTGCCGGGAAACAGCGTGCCGATCCAGCCGCCCAGCAGCATCGCGCCCAGCAGCGTGGCGGGATGCTGGAAGATATCCCTGATCTGGAACATGGCGGGTTTGGCGAGGGTCTGCATGGCCTGGCCTAGAGCTTGACGGGTTCGGCGCAGATGGTCGCCACGGCGGCGCAGCTGCCGATCACCGTGACCGCCGTGCGCGCCATGGCGCAGATCGGATCGACCGCGATCAGCAGGATGAAGGCGGCCTCGAACGGCAGCGTCAGGTAGCTGCAGATGGTGCCCACCAGCGACACCGTCACCACGCCCGCCATGCCGGCCGAGGCAAAGCCGGACAGCACCGACACCAGCACCAGCACGCCCAGGTCCAGCGGCGACATCGAGCGTCCATACAGCGCGGCGATGAACAGCGTGCTGCAGACGAAATACGCGACCGCCCCCACCCGCAGCAGCGAGATGCTCAGCGGCACCAGCAGCTCGACCCGCGCGCGCGCGAACTGCAACTGGTCGACCAGGCCGCTGACCATGGCCGGCATGCAGGTGGCGCTGTTGTTGGTGGCCACGCCGAGCGCGAACGGCTCGCGCATGGCCGCCAGCACGGCGCCGTAGGACACGCTGGCGCGGCGGCTGATCAGCACCATCGCCAGCGCCATCAGCACGCCGGACACCAGCAGGAACAGGATCACGAAGCCGGCCATCGCGGCGATCGGCTGCAGGCCGGTCTGCGCCACCTGGCTGGCCGCCATGCACACCAGCACGAACGGTATCGGCAGGTTGACCCAGCGCGTCAGCGTCTGGCAGGCGTGGTAGATGGTCTCCAGCGCCTGGTGCAAGCCGCCCGAGATGCGGCTCGGCACCTGGCCGGCGGCAAAGCCGAACAGCAACGCGAACACCAGCGCCTTCAGCGTTTCACCATTCGCCAGCGAGGCGAAGATGTTTTGCGGGATCAGCGATTGCAGCACATCCTTCAGATCGGTATGGTGCGGCGGCGCCTCCTCCGCGCGCAGCGCCATTTCGGTGTTGCTGCTCTCGCCGTCGGCACTGATGATCTTGCCCAGCGCGGCGCGGGTCTCGGCCGGCAGGTTGCCGCCCGGCCGCACCAGCAGCGAGCCCACCGTCGCCAGCACCGCCACGATCAGCGAGAAACTGATGAACACCACCACCACCCGCTTGAAGATGCGCGCCGCGCCGCCGTCGCGGTACAGGTTTTGCAGGCTGAAGATCACCGCCGAAATCATGAACGGCAGCACGATCATCTTCAGCAGGTCGACATAGACGACGCCCACCGCGCCCAAGTGCCGCGCCAGCGACGGCGCGGCCCAGCCCAGCAGCCCGCCGGCCAGCACGCAGCCGACCACCGTCCACGGGTTCAAAGCCCAGTGCTGGAAACGCTGCATGCCGGTTGGAGCGTCCACGTGGTTTCCTTATTTGATGGCTTTGAGCACGTCGCTGGCGGTGGGCTTTTCAGCCCGCTGCGCGATCAGCTCGTTGACGAAGGACAGCAGGGTCAGGTCGCGGATGCCGACCATGATGCTGAGCGGCGACTCCAGGTCGTTGAAGGTGACGGTGCGCAAGGTCAGCGCCAGGCCGGGGTCGTTGTTCACGATCTGCATCACTTCCAGCTCGTCGCGATAGGCCGCCACCACCTCGCCCTTCTTGGCGGCGTTGACGACGTCGGTCCAGGTCGGGTAGCTGACCAGCTTGGCCTTGGGGAAGTTGCGGCGGCCGAATTCCTCCCATGACGAATTGGCGATCACGCCGATGGTGCCGGTGAAGTGGCGTATCACCTGCGGCAGCGGCTGGTCGCCGGCCACCTCGGCGAAGCGGATGCGGTTGATCAGCAGCGCGTGCCCGAGCCGCATGTAGGCGACGGAAAAATGCACCGACTGGCCGCGCTTGAGCGTGCGCGCCAGGCGGCTGATGCCGAGGTCGGCCTGGCCGACCGCCACCGCTTCGGCCACGCCGTCGAAGGTTTTTGGGCTGCGGTCGAAACGCACCGGCACGCCCAGTTCCTTGCCGATCAATCTGGCGAGATCGACGTCGGTGCCGACCAGGTCGCCGTTCTTGACCGAGAAGAAAGGTGGATTGTCGGCCGCCAGCATGGCGATCACCAGCTCGCCGCGCGTGACGATGCGGGCGATCTCGGGCGCCAGCAGGCGGCCGTCGGCCACCTTGACCAGCGGCGAGCGGTCGGCTTCGGCGGCCGCGGAAGATGTTGCCGCGCGCGCCTTCGATCCACCCTGCGCCCACACCGAGTTGCACAGGCACAGCGCGCCCAGCAGCAAGACAAAATTTTTCAGGCGGCTCATTGCGCGGCCTTTTGCGCGGCGTTCACGCGCTCGGTCGCGGGCGCGGCGGCCGCGGCGGCGTCGCCGGTGATCTTGCCCTTCACCTGCTGGCGGGCGCGGTTCGCCGCGTTGTCGACCACGGCCGGCGCGGGACGCTCGGCCATGCTCAACCCAACCTGATAACCCAGGGCAAACAACAGCACCAGCAGCGCCACGCCGGAGAAGATGGCCAGCGCGATCAGGCGGGGAGTAAGGCTGAATCGGTATTCCATGGTGGCGGTCGCGGTGAGGGGTTCAAGGAATGGAAACGGTGGTCTGGCCCGGCGCGTTAATCTCGATCACGCCGCCCCACATGCACATCAGTTTCGACGAATTGTTCAGCGCCGGCATATTGCCGATCAGGACGGTCGGCGAGCCCGGCACCCACGGCGCGGTGGTGGCCGGGATGCACGGCATCGGCGTCAGCACGCCCAGGGCGGCAGCCGTGGCAGCCGCCACCATCGGGTTGGCCATCGACTGGCACATGCCGAACGGCAGGATGTTTACCATCGGCTTGTTGTCCATGATGTTGGCGTCGGGCACGGCGGTCAGCACGGCGTTGGCCGGCAGTACCATCAACGTGCCCGGCGCCACGCCGAACGAACATTTGAGCATCGCGCCCATGCAGACCTGTTGTCCCATCAAACGTCCTCCATCGTCATTCCCGCGCAGGCGGGAATCCATACGCCGCATGCTCGGAGGCTCAGCATGGATTCCCGCCTGCGCGGGAATGACAGGTATTTCGACGTTACCATCAGCTACCCCTCACCAGCTTTTGCAGCCGGTCCAGTATCGCGGGTGAGGCGGCGGCGTTGTCGGTGCGCTTGCCCTTGGGGTCGAAGCGCGCCGGCGAGCCGACCGGCTTGCCATCGCGGTAGATCACCTCTTCCATCAGCTCGCCATCCGGCCAGTAGCGGCGCAGCGGTCCATGCAGCAGGTTGGCGCGGTAGGTGCAGGTCTGCACCACGCCGCCCTGGGCGTCGTAGTCGGTGGACTCGCCGTCCATCAGGCCGGCCTTGTAGTGCGACTTGCGCACCCGCAGGCCTTCGAAGAAAAATTCCGCCGAGCCGTGGATCTGGCCGTCGAACATGTTCAGGCGCGCGGTCAGGTGGCCGGCCTCGTCGTAGGACAGCGACTGGCCGGCCGCCACGCCGTCCACCATCATCTGCCGCGCGACGCAGCGACCGTTGACGTAGGTTTCCATCAGGCCGTGCGCAATACCGTGCTGGAACTGCGATTGCTGCACCAGCTTGCCGTCCGGCGCGAACACCGCCATGGCGCCGTGCATCTTGCCCGCTTCAAAGTGGGTCTTCATCAAGGTGCGGCCCGCCTCGCTGAACTGTTCGAACGGGCCGTGCAGCACGCCGTCGCGCAGCCAGGCGCGTTGCAGCACCTGGCCGCCGTCTCCCTGGGTTTCGAACAGCTGCGGCGCGGCAGGCGGCGCGGCTTCTGCGGAGAGCGGTTCTGGTGGCAGATCGGTTTCGGTCGTCATGTCAGTTCACCTTGGCCATGGCGCCCTTGAGGGTCAGCATCGCGCCGGCCTCCACGGTCTGGGTTGCATCGGCCTTGCTGTTGATGACAGGCGCCTTGTTGTCCATCTGTACGCCCGCCTGGTTGGTCATATTCGTGCCGGCCTTGTTGGTCAGCTCGGTGCCGGACTGGTTGGTCAGAGCAGTACCCGCCTTGGCCGTCAGCGCGGTGCCGGCCGTGATGCCGTAGGTGGTGCCGGATTCCTCGGTCACCGCCGCGCTGGACTTGATGCTGATGTCGCCCGTCACCGTGATGGTCAGCTTGCCATCGATGGTCAGCGCATAGTCGCCGGTCACCTTGTGGGTGAACTTGGCGGCGTTGGTATGCGTCTCGTCGCCGGTCACCGTCACCTCGCGCGTGCCCTTGACGTTGTGGGTCTCCTTGCCCTTCTGCACATCGACCGTGCGGTCGCCCTCTTGCAGCGTATGGATTTCCGCACCCTTCTTCACCGTCGTGGTCAGCGCGTTTTCGATCTCGGTCAGCATGTCCTTCTGCGCATGCATGTACAGCTCCTCGGAATCCTTCTTGTCCTCGAAGCGCAGCTCGTTGCCGGCCGCGCCCTGCTTGGACGACCAGGTGCGCATGATGGTCTGGGTCTGGTTGGCCGGTAGCTCGGCCGGCGTGGTGTTTTCGCCGTTGTAGACGCAGCCCGTCACCAGCGGCCGCTCGGGATCGCCGTTCAGGTAGGTGATCACCACCTCCTGCCCCACGCGCGGCAGGAACAGCGCGCCAAAGCCCTTGCCCGCCACCGACTGCGCCACCCGCATCCAGGTCGAGCTCTTGTCGTCCTTGGCGCCGTCGCGGTCCCATGGGAACTGCACCTTGATGCGGCCGTACTTGTCGGTCCAGATTTCCTCGCCGCTGGGGCCGACCACCAGCGCCGTCTCGCAGCCCACCGCGCGCGGACGGGCCGTCTGCACCGGCGGACGGAACGGCACTGTCACCGGAAACGCCTCGAAGGAATTGGTGTACATGTCGTCGCGCGCCGTGTGGTGCACGCGGCGCAGCACGAAGGCGGCGTTGAGCGCATCGACGAAATGCTCGGACAACGTGAACTTGGCGCCGGCGCTGAACGGGTAGCAAAAGCTGTCGCCGCGCAGTACTTCGGCGTTGACCTGGCTGGCCTCCACCCGCAACTGGGCGATCGCCGTGGCGGCCGCCGCCGCCAGGTGGCCGGTGGCGAACTCGTACACCGCGCCGCTGCCGCCGGCGGCCGAATGCGTGCCTTCCAGCGAGGTGCTGGGATTGATGAAGTCGTAGTCGTTGACGGTGGCCTTCTTCACCGCGATGGTGTTCTCGTGGGCGAAGCGCGACACCGTGTCGATGGCGTTGTTCATGCCGGTGCGCGGGAAGAAGCGCACCGCCGCCGCGCCGGCGCAATCGGCAAAGTTGGACGAGGCGTCGCCCAGCACCATCGTATGCGCGCTGCTGCTGAAGGTGAAGAAATAGAAGATGCCGGCCTGCTCCATCAAGCGGCAGATGAAGTCGAACGCGGTTTCGTCGTACTGCACGATGTAGTCGACCGGGTCGTAGGTCTGGGTCAGCTTGTCGTCGAAGGTGATGCTGAAGGCGCCCAGCACGGCCTTGATGATGTCCGCCACCGACTTGGCCTGGTAGATCTTGCGGTCGCGCGACAGGGTCAGCAGCCACAGCATCGGCACCACCTCGGCCTCGTAAGTGGCGAAGTCCTGGTCGAAGCCGCTCTGGATGAAGCGCGACACCATGCCGCTGATATAGCGCTTGGTGCCGCCGGTGACGTCCAGCGTCACCGTCATGGTCTTGCCGACCACGGTGGCCGCGCTCAGGCTGGTGCTGCCGGAACGCATGTGCAGGTTGAACTTGAACAGTTCCGAAATCCCCTCGCTGCCTTCGACCGCGTCCAACAGCAGGTCGTTGTCGCCGAACGGCGAGGACACGCTCAGCAGGCCGCCGGGCTGTTCGAAGCCGGTCCTCATGGCTGGCCTCGCAGCGGATGGTCGCGGAAGGCGTAGGCGAAGTGCTCATCGGCGCCCACGCTCATGTGGATGGCGGTGAAGGGCTTGAGCATGGACATGCGTTCCAGCACCAGCGACGACAGCAACGGCAGCACGGTCTGCGTCAGGATGAAATCGATGTTGCGGGCGCCGCTGTCGACCTCGGTGCAACGGGCGGTGATCACCTCGGTCACGCGGTCGTCCCAGGTAAAGCGGGCGTTGTGGTTCTCGGCAAAGCGCGCCGCCAGCTTGGCCAGCTTGAGGTCGACGATGTTGCTGATCTGCTCGTCGCCCAGCGGGTAGTACGGCACCAGCACCAGCCGCCCCAAGAAGGCCGGACTGAACTGGCGCAGCAGGGCCGGCCGCAGTTGCTCGATCAGCTCGGTCGCATCGGGCCGCTTGCCGTTGGCGCAGGCTTGCGTGATGACGTCCTGCGCCGCGTTCGAGGTCAGCAGGATCAGGGTGTTCTTGAAGTCGATGGTGATGCCTTCGCCGTCTTCCATCGTGCCCTTGTCGAACACCTGGAAGAACAGCTCCAGCACGTCCGGGTGGGCTTTTTCCATTTCGTCCAGCAGCACCACGCAATACGGGCGGCGGCGCACGGCCTCGGTCAGCACGCCGCCCTTGCCATAGCCGACGTAGCCGGGGGGCGCGCCCTTCAGGCTGGAGATCGAATGCGCTTCCTGGAACTCCGACATATTGATCGTGACCATATTGCGTTCGCCGCCGTACAGCATGTCGGCCAGCGCGAACGCGGTCTCGGTCTTGCCGACGCCGCTGGGGCCGACCAGCAGGAACACGCCGACCGGCTTGCTCGGATCGTCCAGCTCGGCGCGGAAGGTGCGCACGCGGCGGGCGATGGCGTCCAGCGCCTGCGGCTGGCCGACCACGCGGTCTTCCAGCCGTTCCTTCAATTGCAGCACAGTGTGGATTTCATCGGCCAGCATCTTGCCGACCGGGATGCCGGTCCAGCCGGAGATGACGCCGGCGACGATCTTTGAATCGACGCACACCGGCACCAGCGGCTCGTCGTCCTGGATCGCCTCCAGGCCTTTTTGCAGGCGCTGCAACTGGTCGCCGCGCGAGATGCGCTCCTCGTCGTCGAGCGAAGCGTGGTCGTCGGCGGCTGCAGCGATTTCGCGCCGCAGCACCAGGATTTCCTCGACGGCGCGGCGCTCCTCGGCCAGCTTCTCTATCAGCCGTTCCTGACGCGCCTGCAGCAGCGCCTGCTGGATCTCCATCTTGGCGATGACGGCGGCCCGGTCCTCGCCGCGCGCGTGCTGCTGGCGGGCGATGCGCAACTCTTCGCTGTTGAGGACGATGTCGTGTTCCAGCGCCTCCAGCTGCTGCGGCGCGCCGGCCTGGCCGATGGCGACGCGGGCGCAGGCCGTGTCCAACACGCTGATGGCCTTGTCCGGCAACTGGCGGCCGGAGATGTAGCGGTGCGACAGGCGCACGGCGTCGGTCACGGCTTCGTCGAGGATCTCGACGCCGTGGTGTTTTTCCAAGGTGGCGACCATGCCGCGCAACATGCCGATGGCGGCGTCGGTGGTCGGCTCTTCCACCTTGACGACCTGGAAGCGGCGCGCCAGCGCCGGATCGCGTTCGACGTATTTCTTGTACTCGGCCCAGGTGGTGGCGGCGATGGTGCGCAGTTCGCCGCGCGCCAACGCCGGCTTGAGCAGGTTGGCGGCGTCGCCCTGCCCTTCGCTGCCGCCAGCGCCGATCAGCTGGTGCGCTTCGTCGATGAACAGGATAATGGGCGTGGCCGAGGCGCGCACCTCGGCAATCACCGATTTGAGGCGATTTTCAAATTCGCCCTTGATGCCGGCGCCCGCTTGCAACAGCGCCAGGTCCAGCGTGCGCACCACCACATTGGCCAGCGACGGCGGCACCGCGCCGGCGGCGATGCGCTGGGCAAAGCCTTCCACCACGGCGGTCTTGCCGACGCCGGCCTCGCCGGTCAGGATGGGATTGTTCTGGCGGCGGCGCAACAGGATGTCGATGATCTGGCGGATCTCGGCGTCGCGGCCACGGATGGGATCGATGCGGCCCGCGCGCGCCAGTGCCGTCATGTCCACCGTGTACTGGTCCAGCGACGGCGTGGCGCCGCCGGCGCTTTGCGGCGTCGGCATCGTGCCCGTCTGTGCACTATTCTGCGCGGCCGGCGCGGCGGACGGCGCGCCGGTGACGCCGCCATCCTCGGACGAAGCGCTCAGTAGCGACGGCAGCTCCTGCTTCAACTGGTCGCGCGGGATTTTCAGCAGTTCGGGCGCGCTCTCGATCAGCATGCCGCGCAGGCTGTCCACTTCCAGCATCGCCAGCAGCACGGTGCCGGAGCGCACCTGCTGGCTGCCCAGCAGCATCGAGCTCAGCAGCCATGCCTCCTGGAACAACGGTATGAAGTGCGGCGACAGGGCCGGCGTGCGGCCGTTGCCGCGCTTGAAGCCATCCATGCTGCGCTGCAGCTGCGCCGTCACCGCGCTCTCGCCTATGCCGAAGCGTTGCAGCACCACCACAAAATCCGGCGCCCGCTCTTCCAGCAAGGTGAACAGCAAATGCTCCAGCTCGACGTTGTACTGCGTTTGCTTCACGCACAGCTCGGCCGCATGCCCCATCGCCCGCTTGCATTCGGGGTTGAGCTTGGACAGCAAGGTGCGGATATCGATTTCCATGCCGTTCAATCCTCTTCCGTCGACAGCAGGAAGTTCGCCGGCTGGTGCGGCGCGCTCGAAGGTCCTGGGCTGCACAGCCAGGTGCTCAGCCCCAGGCGCGGCGGCAAATCGCCACTGGCGCTCAAGCGCGTTGCCGGCTGCCCCGCCAGGTCCAGCCGCAGCCGCACCTGGATGTCGCGTTGCAGATGGCGCGCCACCAGCCATCCCAGCAGGGAGTTGTTTTTTGCGCCGGGCAGCAAGGCGGCAAACTGCGCCGGTTGCAGCGGCGGCGCGTCCAGCGCCATGCCGGCGCCCTGGTCCCACGCGCGCGCGCCCAGGCTGGCGCCCATGCCCAGCCGCGCCGTCATCGGCGCCGGCTTGCCGGGATCGTGCAGCTTGGCGCGGTCGCACAGCGCCAGCGCATGCCAGCCGCCGACAAACTGCTTGCCGCTGAAATGCACGCCCATGCGGTCCCGCACCACGGCCAGCAGCGACACCATCGAGCGCGGCGCCGCGCCCTGCAAGCCCGCGTGGCGCAGCCAGGCTTGCTGGCCGTCCGGCCCGCGCACGCCTTCGGCCCGGCCCAGGCTGGACAAGGCATCCAGGCTGCGCACGATGGGCGCGTGGTTGATGCTGTCCGTGCTCAGCGCCAGGTGGTGCTTGCGGCGGCTGCGGTACAGGAAGCCCAGCAGCCGCTGGTTGAAAATATCCAGGAAATCCAGCCCCGACATGTCGCGCACGCGGCGGCGTTCCATCAGCAGCTCGGTGAACGGCATCGGCAGCGGGCCTTGCGAGCCTGCCAGCGTCAGCACCGGCGTCTTCAGCGTCAACGGCGGACCGGGCTGTTTGCTTTCGTTCAGGCCGCTGACGTCGCTCGGCGCGAACGCCAGGTCCACCTGGGCCGACAGCCGCAACGCCTCATCCATGCCGACCGAGGTGCCGACGTGCGCGCGCGCAGGTTCGCTGCGCTCCAGGATGCTGATCGCCTGGAACAGATCGAAGGCATGCGGGTCGTCCCGCAATAGCGTCATCAGATCAGGCATTGGCGTCCACTCATGGCAGGCCACTGCATCCACGGTTCGCCGCCGCGCGTGACGGCCAGGCGGACGAAGGAATTAGCGGAGGTGTACAAGGCAAAGAACCGCGACAACACGCCGGCCAGCACCAGCGGCGAGGTGCCGACGAAGGCGTCGGCGTCGAACTCCAGCACGATGTCGGTGCCTCGGCAGTGGCCGCGCCAGGTATCGGTGCCCAGGCGCGCGGTGGCCACCGAGGCCGCCATGCTCTTGACGCCGCGCACCTGCGCCTGGTCGCGCGCGCTGTCGCCGGCGAACAACATCAGCATCTGCTGCAAGGTGTGGACGCCGGTGGTGCCGTCCACCAGCGAGCGGTGGTTCAGGCGCAGCAAGGCCACCAGCGACCACAAGGCCTTGGCTTCCATCACCGGCGGCCGCTGGGCGCTGGGCTGGTACAACGCGCGGATGTCGGTCGAGGTGGAAATGCCTTCGCCGTAGAAACGGGTGCCGGGAGCGATCTGCTCGGCCAGGCCGCGGTTGGTGCACAGCAGTTGCGCATACACCACCGGCTCGTCCGGTGTGCTGTGGACGTCGGTGCGGTCGACAAAGCTCAGGTAGACGTCGGTGCCGGTGATGCCCTTGCGCATGCTCACCTCGCGCCGCAGCGACCAGAACACCTTGGCGTCCTCGGCGTCGGCCGCCGATTCGGCGAACACGCTGGGGATGATGCTGGGCCGCTCGGCGCGCGGATCGGAGGCGGTGACCGAGACCACCGAATGCACTTCCATCACCGCCTCGCGCTGGTAGTCCGGCACCAGGATGTATTCGTAGTGGCGGCGATGCAGGCGGATCGGCTCGCTGGTGACGGGGAACAGGTTGACAGCGGGCACGCAGCCGAGCAGGAAGTTGTCGGCGCTCAGCTGCGACAACACGCGCGCGCTGCGGTTGAACACGAAGCGCAGCGAGAAGCCCTCGCCCTGCCCCAGCAAGCCGCGCAGGCCGCTGAGGTCGAAGAACTGGAACTTGCGCGGAAAGGCGAAGTATTCCTGCAACAGCGCATAGGCCGGATGGGCGTGCGCCGGTTGCGCCAGGATCGCTTCGTTTTCGTCGAAGCCCACTTCGCTCAGGCTGTTGGGGCCGAGGCGGTGCAGCTGGCCGCCGCCGGCCAGCAGCTCGATACGCTCCAGGCCGCTGATCAGCAGTTCGTGCAGCGGCATGGTCGTCATCAGGTCGCCGGACAGGTGCAGGCGCAGGCGATCCAGTTCCAGCTCCGAGACGTCGAGGCCGGTGTCGCAGCGCAGGTCGAGGCGCAGGGTGCGCGTGTCTTCCATCTTGATGGCCGCCACTTTCAACGGCCACAGCGTGGTGTTCCACGCCACCTGGAAGCGGCAGTTCTCGCCGCTGGCGGCGGTGGTCGACAACATGGCGCCGCGCGCCACCGGCATGCCGGCCATCACCTTGCCTTGCGAGGAGTCCAGCTTCATCTGCACCACCGTCATGGCCGGCACCGGCTGCGTCAGGCTCGGGCACAGGTTGTCCAGCATGGCGCCGGCGATGGTGGGGAAATCGCGGTCGAGGTCGCGGTGCACGCGGGCCGTCAGGAAGGCCACCGATTCGATCAGGCGTTCGGTGTGCGGATCGGCCGATTCACCGCCGCTCAGCACCAGCCGCTGCGCCACCTTGGGATAGCGCGTGGCGAAGTCGGCCGACTGGGTGCGCAGGTAGGACAGCTCGCGCCGGTAGTATTCCAGGATGTCGTCGCTCACGGCATGGCCTCCCGCTGCCCGACCGTCATGCGGCCGCCTGCATCGCGGCGGAACGGGCATCGAGCGCGACGTCGAAATTGACCCGGCACAGCTGCTGCCCCAGCAGCACCACGGCGGCGATCGCGGCGCGCGCGGCAAAGGGCTTGGCCGGATCGGCGGTCACGTCCACTTTGACGTGCGACAGCCGCGGTTCGTACAGCGCCAGGCTGCGCTCCAGCACCTGCGACCAGACGAACAGGTCCTGGTCCGATTGCGGCGACAGGCCCAGCATATCGGGCAGGCCGTAGTCGAGCACGGTGGGATCGCCTTCCAGATATTCGCGGATGGTCAAGGCATTGCGCACGTTGAACAAGCGCATCAGGTCCAGTTGCAGCGAGTGCTGCAAACCGCCGCCATCGAGCAACCGGCCGTCCGGCGAGGCGTGCAGCACGCCGGTCAACCGGTCAAACATGGGCACAAGCGACGCCGTGATGGCTTTAGACATAGTTTCTCAACGATACGGAAAGAGACACGAGGCCCCGCCCCCGTCATTCCCGCGCAGGCGGGAATCCATAGAACGCCAGCTGAGCCTATGGTGCATGGATTCCCGCCTGCGCGGGAATGACGGCGCGGCGTACCCGGGCATCAATCCGCTTTCATCGTCTCCAGGTTCCAGTTCCAGGTGCCGGTGCCCTTCGCGGTCGAGTCCGACTGCTGCTGGGTGTAGTCGCACTTGATCTTGGTGAAGCTGATCGAGAACGAGTCCGATGGAATGCCGCCGCCGCCGGAGGTGCTGATGTTCGAGATCATGGCGTTGGTCATTTCGTACGTGAAGAAATTCATGTACTTGCCGTTTTCCACGCGCCCCACGTGCAGCTTGGCGACGCCGATCTTGGTGCCCTGGGTACAGGCCTTGTACATTTCCGTGGTCGACAGGTCAGACATTTTCGAGAACGAAATCTCGGAAAACACCGGACGGCCGGAGGTACGCTCGGTGTTCGAAGCGTCCATTTGCAGCGGCATCGAGGCGCTGTGCGAATACGACAGCACGATCACCTTGTCGGCATAGCCGGTCACCATGCAGTTGCCTTTGATGGTGGTGCCCAAATCCAAAATGAGTACGTCAGACATTGCTGGCTCCAAATTTTATGGGCCCACCCGGCGGCTGCGCCGGATGGGCGGGGACATCAGTGTGTGTGGACTGGCATCAACCGACGGCGGCCGGCAGTTCGGCCACCAGGCGGATCGACGTGGTCAGCTCCTCCATCTGGAAGTGCGGCTTCAGGAACACGGTGGCGGAGTACGCGCCCGGCTTGCCCGGCTTCTCGGTCACGTCGACCCGGCCTTCGGCCAGCGGGAAGCGGGCCTTCTCGCCCTGCGTCGCGTTCGGGCTCAGCAGCACGTAGCCGCTCAGCCACGAGTTCAGGTAGTTCTCCACGCTCTGGCGGGTCTGGAAGCTGCCGACCTTGTCGCGCATGATGACCTTGATGTAGTGCGCGAAGCGCGAGGCCGCCAGCACGTACGGCAGGCGCGACGACAGCGCCGCGTTGGCGTTGGCCGCATCCAGGTTGTAGAGCTTGGGCTTGTTGACGGTCTGGCCGCCGAAGAAGGCGGCAAAGTCCGAACCCTTGGAGTTGACCACGGCGATGAAGCCGAGGTCGTTGAGCTCCTTCTCGCGGCGGTCGGTGATCGCCACTTCGGTCGGGCACTTGAGCACGATGTCGCCTTCGTCGGTCTTGAAGGTGTGGGCGGTCATGCCCTCGATCTTGCCGCCGCCTTCGACGCCGCGGATCGCGGTGGTCCAGCTGTGCTTGGCGTAGGCGTCGGTGATGCGCAGGCCCAGCTGGTAGGCCGAGTTGGCCCACAGGTATTTGCTGTGGTCGCGGCCGTCGACGTCTTCCTCGAAGCTGAAGCTCTCCACCGGGTTGGTCTTGGCGCCGTATGGCAGGCGCGCGGAGTAGCGCGGCAGCACCATGGCGATGTAGCGCGAGTCTTCCGATTCGCGGAAGCCGCGCCACGAGGCCAGCTCGGCGCTTTCGAAGATCTTCGACATGTCGCGCGGCACGCCCAGCTCGGTGAACTCGGTCATGTCGAACAGCGACGGCGCGGCGGCCGTGATGAACGGCGCGTGCGCGGCGGCGGCCACCTTGGACAAGCGCTGCAGCAGCGCCACGTCCTGCGGGTGGCGGCCGAAGTAGTAGTCGCCGATCAGCACCGAATACGGGGCGCCGCCGAAGGTGCCGTACTCTTCTTCGTAGATTTTTTTGAACAGCACGCTCATGTCGTGGTCGACCGCGCCTTCGAGGTCTTTCAGCAGTTCTTTCTTCGACACGTTCAGCAGCCGCAGCTTGAGGGTGGTGCTGGTTTCGGTGCCGTACACCATGTCGTGCAGGCCGCGCCAGGAGCCTTCCAGTTTCTGGAATTCCTCGTGGTGCATGATGGCGTTGAGCTGGTCGCTGAGGATGCGGTCGATCTCGGCCACGCGCTCGTTGATCATTGCGACCACGCCCTTGTCGGGTGCGGTCTTCATGCCTTCGTCCAGCACCTGCGTGGCGAACTGGCCCAGCAGTTTTTTGGCGTAAGCGTTTTGCGACGGTTCGATCGCCATCTTGCCTTCCTGGACGATGCGGTCCAGTAAGCTCAGCTCGCCGGCGGATTCCGTCGACTTGGCGCCGCCCTTGGCGGATTGACTAGTAGCCATGATTTAGCTCTCTCTTAAACGATGAGGGGAAGCACGCGTGGGCGCGCTATCAGGATGGGGTCGCTTCTGCGTCCGCCGCCGGCGCCGCGTCGGCGGCCGGTTCCTGGTCCTTGAGTGTTTTCAGCTCTTGCGTGTTCTGGATGATGTTTTCCAGCAGCGCATCGAGCTCATCGTTGCCATCGAGTTTGCCGAGCAGGTCGCGCAGTTGTTGGCGCACTTCCAGCAGCTTGGCCAGGCGCGGCACTTGCGTGACGATGGATTCCGGATGGAAGTGGTCGAACTCGGTGAAGTTGAGTTCCACCTTGAGATTGCCTTCGCCCTTGAGGGTGTCCGGCACGGACAGGTCCAGGCGCGGGGCGATTTTGCCCATGACTTCGTTGAAGTTGTCGCGATCGATTTCGATCAGGCGTCGGGCCTTGAGCTTGGGCAGCGGCACCAACGGCTGGCCGGACAGGTCGGCCAGCAAGCCGACCACCAGGGGCAGCTCTTTTTTTTCAGTGGCGTCACCAATTTCGACGTCGTACGTGATTTGCACACGTGGGGGACGGTTGCGTCCTACCCATTTTTGTAAGCTATCTGACATTCACATCCTCACATTATGGTGACTAGCGGCCGACGATACATCTATTTCAAAAACAGGCGGACTGAGCACTAAGCTACTTCTCGTGTTACCACCATTTCGCGGAGCCGCAACGTAATTGATAGGTACAAAGATTTCCGATACTCAATTGATATTAAATGTAAATTCTTTAGCTCACAAGCTTTTTCAAAATTTGGCCCGTTATATTTTCGCCACGCGCTCAGATGACAAATTGGTGACAGCGTCGTCAGCTGGTGGGCGGCGTGTTGGGCGGTGGGGGGATTGCATCCTTGAAGTTTTGTAACGCCGCGTTCGGATCGTGGGCGGGCAGTTTGGCGGCGGCTTCCTTGGCGGCGTTGAGCTTGTCGGCCAGTGCTTTGGCTGAGCTCGCTTTGTCGGCGGCGGCTGCGGCGGCGCTGCCCGAGTCGGCGGCGGCTTTGGCTTGAGCGGCAGCCTCGGTGGCGGCTTTTGCTTTGGTGGCGGCCTCGGTGGCGGCGGCGGCTTTGTCGGCGGCGGCTTTGGCGATGGAGGCGGCATCGGTAGCGACTTTGCTTGCTGCCGCTTTCTCGCTCGCGGCGGCGAGTGGGTCGAGTTGTTTTGCCGCTTCTGCAGCTTGGGTCGTTGGGGCTGCCATGCTGTCGGCAGTCGCTGGCATCTTGCCAGTCGCGGCATCTGCCCCCGTGGGCATGGCAGCTCCGGCTTTCGGACGCGGCGCAGGTGCGGCGGGCGAAGGCGGTTTGGCAGGATCGATTGCTGGTGCGGATGGCGTCGCGTCTGCAGTTGGCTTTTCGGCTGCTGGCGCATCGGCTCCTGGCGCGGCGGCTTTGGGTGCATCCGCAGCAGGCGCGTCGGCTGTTGGCGCAGCGGCTTTGGGTGCGTCCGCTGCTGGCGTATCGCCTGTTGGCGTTTCGGACTTCGGCGCAGCTGCGGTAGAGGCTTCGGCGGACGGTGCGTCTGCGGCTGCGGGCTTGTCGCCAGTTGCTTGTTGGGCGTCAGCAGCGGTAGTGTCTGGCGCGCTGGCTGCATCTTTATCTGCGGGCGCTTTTGTTGCCGATGCGTCTGCGGCCTCACCGGCCGATCCGGTTGGCGCGGCAGCGGCGGATGTCGCATCGCCTGCGGCGGTGTCACCCTTCGCAGCATCGGCTGGCGCCGCGCCGGGAGCGACGGGCGCTGCCCCCTCAGCAGCGGCTGCAGCGTCGGTTGCCGCTGGCGCGGCAGCGTCGGTGACGGCGGCATCGTTTGTGCTGGTGGCGGTGGCATCGCTCGCGGCGGACGCGGCGGCGGTGTCGGTAGCGGCGTCGGTGGCGGCGGCTTTGGCATCGGCGTTCGCTGACGTGCCGCCGTGCTTGACCACTTCCGCATCGACTATCGACTCCGCCTTGATCGCCTCGGCGCGCGCCGCATTGACTTGCGCCTGCACCGCCTCCACTTGCGCCACCGTCTTGTTGATAGCGGCCTGCGCCTCATCCTTCATCGCCGTCGTTTGCGATGCCGCGTCGTCCGCCGCTGCGCCCACGTCCTTCTCGCTGGCGACCACCTGCGCCGCCAACGCCTGCTCCGACTCCTTGGCCGCGTTGGCCGCCTGCTCCGCCTTGTCCGCCTCCGCCTTCACATCTGCCAGCATGGCGTCGGTATCCGGCACATACGGATCGGTCGCCGTCTCCGATTCCTTCTGCGCATCGTCCAGCGATCCGGACATGTCCGCCAATGCCGCATCGGACTCCGCCGCCACGCCCTCGGCATCCTGCTTCATGCCGTCGAACGAAGCCTGCACCTGCTCCGACACCGGACTATCGACGATGGACTCGCCCGCACTCTGCGCCCCGGATGCCGTGTTGTCGGCCGCCGTCTGCACCTCGCTCGCGCCCTGCTGCGCCTCGTCCGCCGCCTGATGCACGCGGTCCAGCAAATCATTAGCCGACTGCTGCGCATCGCTCTTCCAGCTGTTCACCTTATCGGCCACATTGGCGGCGCTCTGCACCTGCGATTGCACCTGGCTGAACGTGCCCGCCACGTCGTCGTAGAACTGCGCATACGGCGCGATCTGGTCGCCTACCGCGCGGATGTTCAAGCCGGAAATAGCCTGCGACGCCTGGTCCACATACGACAGCGCCTGGTCCGCCGCCTGCCGCACCTGCTGGCGCGCCGTACCGCTCACCGTATCCACCTGACCGCGCGCGGAGGTCAGCGTATCGGTCAGCTTCTGCAATGGCTGCATGGCCTGCTGCTTCACCGAGGTCAATGCCGCACTGAGCTTGCCCAAGCCGTCCTGCGCCATCGCCGCCGCCTTGCCGACCTCCGCCTTGCCCTGTTGCAGGACGTTCTGCAACGGCGCGCCTGCGGCCTGGATCTGCGCCTCCAGCGGCTTGAAGGTACGGTCCAGCAGATCCGACAGCTCCTGTTGCAAACGTTTGACCAGCGGTTCGCATTGCAGCTTGGCCAGGCACTGCTCGGCGGCCGCGCGCGCCTTGTCCATGATTTGCTGGAGCGCCGCGCCGGCCTTGTCCAGCTGCTCCTGCAGCAGCGGCGGGATTTTCTCGGCGGCGTCCGACACTTGCTTCAGCGCCGCCTGCATCTGCTCCAGCAATTTCACCAGCGCGTCGATGGCCTCCTGCACTTTCGCGATGGCCTGGTCCAGCAAGGAATTCAGGGAATCGACCAGCGTGATGGCCTGTTCCATCAAGCCGGTGGCCTGGTCGCCGGCCGCCTTCACGGCCGTACGCGCGCCGGCGATCGCCGTCTTCACGCCGGGGATCATGGCCTTGACGCCGACGAACAGCGTGCGCGCCATCATCAACGGCGGCGCCTTCATCATGTAGCGGGTGCAGATTTCTATCGCGCCGGTGCACAGGGCGTCGGCCTGGTCGAGCTCGCTTGAGGCGGCGTCGAGCGTGCTGTTGGCCTCGGAAACGAATACGGGAATGTTGTCCTTCACCTCCGTCAGCATGGCGATGGCGTCCGCGATCATGGTGCGCACCGGGACGAAATTCTCCGGCAGCTGGCGCAGCACGGTCTTGGCGTTTTCCGCCTCGCCGTCCAGCTCGGTCATCAGTTGCAGCACCTTCTCCACCTCGGCGCGGACCGCGTCCAGCACTTCCTGCAAGGCTTGCTTGATGGCCTCCATCCGCCGCTCCAGCGCGTCCAGCGGCTCCATCGCCTTCTTCACCATGCCGTCCACCGTGGCGGCCGCTGCGGCCAGTTGGTCGATCACGGCGTCGACCTGCGCGCGCGCGGCGGCCAGCGGCTTGATCAGGATGTCGCCCAGGCGACTCAGCTGCGACGAGGCTTCATCAAACAGCGCATCGCAGTTGCGCGCCTCGTCGCCCAGCGCGCTGTTGAGCTGATCGACCAGATCGATCTGCGCCTGCAACGGCGCCAGCAGCGCATTGCCTTTCTCGTTGAGCAGGTCGGAAATGCCGCTGATAGTTTGCGTGGCCTGCGCGGTGGCATCCTGCATCGCCGTATCGAGATCGCCGACGTTGCCGTCCAGCGTAGCGCGCAGCGCCTTGACCTGCGCCAGGCTATCGTTTTGCAACTGTTCGGCGCGCGCCAGCACCGCCTGCATCGCGGCATTGCCGGCGCCCGCCCCGCCCTGCATCGTGCCCAACTGCTGCAACTGCTTGGACAGCGGCAGCAGATCGCGCCCGTATTGCTCGACCATGACGCCGGTGCGCTTGGCCAGCTCGGCCAGCGCCTGCCCTCGCCCCGGCAGGCTGTTGAAGAAGGTCATTTGCGCGCCGAAGTCCGGCACCAGCCCGGACAGCTCCGGCAGCAGCGTGCTCATCGCTTCGACCGCGCCGTTGGCCGAATCGATCACCTTCTGCACGCCGGCCGTCTGCGCCAGCAGGCGCTGCGGAATGGCGGCGGCGTCGTTGGCCAGCTTGCGCAGGTCGCTGGCGGCCTGCTCCAGCACGCCGGTGCAGCAGTCAATGATGGGCTGCGGATTGAGCAGGTCCGGGATGGCCTTCATCTGCTCCGCCACCTTTTGCATGTCCTGGTTCAGCGAGGTGGCGGTGGCCGTGACTTCGGTGGCGAAGATCTTGCCCTGGTCGACGATGGTGTCGGCCGCCTTCTGCACCGCCTTGGCGATGTTGACCGGACACTGCGGCAGCACTTCGATGGAGTGGTCGATGACTTTCATCTACAGCGCGCCCAGGGTGGAGGTGGTGCGCGAGGTGGCGTCGCTGAGCGCCGTCTTGATCGCCGCCACCTTGCTCGGCGCCGGTTCCAGCGACAACGAGGCCGAGCCCACCGTCGAGATGGTCGCGTTGACCTCGGCCAGCGCCTGGTTCAGCTCCGGCAGCACTTCCGCGCCTTCGATGCGGATGTCCTCCAGCGCCGGCAGCAGGTCGGGCACCACCGGAATGGCCGGCGCCGCGCTCAGCGCCGGCAGGGCCGACAGCGCAGCGGCCGACGCGGCCGCCGTGGACGGCGCCACCAGCCGCCCAGGCTGGGCCTGCCGGCTCAGCTCTTCCAGCACGATGACGGCGCCGCTCATCAGCCGGCCGGCCAGCGCGTTCAGCCAGCCGTCCGCGCCCCCGTGGCCGGACGCCAGCGAGGGGCCGGAGCGTTGCAGTATCCATTTGAGTTCGGCGCGCGCGGCCGGTTCGCCCAGCCAGAAGCGCAGGTAGGTGCTGGCGTCGTCGGACGACGAGAAACGCCGCCGCGCACCCGGAATCGGCACGCCGCTGTGCAGCAATGACTGTCCGGCCTGGCCGCCAGATTCGTAGAACGTGACGCGACTGGAGTGGCGCCATAAGCTGGCCAGGGGATGCAGCATGGATGTCTCGGAAGGACAAGTGTCGATTGACAATATCATGAGCAGCTTGATAACGCAATCGGCCGCCAAGCCCCGCCACACCACAGTCGGTAGCGCCGTCGTTGCGCGATGAGCCTGCCTTGGGGTAGCATGAACCCCGGTCCGCGGCCCAGAGAAAACGACAATGTGGAATAGCGCTTTTTTAAAAGTACTGGGTCTCATCGGTCTGCTGCTCGTGGCGCTGGGCGCGCAGGCGGCCGACAGCAGCCCGGCGCTGGACAGCATCCGCAAGAACGGCGTGATCCGGGTCGGCGTCAAGACCGACTTCAGCCCCTTCAATTCACTCAACGCCCAGGGCGAGGTGGTCGGCTTCGAGAGCGACATCGCCGCGCTGATCGCCCAGCGCCTGGGCGTGACCCTGAAAAAAGTCAGCATCACCACCGAGAACCGCTTTCAGAAGCTGGAGCTGGGCGATGTCGACATCCTGATCTCCACCGTCGGCGACACGCCGGCGCGACGCAAGATCGCCACCGCCATCGAGCCGGGCTACAACGAGACCAGCGTCAACGTGCTGTTCAAACCGGGCGACGCGGTCGACGCCTGGCCCAAGATACGCCATGAAACCATCTGCGCGGTGCAAGGCAGCTATTTCAACAAGCCGATGAGCGAGCGCTATCTGCTGGAGCTGCAAAACTACAAGACCGTGCGCGACGCCCAACTGGCGCTGCGCGACGGCCAATGTTCGGGCTTCCTGTACGCGACGGCGGCGCTGGCCAACACCAGCAAGCTGCCCCAGTGGCAGGGCTACACCATGCCGCTGCCGAACGCGCTGATCACGCCGATGGCGATCTTCATCTCGCGCAATGAAAGCGGCAGCGAACTGGATCTGGCGCTGGGCAATATCGTGGCCGAGCTGCACCGCACCGGCTGGCTGCTGGAGGCCAACAATCGGTGGGGCATCGCCTCCACCTCGTGGCTGACGGCGCAGAAGGCGCTCTGGTCGGAGCGCGACGCGGCCGGGCTCTACAAGTGCGTGCGCAACAGCAGCGGCCACTGGATCGCCGCCTGCCGCAGCGCCGAGAATGTGTCCAGCACCGATGCGGCCGGCGTGCAGGCGGTGGGGCTGTGGATCAAGGAGCAGCTGGGCGTGGACCTGAACTTCGTCTACGACCCTTACGACCGCACCCAGTTCCTGCAAGGCATAGGCTATACCATGCTGTTGATTACCGCCGGCGTCGGCGTCAGCCTGGCATTGGGCGTGGCGGCCGCGGTCACGGTCGACGGCCGCGGCGGCTGGGGCACGCAGGCCATCCACGCCATCATGGCCTACGGCCGGCTGACG
Organism: Duganella sp. S19_KUP01_CR8; assembly: GCF_036688705.1. Taxonomy (NCBI): domain Bacteria; kingdom Pseudomonadati; phylum Pseudomonadota; class Betaproteobacteria; order Burkholderiales; family Oxalobacteraceae; genus Duganella; species Duganella sp. S19_KUP01_CR8. Next base: position 401,757 of record NZ_JAQQPR010000001.1, on the reverse strand, counting down.
CCGCCGCTGCTGATGATGTACCTGATCTTCTTCGGCCTCGGCGGCTGGACCATGCACCAGTTCGGCGTCAAGCTGCCGGCGTTCGCGGTGGCGGCGTTCTGTTCCGGCTACTACACGGCGGGCATGGTGATGCGCGCCTTCCTCGAGGCCGCCGCCCATGTGCGCACCACCGAGGCCGGCTACCGGCTGCGGCTGAACCACCTGGCGCCCACCGCGCAGTACGCCAGCTGGCCGGTCAAGCAGGCGCTGATCAACCTGACCAAGCAGACCATGATCGCCTCGGCCATCGCCATCCCGGAACTGCTGAGCGCGAGCAGCCTGCTGATCGCGGAAAAGGGCAATATCTTCGTGACCATGACGGTGCTGCTGATCACCTTCTACCTGATCACCAGCCTGTGGACGCGCATCTTCAACTACGTGGAAAAAACCTGGCTGCCAACGGCGGAGCGACCATGAACAACGAGACCCTGGCCTTCCTGCTGACGTGGACGCCCTTCCTGCTGCAGGGCTTCCTGTGGAATATCCTGATCGCGGTGTGCGCCGTGGCGCTGGGCTCGCTGATGGGCGCGGGCCTGGCCTGGCTGCGCGTGACCCGGCATGGCCGCACCGCCGTCGTCGCCGAACAGGTGTCGACCTTCTTCCGCGGCGTGCCGACCTTGGCGCTGATCTTTTACGCGGTGTTCGTGCTGCCGGCCGAGTTCACGCTGCCGGGCAGCAGCGTCACGCTGCATATACCGCAGTGGGTCAAGGCGGTGATCGGCCTGTCGGCGGCGCCGCTGTCGTTCACCTCCGAGAGCCTGGTGGTGGCGCACCGCGCCTGGAAGCGCGGCGACATCGGCGCGGCGCTGCTGTTCATCCCCACCTGGATCAATGTGTTCCTGATTTCCTTCATCGCCTCCAGCGCCTCGTCGCTGGTCGGCGTGAGCGAACTGGTCAGCCGCTGCAACACGGTGATCGCCGCCACCGGCACCAGCGTCATGGTGCCGGTGTACATTTACTGCAGCTTTTATTTTGTCATCACCGCGCTGGTGTTCACGGCGCTGATCGGCCGCTTCAAGACGTCGGCCTTCATGGCCGGCATCCATCGCAAACTAACGCAGTCCCACGCACAGATATCTTGAGGAGCGTTCCGTCATGCCACTCACTTTCAACGAAGAGATCGCACTGCAAGCAGCCTTCATGCACATCAAGCGTGAGCGCAAGGAATCGCTGAAGGCCATGTTCAACGGCACCCAGCTGCGCGCCAAGAGCCGGGTGGAAGACGCCAAGACGCTGGCCAAGGATGCCAAGGATTGCAAGAAGAAACTGGGCGCGATACCCGGCGTGGCGGTGCCGCATTTCAGCGTTCCGCAGTTGAACATCGACCTGTTCAAGGGACTGGACCTGCGCGGGCTGGTCGACTTCCGCATACCCGCCATCGGCCTGCCGAACTTCGATATCAACCTGATCCCCAACATCCGGCTGGGCGCTATTCCCGGCTTCAATTTGCCGACGGTGCGCCTGAACCTGAAGGGCCTGATCAAGTTCAAGGACCTGCTGCCGGATATCTCGCTGCGCGCGCTGGTGTTCAAGATCGGGCTGACCTTCCCCGAGCTGAACATGCCCTCGCTGCTGTTCGACCTGAGCAAAATACTGAACATCGATTTCGACGTGGCCTTCCCGCGCATCCGCGACCTGTTCCCGGATTTTTTCAACATCGACCTGAACGTCAGCCTGCCGCACCTGGCCATCCCCGACATCAGCCTGCCCAACGTCAACCTGCCGACGCTGGACCTGCCGAACATCAACCTGGGCGAGATCGACTTCAGCAAGATCCACATCCCCGGCTTCGACTTCCCCACCATGCTCAAGGTGCCGGGCTTCGACAAGGTGCTGCGGCTGCTGTTCGAGCTGTTCGATTCGCTCGACATCAACGTCATCCTGGCCGAGCTGGGCGTGGAGTTCATGGCCGACTTCATCAGCTCCGCCCTACCGCTGGTGCAGCAGGTCAAGGCCGGCGCCAAGGCGGCCAACAACTGGGGCACGGCGGCGATGGACTGGCACAAGGCGCGCAAGACCACGGTGCAGCGCGGCTTCCTGCTGCCGGGCGACGCCCGCGACGCCTGCGACGCCGTGGCCGATCTGCTGCGCACCAGCCGCAACGAGCACGCGGCGCTGGCGGCGATCCAGACCACGCAGCTGGCGGTGTCCACGGCCGGCCTGTTCGCCGACCTGGGCGGCGTGACCGGGCCGGCCGTGGCGGCCGCCAGCGCGATCGCCACCACCTGCCAGAAGATCATGATCATGGGGGCGCGCTACAAGGAGATGAAGAAGGTCAACCTAATCCTGAGCAACTCGGCGATGGATGCGCTGAGCTCGAACATCTTCCTGGTGTCGCCGCTGCTGGGCTGCTACTACCTGGCCAACAACAGCACCAGCAGCGTGCTCAACATCCTGTGCAACAACATCATCGAGGATGGCTGGATGGCGCAATGGGAACAGAACAAGCGCCAGCACCTGGATCCGCTGCTGACGGAGTGCGCGCGCTTCATTTCCGAATCGCGCTATGTGCTCGATCCGGTGCGGCAAAACAAGGGGATGTTCGTGGAGAAAAGCGGCATGGACAAGCTGAAGGAAGGCCTGACCCTGTACCTCAAGAAAAAAGCCGGCATGGCGCCGGCTCACGCCCGGGTCGCAACCCACAAGTATGTGGGCTAACTGCGTGGGTTAAGCCCCGGCGATCGATCAGCGGTGGCGGTAGCCGCCGCGTCCGCCCCAGCCGCGATGGCCGCCGCAGCACCAGTGGCCGAACGAGAAGTCCAGGCCGATGCTGACCGGCGGGTAGTAATAGGCAGGCGCAGGCGCGTAGTACACCGGCGCCGGCTGGATGTAGGTGGTGGTGTAGGCCGGCTCGCTGGCGTAGACCACGCGCGAGCTGGGCGCCGGAGCGTCCTCGTACCAGGTGCCCGAGGACGAGCCGCCGGCGTAGGCGCGGTCCGTCGGCGCAACTGCAACGGTGTGCCACTGGTACGGGTCCTGGACCCGGGTGGTGGTGGCGTAATAGCCGGGCTGCTGAACGGCGCAGCCGCCCAGGCTCAGGGCCGCCACTGCGGCGGCAACGGCGATGATGGTTTTCATGGCACTCCTCCTAGTCTCAGAGTCTACTATATAAGCAAGTGCGCCGCCGTCGGAGCCCGATTACAGCTTGTTACATCGGTTGTAACAGGCGAAAAAAAAGGAAGCGCGTGCGCTTCCTTTTTTGATACTCCGGGGGAATTAGTCCAGCTTCCAGGCGTAGTCGACCTTGGTCCAGGTTTCGGCGGGAGCGCCGTCCTTGGTGCCCGGCTTGAACTTGCAAGCGCTCAGGGACTTGATCGCCGCCTTGTCCAGGTTCTTGAAACCACTGCTCTTGTCGATCTTGGAATCGGCCACGCTACCGTCGGCCTTGATCAGGAAAGACATCGACACCGTACCCTGCTCTTCGTTCATCAACGACGCTTTCGGGTATTCGGCCTTGCAGGTTTTGGCATCAAAACTGGCCGGGACTTCGGCAGCAAACGCTACCGGTGCGCTCGAAACGAGCACTGCTGCGATCACACTTAACCAACGCTTATTTGTAGACATGATTTCCCCAAGTGTAGATATCCGGCACTCAGGCCGCGCGGAACCGCGCAGCCCGATTGACACTGATTACAGCTTCCAGCTGTAGTCGACTTTGGTCCAGGTCTGGGCCACTGCGCCGTCCTTGGTGCCCGGCTTGAACTTGCAAGCGCTCAGGGCTTTGACCGTAGCCTTGTCCAGGTTCTTGTATCCGCTCGACTTCTCAACCTTGGACTCGACGACGTTGCCGTCGGCGGCCACCAGGAAGGACATGGTGACATCGCCCTGCTCTTCGTTCAGCAGCGATGCTTTAGGGTATTCAGCCTTGCAGCTCTTGGCATCCAGCGATGCTGGCACTTCGCCGGCGAAAGCGGTCGAAGCGGCGGACAGGATGACGGCGGCGAATACACTGGTAGAAAACTTATTCATTTTACAATTTCCAAACTTATTATTAAAAACTGGTTGATCGAATCCCACAGCGGACCTACATGCCGCGCAAAAGCGCGACGGCAGACTGCGGCAAAGTTTTAAAACTCTTCCCACTCATCGCTGCCGGCTGCGCTAGCTGCCGAGGCGACTTTCTTCGGTTTGGCTGCTGCGGCAGACGCCGGCGCGGACGCCAGTTTCTTGACAGGAGCACGGGCAACGATCGGCTTGATCACTGCCTTGGCGGCGGCAGGCTGGTACACCGGAGCCGACACGCGCTCCTCGCCTTCCACCAGTTTGAAGATGCTGACCACGCGCGACAGTTCGGCGGCCTGGTCTTGCAAGCTTTGTGCGGCGGCGGCGGCTTCTTCCACCAGCGCGGCATTTTGTTGGGTCATGCTGTCCATCTCGATGATGGAGTGGTTCACCTGCTCGATGCCGGCGCTCTGTTCCTGGCTGGCGTTGGCGATCTCGCTCATGATGTCGGTCACGCGGCGCACCGAGGCCACCACTTCGTCCATCGTCACGCCGGCCTGGCCGACCAGCTTGGTGCCGGCGCCGACTTTTTCCACCGAGTCGTCGATCAGCATCTTGATTTCCTTGGCGGCGCCAGCGGAACGCTGGGCCAGGTTGCGCACTTCCGACGCCACCACCGCGAAGCCGCGGCCTTGTTCGCCGGCACGGGCTGCTTCCACTGCCGCGTTCAGCGCCAGGATGTTGGTCTGGAAGGCGATGCCATCGATCACGCCGATGATGTCCACGATCTTCTTGGCCGAAGCATCGATCGAGCTCATGGTGTGAACCACTTCCGACACCACTTTGCCGCCCTTGATCGCCACGTCCGATGCCGCCGACGCCAGTTGATTGGCTTCACGGGCATTGTCCGCATTCTGTTTCACGGTCGAGGTCAGCTCTTCCATCGCCGAGGCGGTTTTTTCCAGCGAGCTGGCCTGCATTTCGGTACGCGACGACAGGTCGATATTGCCGGCGGCGATTTCACGCGAAGCGGTGCCGATGGTTTCGGTGCCGGAGCGGACCTGGCCCACGATGTCGACCAGGCTGTTGCGCATTTCCTTCATCTCGGACAGCAGGCTGTCCTTGTCGTTGCCGTCGGTGTCGATCGAGATCGACAGGTCGCCGTTGGCGATGCTGCCGGCGATCGAGGCGGTGTAGTCAGGTTCGCCGCCCAGCTGTTTCAGCAGGCCGCGGGTGATGATGTAGGCGGCGGCGACCGAGATGGCGACAGCCAGCACGCCCAGGATGATCATGAAGCTGCGGGCCGACGAGAAGCCGGCGGCGGCGTCTACCTGCACTTGCGCATTCAGTTTTTCTTCCAGCGCGCCCAGTTGATCCAGCGCGGCCATCCATTTTTTCTGGGCCGGGCGAATTTCCTTGATCAGGACCTTGGTCGCGTCTTCAGCCTTGTTGGACAGCCACATTTCGGACGCCTTGGCGATGGCCGGCATGGCGATCGCTTCCTGCTCCTTGACCGTTGCCAGCAGCGCTTTTTCTTCAGCGCTGGCCTCGGTGGCGAACTGCGCGCTCAGTTTATTCTGTGCATCGGCATACTTGGCAGCCAGTTCCTTGATGCGGTTCATGTCCGCTTCCATGTCGCCGGCATCGGACAGCATGGTCAGGATGCGCAGCGAGGTCACGCGATCGCCCACGTTCGAACGCATGTCGACCACCAGGCGCGACACCACGTTGTTCACCGAAATCACGTGATCCAGTCGATCCTGAATCTGTGCCATGCGGAAGATACCCACGGTGGTCACCGCCACCAGGAATAACAGAACCAGCGCGAATCCAAGACCCAGGCGCGTTCCGACTTTCATTTTTGCTAAATTCATTTCGTCTTCTTCGTAAATGACACAGTTGATAAGAGTGCCCTGGAAAGTCTCGTCTCGTGCACGACACCATCCACCCGGCCCTTGCTGCTAGGTAATATCTATGACAGTAGCAAACAATGACTGCGAATGCAAAAACTTGCGGCTCCACCAGCTGCATGCATGTAGTTTTACCGCACTATACAAACGTGAAATAAAGGTGGATATGTGTGTATATTCAGGAATTATAGATGCAAATTTTGCCTCAAAGCAAGCAAAACCCGCCTAAAAAATACGCAAACGAACTTTCTGCGTGGAAATACCAACAGTCCAATATATTGTTTGCCAGAAACGTCAGTTTGTGCTGTGAACTACGCAGCAATACGTAGGCGGGCGGCAGCTTCGCGCAGCAAATCGGCGTCGCCGAGGGCGAGTTTTTTGGAGTCAGACAGAACCTGACGGAATGCACGGGCGCCGGGCAGTCCGGTCATCAGGCCCAGCATGTGGCGGGTGATGGTGTTGAGCTTCAAGCCGCGGGCGCCGTGCTGGGCCAGTTGGGCTTGAATGTAGGGGATCATCGCTTCGAGCACTTCTTCGCGGCTCTTGGGGGCGCGCGCGTCGCCGTAGTAGCGCTGGTCGAAACCGGCCATCACGAAGGGGTTGTGATAGGCCTCGCGGCCCAGCATGACGCCGTCCAAATGCTTCAAATGCTCGTCGATCTCGGCTTCGGTCTTGATGCCGCCGTTGATAATGATTTCGAAGTCAGGAAAATCGCGCTTGAGCTGGTAGGCGAATTCGTATTTCAGCGGCGGCACTTCGCGGTTCTCTTTGGGCGACAGGCCCTTCAGGATGGCGTTGCGCGCATGCACGATGAAGGTCTTGCAGCCGGCCTCGGCCACGGTGCCGACGAAGTCGCGCACGAAGTCGTAGCTTTCGGTCTGGTCGATGCCGACGCGGTGCTTGACGGTGACGTCGATGCTGACGGCGTCGCGCATGGCTTTGACGCAGTCGGCCACCAGTTGCGGCTCGGCCATCAGGCAGGCGCCGAACGCGCCTTTCTGCACGCGCTCGGACGGGCAACCGCAGTTGAGGTTGATTTCGTCGTAGCCCCACTTCTCGCCCAGCTTGGCGCTGGTGGCGAGGTCGGCCGGATCGCTGCCGCCCAGTTGCAGCGCCACCGGGTGCTCTTCATCGTTGAAGCGCAGGTGGCGTTCGACGTCGCCGTAGACCAGCGCGCCGGTGGTGACCATCTCCGTGTACAGCCAGGTGTGCTGGCTGATATGGCGGTGGAACACGCGGCAGTGGCGGTCGGTCCAGTCCATCATCGGCGCGACGGACAGGCGGCGGCTCGCTTTCACGGGCGCGGTGTCGGTGGTCGGCAGGGTGATGATGGTCATGGCGGCAACTATGGGAATCGCTTGGGGGTCGCCATTATACAGCGGAGTGTGTGGCCGTGCTCACTGCCGGACAACACCAGTACAGAAAATGATGTAGCATATTTGAGTTAGCTTCCACACTTGATTTCCTCAAGCACTTGAAAAATATAGGATTTTTTCCATAATTTCGAGATAACAGAATCAGCCATGCCAGAATTTCGTCATTTCGACCTCACTCTGCTCAACCCGTCTTTCGACTCACAGCTGGTCGACGTACTCACCGAGTTGGAGTATTTAAGGCGGCTCCAGATTGGCGGCAGCACGCCTGCCCCGACTTTTTTCCAGCTCAAACATATTTTCCATATGCTTGAAAGCCTGGGATCCGCGCGCATCGAAGGCAACCATACAACGCTGGCTGACTATGTGGAAAATTTCGTCGACGGAACAGGAAAAGAATCCGATCAGATACGCGAGATCTCCAACATCGAAAGCGCAATGAAGTATGTTGAAGAAACGATGCAGCCCAAGGCGACTCTGACCGAACAATTTATTCGTGAGTTACATGACCTCGCTGTCCACGGCCTGGAGCGCGAGGGAGATCGCACACCCGGCGCATATCGATCCGGCCCGGTCAGAATCGCCAAATCAGACCATGTCCCACCCGACGCGCTCAGCGTCCCGATGTATATGCGGGAACTGACGGAGTTCATCAACCGCGACGCCCCACCGAAATACGACCTGATCAAAGTGGCGTCGGCTCATCATCGCTTTGGCTGGATCCACCCGTTCAGCAATGGAAATGGCCGCGTGGTCCGGCTCGTGACGTACGCCCTGCTCATCAAATATGGATACAACGTACAGGGCGGTGGCCGGGTTCTCAATCCCACCGCAGTATTTTGTAACGACAGGGAGCGGTATTACGAAATGCTGGCGTGTGCCGACAAGGGTGCGCCGGCGGACCGGGAACGCTGGTGTACTTACGTGTTGTCCGGAATACTGGACGAACTCAAAAAAATCGACAGGCTCACGGACTACGCTTATCTCAAGGAAAAAATTCTTGGCCCTGCACTTGCGTTCTCCTTACAAAGAACGCTCATCACCAAAGATGAGCACGCAATACTTAGTGAAGTCATGAAGCAAGGCATCGCCAAATCTGCCGACCTCCATGAGGCAACGCCCACACTCAGCGACGCGCAACGCACCTATCAGATTAAAAAACTGGTTGAACGAAAGATGCTACAGCCCATACGGGAAGGCGCCCGACAATATGCACTTTGCTTTACCAATAACTACTTGCTGAGAGGCGTCATCAAGGCGCTGTCGGCAGAGGGATTTGTTCCGAGCTCGCTGCACTAAGCAGTCACGCAAACGGCAACGTCACCAGGCCGACCAGGTAGCGCGCCGGCGTCTGGCCGGGATTGGCGTAGCTGATGTGCTGGTCTTCGCGGATGGCCAGGCAGTCGCCCGCCTCCAGCCGCCAGTGCCGGTCGCCGGCGCTGATGTCCATCACGCCGTCCAGCAGCCAGACTTGCTGGTGGACGTCGGCGTCGCGCACCACCTGCTCATAGGTCACGCGCTGGCCCGGCGGGAACACCACTTCCACCAGCTGCATCGGCGAGCGCGCGGCCGGCGACAGTTGCCGCCGCACGTAGCCGGAGGCCGGGTCGGTCCACACCGGCTGGTCGACGGCCCGTTGCAGCGGCGACGGCGCGGCCGGCTCGCCCTCCCCCGCTTCGAACAAGGCCGCCAGCGTGACGCCGAGCGCGCCGGCCAGCTTGTCCAGCACGGTAGCGGTGGCGCTGCTCTCGCCGCGCTCGATCAATGAAATGTTGGAGCGGCTCACGCCGCTGCGCTCGGCCAGCGCGGTCAGCGACAGCCCGCGGCTGTCGCGCAAGGCCAGCAAGCGGCTGGCAATTAGTTTGTTGATGTCCATGAAATCCATTATACTGGATTTTTCCATCCATTAAAATGACCGCCGCCATTATGCAGATCGCCTTTGAATCGCCCGACCAGCCCGAAGTCATCGCCCTGATTGCCGACCTCGACGCCTATCAACTGAGCTTGTACCCGCCGGAAAGCGTGTATGCGCTGGATTTGCCGTCGCTGATGCAGCCGCATGTCCGGTTTGCGGTGGCGCGCGATGCGCAGGGGACCATCGTCGGCTGCGGCGCCATCGTGCTGACGCCGGAGTACGGCGAGATCAAGCGCATGTATGTGCAGCCGTCCGCACGCGGCCAGGGGCTGGCGCGCGGCGTGCTGGCCTTGCTGGAACAGGCGGCGCTGGACCAGGGCTGCCCGCAGTTGGTGCTGGAATCCGGCCCGTCTCAGCCGGAGGCGCTGGGCCTGTACGAGCGCCACGGCTTCCGGCGCTGCGGCCCCTACGGCGATTACCCGGACGATCCGCTGAGCGTCTTCATGCAGAAGCCGCTCAGCCGCTGATCACGCCTTGCTCTTCTTGCCGACCACCGCCAGCTTCGGCGCGCGCGTCTCGAACATCGCCGCGATGCGCTCCAGCCGCACCGCGCCATCGCCGGTCAGGGTGCCGGTGGCGCCGGCCACCTGACGCACGATGGCCAGCGCCGTCGCGCGCGCTTTCGGTTCGTCCGGCAGCAGCAGCGGCAGGTCGCGCACCGCCGCCTCCTCGTCCACTTGCAGCATCAGGTATTGCTCGCGCAGGATGGCTTTGAAGTGCGTGACGCTGAGCTCCTTGTCGTCCGAGGTGCGCAGGCGCAGCTGGCGGATGGTGGCGAAGGCGCGCTCGTCGGCGGCGCTCATTTCCGGGCTGCGGTAGATATACAGCAGGCCGCGGATGATGGCCTCGGTGACGCCGCCTTCCGCCGTCTTCAGCGCCGCCGCCGCGCGGTGCGCGTTCAGCATGGCCTCGCGCGCGATGTCGCGGCCGATGCGGCGCGGACGGCCGCCGTCGGTGCGCAAGCCCACCAGCGCCTGCAGCAAGGGCGAGCCATACATGTCGAGGAAGATTTTTTCGGTGGCCTGGTCGCGCAGGTCGCGGTAGCGGTCCAGCGCGTCGACGATCTGCTGCGACATCGCTTCCTGCATCTGCATGAAGACGTTGTCCGCCGCCACCGGACGCCGTTCGGCGCGCACCTTGGCGGCCATCTCCGGTATGCCGTCGAGCAGAGGATTCTTGCTGGAGAACATGCGGTAGCGCATGCGCAGCGGATGCGTCTCGCGCTGCTGTTCGGCGCTCGATTCGGTGACCATGGCCTTGACCAGCGGACTGGCGAAAGTACGGTACAGCCCGGTGTTAATTTCCGACAGGCGGGCCACGGTGGCGAAACGGCGTTCGTCCTCGATGTCGTTGCCGCCCAGCGCGCGCAGCACGTCCAGGCCGCGCCGCTCGAAGCGCATCACGTAGTCGCCGGCCGACATGTCGCCGGAGGCGATTTCCGCCTGCAGCATTTCCTCGTCCTTGTCGAGGAACACCGCCTCGTACAGGCCCGGCGGCATGACGTCGATCATGTCCATCGCCGCCGTGAATTCCTCGTGCTCCTTGTTGGCCACCGAGGCCGAGACGAAGATGCCCAGGTGGCCTATGCTCTGGTGCATCGAGTAGATGATGGTCTGGCCTCCGGCCACCAGCGCGGCATCGTTCTCGTACAGGTCCAGCACCCAGCCCAGCGCCTGTTGCGGCGGCGTGATGTCGTCGCCCCACGAGCAGAACACCACGATCGGCGATTTAATATTGCGCAGGTCGATGCGGTGGCCGTTGCTGTCCATCAGCGCGGCGTCGCTCAGGCGGTTGCCGACGAATAGCGAGTCGGCGATGTACTGCATTTCGCCGGCGTTCAGCAGCACCGGGTTGCCCCACCACTTTTCAAATTCCAGGAAGCGCTCGGCCTCGGTGTCGATCTTCGAATAGACGTTGTAGTTCTTGCTCCACAGCGTGTTCGACGGATTCATTTTCTCGAAGTTGGCGACCAGTTGCGCGCCATCGAAAATGCCGTTGCCGAGGTCGCCTGCAAGCGCCGTCATCCAGGTGCCGCCGAGCACGCCGCCCAGGTAGCGCAAGGGGTTCTTGCCGCGCACGCCGGCCCAGTACGACAGCGGCGCGCCGGCCAGCACCAGCGGGCCGACCAGGTCGGGATTGAGGGCGCTGGTCATCATGATCTGCCAGCCGGCCTGGCAATTGCCGATCAGCGCGGGCTTGCCGTCGGCCAGCGGGTGCAGCTCGGCCACCTTGGCGATGAACAGCGCCTCGGCGCGGCACACGTCCTCGATGGTCTGGCCCGCCACCGGCTGCGGCAGGAAGCCGACGAAGTAGCAGGGATGGCCGGCCTTGAGCACCACGCCGATCTCGCTGTCCTGCTTCATGCCGCCGATGCCGGGTCCGTGGCCGGCGCGCGGATCGAACACGATGAAGGGCCGCTTGTGCGGGTCGGGGGCGACGCCGTCCGGCGGCGTGATATACAGCAGGCCGTAGTTGACCGGGCGCTCCAGGTGGCGGCCGTCAAGAATGGTGTCGAAGTCAAAGCTCAGCACATGGGGCGCGATCTGCTCGTGGCGATGGTTGCGCTCGTCGCCGCGCTGGCGCAGCACATCCATGAACAGCACGCTGCGCTGGCAGGCGTCGACCCAGTAATCGGTCGCCTGCTGGGCCAGCGCAAAGGGATTGCCGGGCCATTGCGGCCACGGGTTGGTCTTGTCGTCGCTCACGGGACTTCCTCCATGCGATTTATGCTGCCATGCATCAAAGTACCCTAGCGCAAACGAAAACGCAAACGAAACCCACGTAGCGGCGGCGCATAAAAAAACCGCAGACTAAGCTGCGGTTTTGACAGGCTACACGCGGATTAGAACTTGTGGTTGTATTCCACAGTGAACTTGGCCGAACGCGGGGTCTGGAAGGTGGTGAGCTGGTTGTAGCGCGGATCGATCACCGTGCTGTCGCCGGCGTCGTAGGCGGTTTCCTGCGACAAGGCGGCATGGGCGTTCAGCGCATTGAACACTTCCAGCTTCAGCGACAGGCCCTTGGCGAAGGCCGGCGCATAGACCAGGTTCAGGTCCAGGCGCTTTTCCCAAGGCAGGCGGCCGAGCGTACCGCGTGGCACGGCAACGCCGCCGCAGCTGAAGTACTCAGGACCATAGCCAGGACCACCGTAGGTGATGCCGTTCGGGTAGGCTGGATCGGTACCCTGGTCGGCAGCGTCATTGGTACCCAGGCAGACCACCGGGCGACCGGACTGGACCAGCAGGTTGCCGCCGACCGACCACTCAGGCGTGACCTGGTAGAAGCCGTAGGCCTTCAGCTGATGCTTGCGGTCGTTAGGCAGCAGGCCATCGTTGCCCGGAGCGAACTCAGGGAAGTCCCAGGCGGCCGAGGTGCCGACGTCCTTCTGGCCGGTGTCGGAACGGGTCTGGCCTTCCATATTGCCCTTGCTACGCGACAGCGTGTAGTACAGCTTGCCGTACCAGCCGTTGCGCAGCGGGTGCTCCAGGTAGAAGTCCAGCGCGGCGTAGCTGCGGCTCGCTTCCGGTTCGCCAATTTCGGCGGCCGTGAAGTGCGCCAGCTGGCCCTTGCCGGTCACCAGCGGATTGCCGTTGACGTCGTGGCCATCGACCCATACCGTCACGTCCTTGCCCGGATTGTAGATGAAGCAGTTCATGAACTGTGTGCCGTGCACTTCAATGCCGTGCGCCACCGCAAAGGCGTACAACGGACGGGTGTCGCAGCTGTCGTCGATACCGGCGCCCAGTTTACGGAAGGTGCCCTTGACGCCGAAGTTCAGGTCCGGGCTGAACATCTTCTCGAAACCCAGCGTGATTTCATCCTGGTAGTTCGGCTTCAGGTCGGCCGCCACCACTGCGCGTGGATTCTTCAGCGTACCGTATTCGCCGTCCACCGAGACCGGCACGTTGATGGCGCGCTGGCCCAGCGGTGCGCCGGTGGTTGGATCGATGCCGGTGTAGGTGAAGTCCTGGGTGGTCAGGGTCGAGCGGCTGGCGGCGCGGGCCGCAACGCCGGTTGGCAGCTGCAGGAAGTAGCGGCCGGCGCTACCGAAGATCTTCAGTGTAGCGTCACCGTTCACGTCCCACGAGGCGGACAGGCGCGGCGCGATTTCGTTCTTCATGTCGATGAACTTCTCGCCGTCGCCGTTCGAGTTGCTGTAGGCGTCGCTACGGATGCCGGCGGTGACCAGCAGCTTGGGCGTGACCTGCCACACGTCCTCGAAGTACTGGGCCGACTGGGTGGCCGAGGCGTCGGTGATCGAGCTGAAGATGCTCTGGCGGGCATAGTAGCCGTCCACGCCGGAACCGCCGAAGTTGGCGACCACGCCAGGACGGGAACCTGACAGCGGCACCGGCTGGTTGGCTTTGCCGATGCCGACGAAGCGGTAGGTCCACGAGGAGCCGCCGCTGGTCGAGTAGCCGGCGCCGATGGTTTCCATCTTGCTCGAATCGATACCAGCGCGCAGCAGGTGGGTGCCGAGTTTATATGTGAGGTCCAGACGGCCGGATTTGACTTCGTCCGAGCCAGGACCGGCGCGGCTGCCGGAGAACACGTTGTAGTTGCGATATAGGCTGGACGGAACCTGCGGCCACTGGCTGGCCGCAGCCGTGGTGCCGATGCTCGGTGGCAGGCCGGCCGAGCTGCCGGAGTAGGCGCCGCCGACCTCGTAGCTGGTGCCGCGCTCGGTTTTCATCCGGCCGTACAGGCCGTTGATGGCGAAGTCATCGGTAATCTGACCGGTGTACTTCAGCATGTTCAGCTCAGCTCCCGGCGTGTTGTTCGGGTAAGCCGGATCGGTGGCGCCGAGGTTTTTGCCGGTGGCCGAATTGTACAGATTGCCGGTCGGGGTGCCGTCCAGCATCGCCGCGGCGTTCGGGTTGTTCGGGTTCAGCGTGAAGCCGTATTTCTGGTAGCGGGTGCGGGTGCTGTTGCCGGCGCTGGTGAATTCCAGGCGATGGTCATCGGTGATGTTCCAGTCCAGCTTGCCCAGCCAGCGGTTGTCCCAGGTACGGTTGGAGTTGAAGCCTTGTTGGCCGATGGTGATCGGGTTGGTGACCGAGGTGACGCCGATGTACGAATCCTTGGTGATGGTCTGGTCCGCCGACACGAACATGAACAGCTTGTCCTTGATGATCGGACCGCCGACGTAGGCGCCGTATTCGTTGGCCGTGATGCTGCGGGTATCGTAGCGATTGTCCAGCTTTCCATCGGTGGTGACGTTGTTCTTGTCGCCGGTGACGGGGTAGTACAGGTTCTGGCGCTTGGCGCGCAGGCCGTTGGGCTGGACGCTGTAGGTGGCGCCGGCTTCCCAGGTGTTGGTGCCGCTCTTCGACGTGATGCTCAGCACGCCGCCGATGGAGCGGCCAAATTCCGCGCCGAAGCCGCCGGTCATCACCGAAGCCTGCTGGATGGCGCCGAACGGCAGTTCAAACGCGCCCAGCTGGGACAGCGAGTTGGTGATCGGGAAGCCGTTCAGGTAGAACGCGTTCTCCGACTGGCCGCTGCCGCCGAAGGAAGCTGTGTTGCCGTAGGCCGAGTCACCCTTGGTGGTGTTCGGCGCCAGCAGCACGATCGAGTTCAGGGTTTGCTGGACCGGCAGCTTGGCCAGGTCCTTGGCGGTGAACACGGCGCCGTTGTTGGTGTTGGAAACGTCGATGCGGTTGCGGCGCCCCGTCACCTGCACCGCCGCAACCACGGCGCTGAACGAGGCGTTGCTGCCCTGGCCTGCCAGCACGTCGATTTCCGTGGTCTGGGCGATTTTGCCGTCGCGTACCAGCTCGACGCGGTAGTGGCCGGCCGGGATGTTGGTGGCCGAGTAGCGGCCGCCGGCGTCGGCGCTGATGCTGCGCTTCAGGCCGGTCTCGGTGTTGGTCATGGTGATGGAGGTGCCCGCAGGCGATTCCACGGTACCGAAGATAATCCCCGAAGCATTCGACTGCGCCATGGCCGGCTGGACCACGCCGGTCATGACTACCGCCGTGCCAAAGGCGATAGTTAACGCGCGAGCGATAACAGTTTTTCTTAACATGTGATTTCCCAATTTTCCGATTTGAAAAAAGCTTGGTTGACGGCCGGTACGTGGGTAAGCACGTCCGACCGTCACCAGCTATGTTTTATATTTGCCCCAACTTTTTCCGGTCACGGAAACGCCTGTTTGACGCGCCCGTTGAAACTGACTTGCGGTTAGCAAGACGAGCTCAAGCATCGATAAAACCACGCGGCCTAAAATAGTGTCAATTGCGCATGCAGAGTTTCATCAACAAAACAACGTTTATTTTTATGTCATATTGTAACGCACCATTTTGGTGCAAAACTCACTATGACGGTGCGGGCAAATCCCGGATTTTGCGAAACTATATTAATTAATTCAACCTCTTAACCGCATAAAGATATGCTGATTTCGCATGCCACTAAATTTTACGCAGACGGCCCTTTTCGGAAAACAGCCTCCGGCAGAGGGTCAAAATGACAAAAAGCCGCCCAGTTTGCACTGGGCGGCTTTCACGCCTTGACGGCGGTTTGAACTGCTGCGGACGCCGTATTACGCGTCGCGCGATGCCTTCTTACGCTCGTGCTCTTTCAGGAAGCGCTTGCGCAGACGGATCGATTTCGGGGTGATTTCCACCAGTTCGTCGTCGTCGATGAATTCCACGGCGTATTCCAGCGACATCTGGATAGGCGGCACCAGGCGCACTGCTTCGTCGGTACCCGACGAACGCACGTTGGTCAGCTGCTTGCCCTTGATCGGGTTGACGACCAGATCGTTGTCGCGCGAGTGGATACCGATGATCATGCCTTCGTACACCGGGTCGTTGTGGACCACGAACATACGGCCGCGATCCTGCAGTTTCCAGATGGCGTAGGCCACGGCTGCGCCGTCGTCCTGCGAGATCAGCACGCCGTTGCGACGGCCGCCCAGTTCACCCTTGGTGTTGTCCACTGGCGCGTATTCGTCGAACACGTGCGACATCAGGCCGGTACCGCGGGTCAGGGTCATGAATTCGCCCTGGAAGCCGATCAGGCCGCGCGCCGGGATCTTGTATTCCAGACGCACACGGCCTTTGCCGTCGGATTCCATGTTCTGCAGGTCGCCACGACGACGGCCCAGTTCTTCCATCACGCCGCCCTGGTTGGCTTCTTCGACGTCAACGCTCAGTTGCTCGAACGGCTCGTGGCGCACGCCATCAACCATTTTGAACACCACGCGTGGACGCGACACGGCCATCTCGAAACCTTCGCGACGCATGTTTTCGATCAGGATGGTCAGGTGCAGCTCGCCGCGACCCGAGACTTCGAAGATCGTGTCGTCGTCGGTCGGGGCCACGCGCAGCGCGACGTTGGCTTTCAGTTCTTTGTCCAGACGATCGCGCAGCTGGCGCGAGGTGACGAACTTGCCTTCGCGGCCGGCCAGTGGCGAGTTGTTGACCATGAAGTTCATGGTCAGGGTAGGCTCGTCGACGGTCAGCATTGGCAGCGGCTCAGGGGTGTCCAGCGCGCACAGCGTCGAACCGATGCCGATTTCGTCGATACCGTTGATCAGGCAGATGTCGCCGGCGACAGCTTCGTTCACCAGCACGCGCTCCAGACCCTTGAAGTTCAGCACCTGGTTGATGCGGCCTTTGATCGGGGTGGCGCCTGGGCCATTGATGACCAGGACGTCCTGGCCGACCTTGACGGTGCCACGGTTGACGCGGCCAATGCCGATCTTGCCGACGTAGGACGAGTAGTCCAGCGACGTGATTTGCATCTGCAGCGGGCCTTCTGGATTGTCATCGCGCACAGGCACGTGTTCCAGGATGGCGTCGAACAGCGGCTTCATGTCGCCATCGCGCACTTCTTCGGTCAGGCCGGCGTAGCCGTTCAGGCCCGAAGCGTAGACGACTGGGAAGTCCAGCTGTTCATCGGTCGCGCCCAGCTTGTCGAACAGTTCGAAAGTCTGGTTGATCGCCCACTCAGGACGTGCGCCTGGACGGTCGACCTTGTTGACCACGACGATAGGCTTCAGGCCCAGCGCCAGTGCCTTGCGGGTCACGAAGCGGGTCTGTGGCATCGGGCCTTCCTGCGCATCGATCAGCAGCAGAACCGAGTCCACCATCGACAGCACGCGCTCCACTTCGCCGCCGAAGTCGGCGTGGCCTGGGGTGTCGACGATGTTGATGTGGGTGCCTTCGTACTCAACAGCGCAGTTCTTCGACAGAATCGTAATGCCGCGCTCCTTTTCGAGGTCGTTCGAGTCCATGACACGGTTGTCGACCGCTTGGTTTTCACGGAAGGTGCCGGACTGACGCAGCAGTTGATCCACCAGGGTAGTTTTACCGTGGTCAACGTGGGCGATGATGGCGATATTACGAATTGCGCGTTTTGTAGTAGACATGGTCGTTATATTTGCTGAAAAACTGCGGGTGCGTACATGACGTACGGGAGTGGCCAATTTCTGGAACCGCGTAGTATAGCATGTTGCGGTGCAACTCCCTCTGAAATCCTGAATATTTTCAAAGAGTTGCTTGTACCCCGCAAAACGCTACGGCCGGGGTCTGACCCCGTATGGGGTCAGACCCCTTGCTTTAGGGGTTGACGAAGGCGATCAAACGTTCCGGCGCCAGGATGCTGTACTCGCCCAACTGGGCGGTGCCGAGCAGCTTGTCGTCCAGGTAGACGCGGACTCTGCCCTCTTCGGCCGGTACAGCCACGGGCTCCTTGCCCAGCGCCAGGCGCTGGCCGTTGAGGAAGCGCTTGGCCAGCTCGGCGTTCAGCTGCACCGCCGGGAAACTGGCCAGCAAGGCATCGACCGGCGCGAGCAGGCTGAGCGGCGCTTCGTGGGCGATCAACTGCTCCAAGGTCAGCATGCCGTCCATGGTCAGCGCGCCGACCTGGGTGCGGCGCAGCGCGTTCAGGTGGGCGCCGCAGCCGAGCGCTTCGCCGATGTCCTGGCCCAGCACGCGGATGTAGGTGCCCTTGCTGCAGGTGACCACCAGCTTCAGGAACGGCGCCTCGTAGGACACCAGCTCCAGCTTGTGGATGATGACGTTGCGCGCCTCGCGCTCCAGCGTGATGCCGGCGCGGGCGTACTCGTACAGCGGCTTGCCGTCGCGCTTCAGCGCCGAATACATCGGCGGCACTTGCGCGATCGGACCGCGGAATTTTTCCAGCACGGCGTGGATCTGCTCCAGCGTGACATTGACGTCGTGGCTGGCGATGACTTCGCCCTCGGTGTCGCCGGTGTCGGTGGTCTGGCCCAGGTGCACCGTGGTTTCGTAGGTCTTGTCGGCTTCCAGCAAGTCCTGCGAGAACTTGGTGGCCTCGCCAAAGCACAGCGGCAGCAGGCCGGTGGCGAACGGGTCCAGGGTGCCGGTGTGGCCGGCCTTCTTGGCGTTCAGCACGCGCTTGGCCTTGATCAGTGCATCGTTGCTGGAGAAGCCGACCGGCTTGTCGAGCAGCAGCACGCCGTCGACCAGGTCGCGGACTTTTTTAGGATGGTTTTGCTTCATAGGTATTGGATGCTCAGTATGGGTTCCCGCGTTCGCGGGAACGACGGCGCGCAGCGTCATTCCCGCGCAGGCGGGAATCCATAGAACGCAGGATTACTCCGCGTCCTTGCCCTCTTCGGCCGGCGCCTGGTCGTCGTCCAGCGAGCGGGTGCTGTTGGCCTGGTCGATCAGCAAGGACAGTTCCATGCCGCGCGCGGTCGAGGTGTCGTGCACGAAGTGCAGCATCGGCAGCGTGTGGATGTGCAGGCGCTTGCCCAGCTGGCCGCGCATATAGCCGGCCGCGGCGGACAGGCCGTCGACGGTGTTCTTGACCTGCTCCTTGCTGTCTTTCAGCATGGTGAAGAAGATCTTGGCGTGCGCGTAATCCGGGGTCACCTGCACTTCGGTGATGGTGATCATGCCGACGCGCGGGTCCTTCAGCTCGTAAGCGATGATTTCGGACAGGTCGCGCTGGATCTGGTCGGCCACGCGCTGACCGCGCTGGGGTATGTTTTTACTATGTTTAGCCATGATATACGGTACTGCTTTCCATAAACGCCAAGTGGACGGTAGCAAGTATGCTCCCGTCCACCCGGTTAAAACTACTCTAATCGCAACTGATTACAGCGTACGAGCGATTTCCTGAACTTCGAACACTTCCAGGGAGTCGCCCACCTGGATGTCGTTGTAGTTCTTCAGCGACAGACCGCATTCCAGGCCGGCGCGTACGTCTTTCGCATCGTCCTTGAAGCGTTTGAGCGAGTCGATCTCGCCGGTCCACACCACGATGTTGTTGCGCAGCAGGCGTACCGAGGACGAACGCTTGACCACGCCATCGGTGACCAGGCAACCGGCGATGGCGCCGACTTTCGAGACCAGGATAACCTGGCGAATCTCGACCTGACCGATAACGGTTTCGCGCTTCTCCGGTGCCAACATGCCCGACAACGCCGATTTGATCTCGTCGATCGCATCGTAAATGATGTTGTAGTAGCGGATGTCCACGCCGTTCGACTCGGCCAGCTTGCGCGCCTGTGCATCGGCACGGGCGTTGAAGCCGATGATGACCGCTTTCGAGGCGACCGCCAGGTTGACGTCCGATTCGGTGATGCCGCCGACCGCTGCGTGCACAACCTGTACGCGCACTTCGGAAGTCGACAGTTTCTGCAGCGAGCTGACCAACGCCTCCTGCGAACCCTGCACGTCGGTCTTGATGATCAGCGGCAGGTTCTTGACTTCGCCTTCGGCCATCTGGTCGAACATGTTTTCCAGCTTCGCGGCTTGCTGCTTGGCCAGTTTCACGTCGCGGAACTTACCTTGACGGAACAGGCCGATCTCACGGGCTTTACGCTCGTCAGCCATGACCATGACTTCTTCACCGGCTTGCGGCACTTCGGTCAGGCCCTGGATTTCGACCGGGATCGAAGGACCGGCTTCGTTGATCGACTTGCCGTTCTCGTCCAGCATCGCACGAACGCGACCGAAGGAGGAGCCAGCCAGGATCACGTCGCCGCGCTTCAGCGTACCGGATTGCACCAGGATGGTCGCGACCGGGCCCTTGCCCTTGTCCAGACGCCCCTCGACCACCAGACCGCGCGCAGGCGCATCGATCGGGGCCTTCAGTTCCAGTACTTCGGCTTGCAGCAGCACCTGTTCCAGCAGGGCGTCGATGCCCTGGCCGGTCTTGGCCGACACCGGCACGAATGGCGATTCGCCACCGTATTCTTCCGGCACCACTTGTTCGGCAACCAGTTCCTGCGTTACACGGTCAACGTTGCCGCCCGGTTTGTCGATCTTGTTGATCGCGACAACCAGAGGCACGCCGGCCGCTTTCGCGTGGGCGATCGCTTCCTTCGTTTGCGGCATCACGCCGTCGTCGGCCGCCACCACCAGGATGACGATGTCGGTTGCTTTCGCACCGCGGGCACGCATGGCCGTAAAGGCTTCGTGACCTGGCGTATCGAGGAAGGTGATCATGCCGCCCGGCGTGTCGACGTGGTAAGCGCCGATGTGCTGGGTAATGCCGCCGGCTTCGCCCGACGCCACTTTGGCGCGGCGGATGTAATCCAGCAGCGAGGTCTTACCGTGGTCGACGTGACCCATGACGGTGACCACGGGAGCGCGCGGCAGCGATTCAAAGTGAGCGTGCTCACCCTGGTCGGCCAGCAGTGCTTCCGGATCGTCCATCTCGGCGGCGAACGCCTTGTGGCCCATTTCCTCGACCAGAATCATCGCGGTTTCCTGGTCCAGCACCTGGTTGATGGTGCACATCTGGCCCAGCTTCATCAGTTGCTTGATGACTTCGGAAGCCTTGACGGACATCTTGTGCGCCAGTTCGGCCACGGTGATGGTTTCCGGCACGTAGACGTCTTTGATGACGGCTTCGGTCGGCGCCTGGAAATTGGTTTCGCGGTCATCGGAGTGCGAGCCACGACGGCCGCCACCCTTGCCACCACTGCGCCAGCCGTCACGGCCACCGGAACCGGTGTTGCCACGGCCCTTGTTGGCGGTGCTGCCAGGTGCGCCGCGTTTCTTGGCGTCGTCCTGCCAGGTCGACGAGACATTGGCCGACTTGATCGACTTCTTGTCCGCGGTGACAGGCTTCTTGTCGCCAGGCTTGTCGCCCGGTTTGGCGACGGCGCCGGTGGCTGGCTTGTGCAGCGTACCTTCGGCAACCTTGGCCTTGACCGGCACAGGCACTGGTTCAGGGGCTTTGATGGCGCGACGCGGCGCGTTCATCATGGCCTTGATCTGGGCGACTTCGTCAGCCACGGCCTTGCGTGCCAGCTCGGTGGCGGCCGCTTTGTCGGCGGCTTCCTTGGCGGCGGCGGCGGCCTTCTTCTTGGCTTCGTCGGCAGCGGCTTTCTTCTTCTCTTCGGCGGCGGCGTCGGCCACAACCGGCGCAGCGCCGGCAGCGGTGGCGGTCGCGGCGGCAGCAGCCTTGGCGGCGGCTTTCTTCGCTTCGGAGTCGGCTTCCTTCTTGGCTTCGGCTTCGGCGGCGGCGGTGGCTTTCGCTTGCGCTTCCTTCTCCGATTCCAGCTTGGCCAGGCGTTCCTGCTTCTCGCGCAGTTCCGCTTCCTGACGTGCGATCAGTTCTGCTTGCTTACGTGCTTCTTCTTCACGGCGAGCGACTTCGGCCTCGTCCACCACCGGAGCGGCAGGCGCCGCCGGCGCGGCAGCAACCGGCTCGTCGCGCTGGACGAAGGTGCGTACCTTCTTCACAGCGACCTGAATCGTGCGGGCCTTGCCATTGGCGTCGGCCTGCTTGATTTCAGTGGTTTCTTTGCGCGTCAGCGTGATCTTCTTCTTTTCGGTATCAGCCGATGCACCGTGGGTACGGCGCAAGTGATCAAGCAGCTTATCCTTATCATCTTTCGACAATGGATCTGACGTCGAACTTTTTTCGACGCCGGCAGAACGCAGCTGCGTCAGCAGCAAATCTGCAGGCATCTTCAGTTCGGTGGCAAATTGGGCTACGTTGTTACTCGCCATTCAGTCCTCTTTTCTATGTGTCGCGGAGATGATAAAGATACTCAAATTAAGCCTTTGCGGATTCGGCAAGACTCCATGCCTTGGCTTGCAAGCCTTTGGCACGATCGTCGTACTTTGAGTCAACCAACTTCATCTCATCGTCGGTCACATCTTCAAATTCACTCTTAATCAGTTCTCGTGCACGGTCGGCGGACAGGGCCAAAATGGCGCCAAATTCGTCGTAAGCCAGTGCAGCAAATGCTTCTACAGTCTTGATACCAGCCAGGCCCAGCTTGCCGGCGGTGATGCGGTCCATGCCTTCCAGACCGACCAGCGCCTCGTCCATGCCTTCCAGGCCTTCTTCCGAAGCGATCGCTTCGGTGACCAGGGCGTCACGGGCGCGGGTGCGCAGTTCGTTGACGGTATCTTCGTCGAACGATTCGATTTCCAGCATTTCGGAGATCGGCACGTAGGCGATTTCTTCCAGGCTGGCAAAGCCCTCTTCCACCAGGATGTCGGCGACTTCCTGGTCGACGTCCAGTTTTTCCATGAACAGTGCACGCACTGCCGCGGTTTCCTGGGCTGCCTTGTCGGCCGATTCTTCGGCCGTCATGATGTTGATCTTCCAGCCGGTCAGGTCGGAAGCCAGGCGCACGTTCTGGCCGGAGCGGCCGATCGCAATCGCCAGGTTTTCTTCGTCGACCACGACGTCCATCGCGTGCTTCTCTTCGTCGACCATGATCGACGAGACATTGGCCGGAGCCAGCGCGCCGATAACGAATTGCGCCGGATCTTCGGACCACAGCACGATGTCGACGCGTTCGCCGCCCAGCTCACCGGTCACGGCCTGCACGCGCGAACCGCGCATGCCGACGCAGGTACCGATCGGGTCGATGCGCTTGTCGGCCGTGTAGACGGCGATCTTGGCGCGGACGCCGGCATCGCGTGCCGCCGATTTAATTTCCAGCATGCCTTGCTCGATTTCCGGCACTTCCAGCTCGAACAGCTTCATGATGAAGTCTGGAGCGGTGCGCGACAGGATCACTTGCGGGCCGCGCATATTGCGGTCGATACGCAGGATGAAGGCGCGGACGCGGTCACCGATACGCAGGTTTTCTTTCGGGATCATCTGGTCGCGTGGCAGGCGGGCTTCGATCTTGCCCGATTCGACGATTGCATCGCCGCGTTCCATGCGCTTGATGGTGCCCGTGACGAGCGAGTCGCCGCGTTCCAGGAAGTCCACCAGGATCTGTTCGCGCTCGGCGTCACGCACGCGCTGCAGGACGACCTGTTTGGTGTCTTGCGCAAAGCGGCGGCCGAATTCGACGGATTCGATAGGCTCTTCGATGTGGTCGTCCACTTCGATGTCCGGAATCTGTTCCTTGGCTTCGAAGTGCAGGATTTCCTGGTCCGGCAGTTGCAGGCCAGCCTCGTCGGGCACAACGTGCCAGCGGCGGAAGGATTCGAACTCACCCGACTCGCGGTCGATCGAAACGCGGATATCGACTTCACCTTCATAGCGTTTCTTCGTGGCTTGCGCCAACGCGAACTCCAACGCGCCGAAAACCACATCTTTATCGACGTTTTTCTCACGCGCCAGCGCGTCTACCAATAACAAAACTTCGCGACTCATGCTTTGCGTCCCTTAAAAACCACCTGTGGCACCAAGCGTGCCTTATCCATATCGGCGAGCGTAAACTCCAACAGCGCCGGACCATCAGTACCTTCAAATTCCAACGACAAATTATCGCCCTGGGGTTCTTGCAGAATCCCCTGGAACGATTTCCGGTTGTTCGTACCCGGCATCGCGGTGCGCAGTTTGACGATTGCTTCGCAACCGGCAAAACGCACGAAATCTTCCAGCTTGCGCACCGGGCGATCCAGCCCTGGCGACGAGATTTCGAGACGCTCGTAATTCACGTTCTCGACCGTCAGCACGTGCGACAGCTGATGACTGACCGTAGCGCAATCCTCTACGGTGATCGGGCCTTTTTCTTCGGCATCGGCGGCGGTGAAATCGATAAACACGCGCAGCACTCCGCGCTCGGCCCGTTCGACATCAACCAGCTCATAGCCCAGACCGGCGACGGTCTTTTCAATTAAATCCGGCAGCTGCAAGAAATTCTCCAAATCAAGGCCTGTTTCCAACTTATTAAAAACAGGCCGTTCAAAACGGTTCACCAAAAAAAAAATGGGCATCTGCCCATCTTCTTGTAATACCAGCCAGATGAAAGCATTCTTAGGGAAGTAACCCGAGAAGAACTTTTACTAGGCTGGTTATTATAACCTTATATGATCTGCGCTGCAATGCCGCACGGGGCGGAAAAGCAGGTACGCAACAGTTCATAACCGGCTACAAGCCCCGAAAACAGGGGCGATGCGGCGTTTTACCCCGCACTGCGCAAGAGGGGTCTGACCCCGCCTGGGGTCAGACCCCGCGGCGTCATCGCCTTGCGGGGGTAAGGCCGACAATTAACCCTTGCGGCGGCGCGGCATGCCATGATCGATGGCGCCGCCACGCGGTGGCTGGTTGCGGCGCGGCGCGCCGGCATTGCCAAAGCCGAAGGTGGTTTGCAGCGGATCCGGCTGACGCGGACCGCGGCTCGGACCCTTGGCCGATTGACCGCCGCCCTGGCCGCCTTGACCGCCTTGGCCGCCCTGCCCACCTTGGCCACCTTGCGGACGACCCTGGCCTTGCGGACGACCGCCCTGGCCCTGCGGACGCGCCGGGCCTTCGCCCAGCGGACGGCCGCCGGCGTAACCGCCGATGCCTTGCGGACGACCGCCTGGACGGCTGGACGTCTGCGCGCCGGCCGGACGACCCTGGCCATTGCCGCCTGGACGACCGCTGCCCTGGGCGCCGCCTGGACGACCCTGGCCACCACCACCCGGACGGCCCTGGCCGCCACCGAAACCACCCTGGCCACGGCCATTGCCGCGTGGGGCCTTGGCGAATGGCATGGCGTTGTCATTGCTGACGTCGGCGCGGTTGAAGTTCGGTTCGTCGTGATCGTCCTCGTCGTCGTCGAAATCGCGATCATCGCGCTCGGCGTCGCGGCCGCGCTGCGGACGCTTTTCCGGACCCTTGTTCTGGGCCGGCTTGGCTTGCTGCGGGCCTTTGCCGCGCGGCGCGGCCGGCGCATCGCTGCCCTTCTTGTCGACGCCGTACGCGCTCAACATGTCGCGCACGGTGTTCTCTTCCAGCTCTTCCCAGCGGCCGCGTTTCAGGCTGCTTGGCAAGGTCATCGCGCCGTAGCGGGTACGGATCAGGCGCGACACGGTCAGGCCGATCGCTTCGAACATGCGGCGCACTTCGCGGTTACGGCCTTCGCCGATGATCACGCGGTACCACTTGTTGATGCCTTCGCCGCCGCCATCAGCGATCTTGGTGAACTGCGCCAGGCCGTCTTCCAGCTCGACGCCGGCCAGCAGCTTCTGGCGCATGCCCTCTTCCAGCACGCCCAGCGTACGCACTGCGTACTCACGGTCGATGTGGTAGCGCGGGTGCATCAGGCGGTTGGCCAGGTCACCGGAAGTGGTGAACAGCAGCAGGCCTTCGGTGTTGAAGTCCAGGCGACCGACGGCCAGCCATTTGCCGGCCTTCATGGTCGGCAGGCGATCGAACACCGATGGACGGCCTTCCGGATCGTCCATCGAGACGATTTCGCCGGCTGGCTTGTGGTACACCAGCACGCGCGGCGGCTTCTTACTGACGCGGCGCTGGATCAGCTTGCCGTTGATGCGCACGGCATCGGTCGGCAGGATGCGCTGGCCGATGTGGGCCGGCTCGCCGTTGACCGACACGCGGCCGGCAACGATCAGGTCTTCCATGTCGCGGCGCGAACCCAGGCCGGCTTCGGCCAGGACTTTGTGCAGCTTCGGCGCGTCGTCGTCCGAGGTCAGGTCGCGGCGCACCACTTTCGGTGCGGCGTGACGGCCCTTGGCCGGCTCGTCGCTGTCGAAAGCGTCCGAAGTGGCGTAGGAGAATGCGGCATCCGCATCGTTGAGCTTGGTGCCGCCGGCGTTCGGGCCGCCGCGTTGCGGCTTGCCGTTCTTGCCTTTGCCGTTCTTGCCGTTACGCTGGCCGTCAGGACGTGGGCCGCGCTCGTGGCGTGGCTTGCCGCCTTCGGTTGGCGCTGCGCCGTCGACTGCGGCAGCGGCTTCGCCTTCGGCGGCGGCCACCGGTTCAGGACGCGGAGGCATCATGGCTTCACGCACGGCGCGCTGTTCGCGCATCTGGCGTGGGCCACGCGGACCGCGCGGACCGCGTGCTGCGCGCTCGCCTTCGGCAGGAGCGGCTTGCGCTTCAACTGCTGGAGCCGAGACTGCGGCTGGGGCGGCTTGCACTGCTGCCGGCGCGGCGTCTGCTGCCGGCACGGCGGCCGGCTTCCTGGCGCGCGGGGCCTTGGCCGGCGCTTCGACTGCCGCAGGCGCGGCGGCTTGCGGCGCGGCCTCGACGGCTTCGGCCGACTTGGCGGCCGGCTTGGCGCGCGGCTTCTTCACCGGGGCCGGCGCATCGGCATCGGCGGCGACAACTTCGGCTTCCGCCTTGGTCTTGCGCTTGGCCTTGGCGGCGACTGGCGCATCGCCGGCGGCTGCTGCTGCCGTATCGGCCTCGATCTGGGCTTTGGTGCGACGCTTAGGCTTGGCGGCCACTTCGGCCGGCACTACGTCGTTGACTGTCTCTGGGGAATTAGGATTGTTCATTATTCGTTTCTTGGTTGTGCTCAGCGTCAACCGTTACATCGGGCGCGGGTTGTGTTTGTGCTTCGTGGCCGGCTTCCGGGCTAGTCGCGGCTTCTGCTTCGGCCACTGGCAACTCGCTATCCGTACCATCTGTTTGTTGCGCGGCATTGTGTGCCGCTTTGTCAAAGTTTTCCTGCAAGGCCGCTTCCAGCGCTGCCATGTCCGGGCCACCGCCTTGCGTATCGCTGATTTGCTGCAAAGGAGGCAGCTGGGACAGCGAATTCAAGCCCAAATCATCTAAAAACTGCTTGGTGGTGCCCAGCAATGCCGGGCGGCCGACGACGTCGCGGTAACCGATGGCGTCTACCCAGCCACGGTCTTCCAGCATCTTGATCGTCTGCGAATTGACGGCTACGCCGCGTATCTCTTCAATATCGCCCCGCGTCACCGGCTGCCGGTAGGCGATGATCGCCAGTGTTTCCAGCGTCGCCCGCGAGTACTTGGGCGGCCTTTCCGGGTTCATGCGGTCGAGGTACAACTTCATCTCGGGGCGGCTCTGGAAGCGCCAGCCGGTCGACAGGCTGATGACTTCAACGCCCTTGCCGGCCCAGTCCAGCCTCAATTCTTCGAGCAGTTCCTTGATCGTATCGGAACCGACTCCGGGTCCGCGCGGCCTGTCCTGGTCATCCACCTCGACAAACAGCTTCTTCAGACTGTGGATCGACAATGGCTCACGAGCGCATAGCAAAGCGGTTTCGAGGACTCTTTTAGCCTCTGCTGTATCCATAGCAATCTTGTGGTTGCATTTTCATGCAAGAAAGAATTCAATCACATTCAGTGAGGCAATGGCCGGCATCGATGATGCTGCCTGCTGGTATAACTCGCTGAAGCTGTTTTCCGACGCCTGGGCCGATGTGCGCCAGGCGGGAGAGAGGGACATGCCGGCAATGGCCGAGGCCCTTGCTTTCTACGTGAAACGTGGCCGGGGAGCGCAGCTTTCGGGCGAAAACACACGTGACCGATCAAAGACATTTCATCCAACAAGCCGAATTGTACCTGATAAAACGGCAAAAAGCGCATTTCGCCGTCATCGAAATGTAACTAGGCTTACGCGGCAGCAAGTCTTTCCGACAAGATTGCGGAAACGCCTACAAATGCAGGGTACTCGGCGGTGATGACCCAGGTCGGCACTTCGGACAGGTAATGGCAGAAACGGCCCTTGGCTTCGAAGCGTGCGCGGAAGCCGGAGCGGTCGAAACGTTCGCCCAGGCGCGGGACGATGCCGCCGCCTATATATATGCCGCCCTGCGCACCCAGGGTGATCGCCAGATTGCCGGCAACGGTGCCCAGCATGCAGCAGAAGGCTTCGATGACTTCGTCGCACAGCGTGCATTCGCCTGCCAGCGCGCGGCGCGAGATTTCGGCGGCGCTCAGCTTTTCGGCCGGCATGTCGGTGTGGTCGGCAAGGGCGCGGTAGATCAGTTCGATGCCGGCGCCGGACATCAGGCGCTCGGCCGACACGTGGTCGAATTCTTTCCAGGCATATTGCAGGATAGCGACTTCAGTGGCGTTGGCCGGCGAGAAGGTGACGTGGCCGCCTTCGCTCAGCAAGGCGGTCCAGCCGTCCTTGCCGGGGATCAGGCCGGAAACGCCGAGGCCGGTGCCGGCGCCGATCAGGCCCAGCGGGGTGCCGGCGATGCCGGTGCCGCCGCCGACCTGGTGCTTCTGGGTGGCGGACAGCTGCGGCAGCGAGCTCGCCAGCGCGGTGAAGTCGTTGACGACGACCAGGATGTCGAAGTTGACTTCGCGGCGCAGCGCCTCGATCGAGAATTCCCAGTGGTGGTTGGTCATGCGCACCATGTCGCCGGTGACCGGATTGGCGATGGCAATCGCGCCGTTCCGGATGCCGGTGACGCCGGCCTGGGCTACGGTCGGCGAGGCCAGATAGGCAACCAGGGCGGCGGCCAGGGTTGGATATGCGGCGCAAGCCAATACTTCGATCGCCTCAATCTTGCCCGGGGCGGTCTCCAGCGCAAAGCGCGCGTTGGTACCGCCGATGTCCGCCAGCAGACGCGGGCCACCAGGGAAAGCAGTGGTCAGGGAGGGAGGCGTTTGGAGGGACTGAGCTGTCATGATAGATCGAAAATAGTTGAGGCCTAAGCTTAAGGTATTTTCACTCAGGGAGGCAAGCGAAGTTTGTAGTTTTAGTACACATGCAGCAGCTTTGCCACATGGAATTACAAATTTGATTTTTTTTTGCGTAGTATGACTACGATTTTTTACCACCTCAAAAACAGCGGAAGCGCTTCCATTCCCGTGAAAAAAATCCGGGGTCAGGTCCCCCATTTGAGCATGAGCTTGGCTATCCAAGCGAGCTGATGCTCAAATGGGGGACCTGACCCCGGATTGTTCGGATTGCTTAAACGGAAGCCGTATTGCCTTCGTCTACTTCGCGGGGCGTGCCGAAGGCGGCGTTCCAGGCGTCGAGGCCGCCGTGCAGCGGCTTGGCGCGGGTGTAGCCGTGGCCGATCAGTTCCTTCGCCACATGGGCGGCGGTGACGTCGTTCGGGCAGCTGCAATAGACGATGATGTGGTGGTTCTTGTCCAGCGCGATCAGTTCCGGGATCGGCTCGCCGCCGTTGAACAGCAGCGCGCCCGGCACGGCCGGCTCCAGCATCTGCGCCGTCACGCTGCGGGCGTCGACCAGCACCGGCGCCTTGCCCTGCTCCAGTAATTTCTTCAGCTCGTCGATGGTGATGCGGTCGATCTCCACCGACTGGCGGAAACGCTTGCGCTCGACATATTTAAAGGCGATGAACAGGACCAGCAACACGCCCAGCACGATCAGCGCGGTGGTGCCCATGGTGCTCAGGATTTCCAGCACCTGGTCGATCTGGGTGTGGAAGCCGGCGCCGATGGCGATGCCGGTGCCGCTCCAGACGATGGCGCCGGCGATGCTGAAACCAAGGAAGGCGGCGTTGCTGGTGCCCATGGCGCCGGCCAGCGGCGGCGCGATCGTATTGAAACCGGGAATGAACTTGGCCACCACCAGCGCCTTCGGGCCCCAGCGGTTGAAATTGTCTTCGGTCTGGCTGACGCAGTAATCGGGGGACAGCGAAATCTTGCACAGCAGGCGCAGGATGCGCTTGCCGTAGTAGCGGCCGGCGCGGAACCAGAAATAGTCGCTGATCAGGCAGGCGATCACGCTCACCGACAGCACGGCCAGCCAGTTGCTGTCGCCGTCCACCGACAGGGCGCCGGCCACGATCAGCAGCGGGAACGCGGGAATCGGCAGGCCGATCTGCTCAACCAGCACGATCCCAAACACGATCAGTACGCCGTACTCTTGCAATAGAAGGATTAAATTCGCCATACGGATATCTTATCTTAAAAATCGCTTAACTGTGCCGCGGGATCGCCGCCAGCAGCGCGCGCGTGTAGGGGTGCGCGGGGTCGCGGTACAACTGGTCCGAATTGGCCATTTCCACCACCGAACCCTGGTGCATCACCATCACCTGGTCGGCGATGTATTTCACCACCGACAGGTCGTGCGAAATGAAGATGTAGGACAGGCCGAACTCGTCCTGCAAATCCTGCAACAGGTTCAGCACCTGCGCCTGCACCGACACGTCCAGCGCGGACACCGATTCGTCGCACACCAGGATTTCCGGCCTCATCGTCAGGCAGCGCGCGATGGCGATGCGCTGCCGCTGGCCGCCGGAAAACTCGTGCGGATAACGCTGGAAGGCAGATGCGGGCAGTCCGACCTTTTCCAATAGCCCATGGGCGATGGCGGTGCGCTCGCGGTCGTCGGCGCCGATGCGGTGGATGCGCATCGGCTCCAGCAGGATCTGCCCCACCGTGAAGCGCGGGTTCAGCGAGGCATACGGGTTCTGGAAGATGATCTGGATGCGGCGCTTGTAGGCCTGGAACTCGCGCGCAGTCATCGCCAGCAGGTCGCGGCCGTCGAACATGGCGCTGCCGCCGGTGGCCTGGTGCAGCCGCAGCAGGGTCAGGCCGACGGTGGTCTTGCCGGAACCGGATTCCCCCACCACGCCCAGGGTCTTGCCGCGCGCCAGCGTGAACGATACATCCTTCACGGCCCGGAACTCGCGCTGGCCGAACCAGCCTTCGCGCACATAGAAGCTCTTGCTCAGATTGTTCACCACCAGCACCGGCTCATCGTCCGGCTGGTAGCCGCGCTGGCGTTCCAGCGGATGCAGCGGCGTTACGCCCTGCCCTTCGGCGATGTCGCCGCCGGCATAACGCTGCGGCTCAACAGCCAGGTAATCGGCGATCACCGGCAGGTGCCATGGCCGCGCATCCAGCGACGGCCGGCAATGCAGCAGCGCCTTGGTGTAGCCGTCCCGCGGCCGCTCCAGCACTTGCTGGGCGGGGCCGGCCTCGCGCACCTCGCCGTGGCGCATGACGATCACGTGGTCGGCGATCTCCGCCACCAGCCCCAGGTCGTGGGTGATGAACAGCACCGCCATCGCATGGCGTTTTTGCAGGCGCGCGATCAGCTCCATGATCTGCTTCTGGATCGTGACGTCGAGCGCGGTGGTCGGCTCGTCGGCGATCAGCAGCTTGGGTTCGCAGGCGATGGCCATGGCGATCATCACCCGCTGTTGCTGGCCGCCGGACATCTGGCTGGGATAGGCGTCGATCTTGACGGCCGGGTCGGGGATGCCGACTTCGTCCAGCAACTCCAGCGTGCGGCGGCGGGCCTGGGCCGCGCTCATGCCCATGTGCAGGCGCAGCACTTCGCCGATCTGCGCGCCGACCGTGAAGACCGGGTTCAGCGACGACATCGGTTCCTGGAAGATCATCGCGATGTCCTTGCCGCACAGGGCGCGGCGCTGGTCGGCGGACAAGGCCAGCAAGTCGCGGCCGTCGAAGCGGATGCGGCTGGACGGGTCGATGACGGTGGTGTCCGGTGGCAGCAGGCCCATCACGGCGAGCGAGCTGACCGACTTGCCGCTGCCCGATTCGCCCACCAGCGCGACGGTGGCGTTGCGCGGCACACGGAACGACACGCCTTTGACCGCCTCCACCGTGGTGCGGCGGTCGGTGCGGAAGGCGATGCGCAGGTCGGCGATCTCCAGCAAAGTGTTATCGCTCATTATTTCACCTTGGGATCGAGGGCGTCGCGCAGCGCGTCGGTGAACAGCGAGAAGGCCGTCACCAGCAGCGCCATGGCAATGGCGGCGGCGGTCAGCTGCCACCAGCGGCCGAGTATCAATTCGTTTTGCGCTTCGTTGAGCATGCTGCCCCACGAGACCACGCCGACCGGCACGCCGAAGCCGAGGAAACTGAGGATGACCTCGGCCTTGATGAAGCCCACCACCAGGATCGACATCTGCACCAGCGCCACGTGGCTGACGTTGGGGAAGATGTGCGTGAACATCTTGCGCCAGTGCGAGGCGCCGATGGCGTCGGCGGCCAGCACGTATTCGCGCGCCTTGTGCTTGATGTACTCGGCGCGGATCAGGCGGTACGGGCCGGTCCAGCCGGTCAGGCCGAGGATCAGCACGATGGTCAGCACGCCCTTCTGCTGCAATACGGCGGCCACGGCCAATATCATCAGCACCGACGGGATGGCGGTGAAGATGCTGTAGAACCAGTTAAACAGATCGTCCACCACGCCGCCGAAGTAGCCGGACAAGGCGCCGAACAGCGTGCCCAGGCTGACCGCCAGCAAGGCCGCCACCAGGCCGACCACGATCGACGTCTCGCCGCCCTTGATGGTTTTCTTGATGATGTCGTGGCCCCATTTGTCGCCGCCGAACGGCAGGGTCGCCAGACGACCAGCGCCAGCAGGGCCTGCGGCGGCATCGCCCGCCCGCGCCCGCCCGCGCAGCTGCGCGAGATCGTCGGCCAACGGATCGATCACGCCATACATGTCGGGCGCGCCCTCCCCGGCGAGCTGCGCGCGCAAGGCGCGGATGTCATCGGCCAGCGGATCGAAGGGATTGTCCGGCAAGGCTTGCGCTGCCTGGACCGGGGTGGCGGGCGCCGCCTGCATCGCGCCGACAAAACCGGGCGGCGCATAATTGACGCCGACCTCGTCCTCCCAGTCGGCCACGATCAGCCCGCTGGCGGACAGCGCCAGCATCAACAGGAAGGTCGCCACCACGGCCAGCGACACCATCGCCACGCGGTCCGCGCGCAAGCGCAGCCAAGCCAGGCGCCACAGTCCCGGCGAGACGTTGTGCACGACGGCCGTCATGTCAGCTGCACCCGCGGATCGACCGCCTGGTACATCAAGTCCGTCAACAGGTTGAACAGCATGGTGGCCGCCGCCACGTAGACGGTGATCGCCTTGATCACCGGGAAGTCGCTGCGCTCCACCGCCAGGATCACCTCGCGCCCGATGCCGGGAATGCCGAAGAAGCGTTCCAGCAGGAAGGCGCCGATCAGCAGCGCCGGCAGGTTGGCCATCACATGCGTGATGATGGGGATGGCCGCGTTGCGCAGCACGTGCACCCACATCACGCGGCGTTCGCTCAGGCCCTTGGCGCGCGCGGTGCGCACATAGTCCTGCCCCACCTCGTCCAGCACGAAGCTGCGGTACAGCCGCAAGGTCGGCGCGATCGACACCGCCAGCCCGATCAGAATCGGCAAGGTGGCGTAGCGCAGCAGGTTCTCCCAGAAGCTCTCGCCCCAGCCCTGCACCGGGAACAAGCCCAGCTTGTAAGCCAGGCCGTACTGGAACACGATGATGTACACTAGGATGCTGATCGACATGCCGACGGTGCAGGCGATCATCACCGCGCGGTCGGTCAGCGAGCCGCGCACGAAGGCCACCGTCAGCGCCAGCGCGATGCCCAGCAAGGTCTCCAGCAAGGTCAGCGGCAGCAGCACCGTCAACGAAGGCCCCAATCGTGTGGCGATGATGTGGGACACCGGCTCGCCGGTCGCCCAGCTCAGGCCGAAATCGAAAGTGGCGATCTGCTTGATGAAGATCCACAGCTGCACGTAGGACGGTTCATCGACGCCCAACTGGTGGCGGATGTTGGCGATGCTGTCGGCGTTGGCCATCTTGCCGGCCAGGATGAAGGCAGGATCGCCGCCCACCCAGTTGAACAGCACGAACACCAGCAGCACCACGCCCAGCATGGTCGGCAACATCTGCCACAGGCGGCGCACAACATAAGCAATCATTCCTGGTCCTTGCGCTCGATATCGATGTACTTCCATTCCTGATGCAGGATGGGATGCTTCTTATACCCCAGCACGGCCGGTTGCGCCAGCATGCTGCGGTAGCGCGAATAGGCCGGCATGGCCGCCGCCTGCACTTCCAGCAGCCGCGCCATCTTGCGGTACAACGCGTCGCGCTGCGGTCCCGGCGGCATGCGGTGGCTGGCTTCGTACCACTGGTCGAACTGGGCGTCCTGGTAGCAGCCGTTGTTGTTCTGGTTGATGTTCTTGCCGTAGAACAGCTGCATGAAATTGTCGCCGTCCGGGTAGTCGGCCATCCACTGATAAGTGCGGGTCTGCAGCTTGCACAGCAGCTCGGCCTGCTGGATGTCGCTGAAGATCATGCGCTGGTTTTCCATGCGGATGCCGAGCCGGTTGTAGGTCTTGCGCCACAGCTCGGCCATCAGCACGCCGGCCGCCTCGTTGCGCGAAGTGTAGTGGATCAGCAGCGGCTTGCCGTCCGGCAGGGTGCGCCAGCCGTCCGCGCCCTTCTTGTAGCCGTAGCGGTCCAGCAGCTGGTTGGCCAGCGCCGGATCGTAGCGCAGCAGCCCTTGGTAGGCGGGATCGTGGCCGGCCACGCCGGGCGGGATCGGGAATTCCAGCCGCCGCGCCTCGCTGTTGAGCACCAGGCGGATTTCCTCGTCGACGTCGTGCGCCATCGCGATCGCGCGCCGCAGCGCGATCTTCTCCTTGCCGAAGCCGCCCACCACCGGGTCGCGCATATTCCAGTAGTAATAGGTCAGCACCGGATCGACGATGCGCGACAGCTGGATGCCGCGCGCGGCCAGCTCCGGCCGCAGCTTGCCGTCGACCAGGCCCTTGGGCGACAGCGGACCGTCCAGCCAGAACAAGTCGGCCTCGCCGCTGGTGAAGGACAGCCAGCGCGACTGGTCCTCCAGCTGGATGCTGATCTCGATGCGGCCGATCTGCGGGATCTTCTTGCCCTTCATCTGGCGCACGATGCGCTCGTCGTCGGCGCGGTCCTCGGCGCTGGGCTCGAAGTCCCAGAACTCGGCGCGGTGGCCGGGGTTCTCTTCCAGCACGATGCGGCTGCCGCGTATCCACTGCCCCAGCCGGTAGACGCCGGTGCCGACCGGATGGCCGGCCACCTCGCCCTTGCTGTCGCCGTATTTCTCCACAACCTCGCGCGCCACCGCCGCCATCGGTTCGTAGGCCAGGATCATGCCCAGGCTGAAGTCGGTATGCGTAAGGTGGATGCGCAGCGTGTAGCGGTCGACCTGCTCGAATCCGGGCACAGGTGCGTCGTAGTCGAAGCGGCCGGTCTTTTTGGCCTGCTCGGCCAGCGCGTCCAGGCCCACGACCTTGCCTTCCAGCAGCCAGCTGTTCGGCGAGGCCAGCTTAGGGTCGAACAGCCGCTTCCACGAATAGACGTAATCGGCCACGGTCAGCTCGCGCGGCTTGCCGCCGAACGCCGGGTCGGGCGTGAAGTGGACACCCGGCTTGAGGCGGATCAGGTAGGTGCGGCCGTCGGCCGACACTTCCGGCAGGGCCGCCGCCGTCTCCGGCGCCAGCTTGACCGGCCGCGCCAGGTAATCGTAGGTGTACAGGGTTTCGAAGATCGCTTCGGTGATGTGGCCGGTGTAGAGATCCCGTCCCAGGGCCGGATCGAAGCTCGCTTCGGCGGCCGGCAGGATGTAACGCAGGGTCTTGACCGGCGCCGCCGGCTGCGCCGACAGGCACCAGCATGCGGCGGCCACCGCGACGGCGAATTTAATGCACTGCATACGCGTCCTCAAGCCGCTGGTAAGTGCCGAAACAATACAACAAATCTTCCATAGCTGAAATGGCGGCTTGATAGCGATTAAATAACAACCATTCCCCGCAGGCCCGTTCTTGTCGCATAAATGTAACGTTGCATTTCGGAATGAATATAGGTTCATGGAGTTGCAATGCACCAACTTGTTGCACGCACCCGACGGACCCGCAAGATATTCGCTTCTTTTTTGATAGTCAGGCAATGTTTCGCGCGTTTTTTTTGCTACGCGCACCAAATTAGAGCGTTTTTCAGTACGTTTTTGGCGCACTGTTGCCATCACGTAAAGAATGACCTTTAGCTATCGATTTGAAAGTTTGTCCGTTGACAGTAAATGTCGCCGGGTGATCTGATGAACAAATGAAAAGAACGTTAGTGTTTTTTTCGAACGGCGAGCTATCGCCGATAAAAAAAATAATTCACACCCGTGTGTTTCATCGTTTTTAATTGGGAGCAAAAAATAATGATGGTTGAAACTGTATTGTCCCGTTCTGTACGCCTGATCTGCGCCAGTGGCCTGGCGATCGGCATGCAAGCGGCTGTTGCTCAGACCGCGCCGGACGCACCGATCCAGCGCGTAGAGATCACCGGCTCCAGCATCAAGCGCATCACCGCAGAAGGCGCGCTGCCGGTCCAGACCCTGTCCAAGCTTCAGATCGAGCAGAGCGGCGCCAGCAGCGTGGCCGACCTGATCGCGACGCTGCCATCGATGCAAGGCTTCACCACTTCCTCGATGTCGGTCAACGGCGGCGGCGGTGGTATCCAGACCGCGTCGATCCACGCCATCGGCGAAGGCTACACCCTGGTGCTGTTGAACGGCCGCCGCCTGGCGCCAGCCACCTCCGGCTCCACCGTCAACCTGGCCAGCATTCCTTTGGCCGCGGTCGAGCGCGTCGAGATCCTGACCGACGGCGCCAACACGCTGTACGGTTCGGACGCGATTGCCGGCGTGGTCAACTTCATCCTGAAGAAAAACCAGACCGACCTGATCGTCGAAGGCACTTTCAACTCGCCTAAGAGCAGCGGTGGACAGAGCTCCAACGTGTCGATCTCCAAAGGCTGGGGCGAAATGGACAAGGATGGCTACAACATCCTGGTCTCGGCCGCCCACGACGAAAGCCGCGCGCTGTACGCCAAGGACCGCGACTTCTCCAAGAGCGGCGTGATCCCGTTCATGGACAACGGCAAGCAATACAATCTGTACCAGCTGAGCTCGAACTCGATTCCGGGCAACGCCACCGTCAAGTACAAGAACGCCGCCGGCACCGCCACCAGCAAAGCGTTCGGTCCCAACTTCCTGGAAACCGGCAAGTGCAACGGCCCCAACCTGTTCAACGTCGGCAACCGCTGCCTGTTCGACTACGCCGCCACCGTGCAGGACACGCCTGGCCTGAAACGCGATTCCCTGTTCGGCTCGCTGAACTACAAGATCAACAACGACACCACCTTCTTCGCTGAAGCGCTGGGTTCATCGTTCAGCAACACCGCCCAGTACGCTCCGCCGGCACAGCCGCTGGGCATCCCGGTCGGCAGCGCGCTGTACAAGAAATCGATCCTGCCATACCTGGCCCGCCTGGGCATCGACCCGGCATCGGTCACCAGCGTGGCGATGAACCTGCGCCTGGTGGACGCCGGCGGCCGCGCCGACGAATACAAGACCGACGCCCGTCACCTGGCCTTCGGCGTCGACGGCTCGTTCAAGGGCTTCGACTACCGCGCCGCGTACACCCACTCGGAAAACACCCAGAAGGATACGGCTGCCGGTGGTTACATGAGCCTGAACGCCTTCGACGCGCTGGTCAGCTCCGGCAAGTTCGATCCGTTCGCACCGTCGGGCAGCTCGCAAGGCGTGCTGGCTCCGGCCGTACTGCACAACGTGCTGAGCGAAACCAAGTCGAAGATCGACGTGTTCCAGGTCAGCGGTTCGAGCGAGCTGTTCGCGATGCCAGCCGGCATGGCCCAGCTGGCGGTCGGCGCCGACTACACCAAGCAGCACTACACGGAAGCGCCGGACGCTTACTCGCAAGGCCAGAACAAGCAGCAGCCTGACTTCACCGACGCCATCGTCGGCGGCGGCGCCGGCGCCCTGCCGATCGACGCCACCCGCAAGAACTGGGGTACGTATGCCGAGTTGCTGCTGCCGGTCATGAAGAACATGGACCTGACCGCATCGACCCGCTACGATGATTTCAGCGCCGTCACCAACGACAAGAACTTCGACACCGCAGGCAACCTGATTGCTCCGGGCAAGCAGGGCGAAAGCGCCAGCAAAGCCACCTACAAGCTGGCGCTGCGCTGGAATCCGGTCGAGTCGCTGCTGATCCGCGGTTCCTACGGTACCGGCTTCAAGGCGCCGACGCTGACCAACATCGTCAAGCCGCTGGTCAACGGTGGTTCGTCGCAGTTCCACGCCTGCCCGATCACCTCGCCTACCGATCCGCGCTTCCCGCTGTGCAACCCTGGTTCGTCGGAATACAATCTGCTGACCGGTGGTAACGGCGCAACCGGCGCCGGCGCGCTGAAGCCAGAGGAGTCCAAGCAGTTCACCGCCGGCTTCCGCCTGGAACCGATGCCTAGTCTGTCGATCGGTTTCGACCTGTGGGACGTCAAGCTGACCAACCAGATCCAGACCCTGTCGGAAGACACCGTGTTCGGCAGCCCTAAGGTCTACGACAGCCTGCTGCGCAGCTACTTCGACCCGATCCAGAAGCAAAACGTGCTGGCGGCCGCGCTGACCCCGTTCAACCTGGCTTCCTCGCACTTCCAGGGTATCGACTGGGATCACACCTACAAGACCGCCACCCCGTTCGGCAAGCTGAACGTGCAGTGGACCGGTACCTTCATGACCAAGGCTGAACAGGAAACCCCTGAAAGCGGCGTCGAGAAGAACATCGGCCGCTTCAACTCCTACTCGGACGTGACCTTCCGCTGGATCTCGAAGCTGACCGCCTCGCTGCGCGTCAACGACCGTTACACCCACGCGCTGACGGCCAACTACCACTCGGGCTACACCGACCAGGTGTACAGCGAAGACGACAGCGTGGTCAACGTGCTGAACGCCGACGGCAGCCAGGGCGACGCCGTGGCGTTCAAGCGCCAGGTATCGTCGTACACCACCTTCGACTGGCAGAGCAAGGTCGCGTTCAGCAAGAAGTTCACGCTGACCGCCGGTATCAAGAACCTGTTCGATATCGCGCCGCCGTTCACCATCCGCAACGCCGGTGGCGGTAACCAGGCTGGCTACGATGGCCGCTACGCCGACCCGCTGGGCCGCCAGTTCTACCTGGTAGGTTCCTACAAGTTCTAAGCCCCAGGCCATCGGCTCCACGCCGACGGCCTTGCAGCCCCGTCTTTTTCGGAAGACGGGGCTTTTTGCGTTCTGGGCAGCGACAACTGTGGCATTAATGTAACGTCATGTGTACGCGACCGGACGGCACCTGCCCCCCTTCCTACGCACCAGCATGTTGCACGCCCGCGACGCCCCCGCAATACTTTCCCTGCTTTTTAATATTCAAACAATGTTTTATGTACTGAGAAGCGTTCCGCACCGAATTAGAGTGTTTTTCTGCTCAAATTTAATGCGGCACTGTTCTCCCCCAAGACGCGGCAATTTTGTACATTCACAAACATTTGCTCGTTGACAGTAAAGACGGGCAGATGCTCTTATGAAGAAGCAAAGAACATCTGGTTCTTTGCATAAGACCTAAAAGACAGTACTTACTTGGTGTTCATTGTTTTCAAATGGGAGAGAGAAATAATGATGGTTGAAACAGTATTGGCGCGATCTGTGCGTCTGGTGTGCACCGGCGGCTTGCTGGGCCTGGGCCTGATTGCTCCACTGGCGCAAGCCCAAACCACCGACCAGCCTATGCAACGCGTCGAAGTGACGGGTTCGTCGA
Source organism: Duganella sp. S19_KUP01_CR8 (assembly GCF_036688705.1). Lineage (NCBI taxonomy): Bacteria > Pseudomonadati > Pseudomonadota > Betaproteobacteria > Burkholderiales > Oxalobacteraceae > Duganella > Duganella sp. S19_KUP01_CR8. The sequence goes on along the minus strand of NZ_JAQQPR010000001.1, from coordinate 362,081 downwards.
TCAAGCGCCTGGTCTCGGAAACGGCCAACCCCTTGACCGTGTTCAAATCGGACGACTTCATCAAGCAAGGCTTGACCACGGCCCAGGAAGTGCTGGACCGCATTCCGTCGAACAGCTCGAGCTTCAGCTCCGGCAACGTGGTCGGCGGCAACAGCAGCGGCCTGCCGACCGGCGGCCAGGCCAGCGCCGACTTGCGCGGCCTGGGCGGCGACAAGACCCTGGTGCTGCTGAACGGCCGCCGCATCGCCAACCACCCGTATGACGGCGCCAGCGTCGACCTGAACATCATTCCGGTGTCGGCCCTGGAACGCGTCGAAGTGCTGCGCGACGGCGCCTCGGCGATCTACGGTACCGACGCCATCGGCGGCGTGATCAACTTCATCACCAAGCGTTCGGTCAAGACCACCACCATCACGGCCGAAGCGGTCGCGCCACGCAAGGTCGGCGCCGATGAACACCGCCTCAACCTGTCGACCGGCTACGGCGACCTGGACGCCGATGGCTTCAACGTGTTCGGCGTGTTCGACTACCACAAGCTCGACATCCTGACCTCGCAGCAGCGCGAGTTCTCCAAGACCGGCGTGATCCCTGAACGCGGCCTGAACCTGACCTCCGGCACCACTTATCCGGGCAACTACTTCGATCCGACCTCGGGCGCCACCGGCAACCCCGGCTTCGCCAAGGGCTGCGATGCGCCGCTGTCGGTGCCGCGCGCCAGCAACGGCACCTGCCGCGAGGACTACACCCGCCTGATCGACGATCTGCCGGCGCAAAAGCAGACCGCCTTCTTCGGCAAGGCCACCTTCAAGATCAACAACGACCACCAGGCCTCGATCGAGTACCTGCACGCGGAAAACGATGTGGTGTCGCACACCGCGCCGCCGCCACAAACCGGCCTGATCCTGCCGAAGTCGAGCAAATATTATCCGGGCAATTCGGGCGGCGTGCCGGCCATGCCTGGCCTGTCGGGCGACCCGCTGTCGGTCAACTGGCGTCCGACCGAAGCCGGCCAGCGCACCATCAACTCCAAGGGCGCGGCTGACCGCCTGAGCATCGCCGCCGAAGGCCTGTACAAGGACTGGGACTACAAGGCCGGCTTCACGCTGTCCGAAAGCCGCTCGTCCGAATACTTCACCGGCGGCTATGTGCGCGACGATAGTTTCGCCGCCGGCGTCGCCAATGGCATCCTGAACCCGTTCGGCCTGCAGGACGCGGCCGGCAAGACCTACCTCGACAGCACCGCGCTGCGCGGCAAGGTACAGAGCGGAAAAACCCGCAATACCGGCATCGACGCCAAAGCCAGCCGCGAGCTGATGGACCTGGCCGGCGGCAAGATGGCGGTGGCCGTGGGCGCCGAACTGCGCCGCGAAGAGGCGGACTTCTTCGTCAACCGCGACATCGCCGGCCAGGCCGCCAGCTCCGGCCTGTCGGGTTCGCAGTCGACCGCCGGCGACCGCACCATCAAGGCGATCTTCGGCGAATTGAACATGCCGCTGATCAAGGACCTGGAAGTGCAATTCGCCGCCCGCTACGATGACTACAGCGACGTCGGCAGCACCACCAATCCGAAACTGGGCGTGCGCTACCAGCCGACCAAGCAGGTACTGCTGCGCGGTTCGGCCTCGACCGGCTTCCGCGCACCGACGCTGTTCGAGAAAAACGCGCCGCGCTCGAAGAACGACACCAACAACTCGTACAACGATCCTATCCTGTGCCCGGGCGGCGTGCTGTCGACCAACCCGATCGCCAACCCGCTGCGCGACTGCGACCTGCAACAGTTCAAGCTGCAAGGCGGCAACCAGGATCTGCGTCCGGAAAAATCGAAGACCTTCTCGATGGGCATCGTGCTTGAGCCTATCCAGCAAGCGACGCTGGCCCTGGACTACTGGAACATCAAGCTCAAGGACAAGATCAACGCGCTGCCGGAAGAGGCCATCTACGGCGACTACGCCAAGTATCAGGCGCGCTTCCTGCGCAACCCGGACGGTTCGCCGTTCGCGATCCTGGACTTGAAGGAAAACCTGGGCAAGGTCAACACCGACGGCGTCGACATGAGCCTGACGCTGCGTTCGAACCCTAGCGCCTACGGCAACTTCACGCTGACCGTGGACGGCACCTATGTCCACAAGTATGAGTACCAGGACGAGCGCGACGGTCCGTTCATCCAGAACGTCGGCCGCTACGCCGCCAACAATCCGGTGTTCCGCTGGAAGCACAACGCCGCGCTGAACTGGCGTCTGGGCACCTGGAGCGCGACGCTGGCGCAATCGTACAAGTCCGGCTACAAAGACCAGAACCTGGACATCGCGCCGCAGTTCGTGAACTCGGTGCCGTCCTACTCGCTGTGGAACCTGTCGGGCACCTACACCGGCTTCAAGGGCGTCAGCCTGACCGCCGGCGTGAAGAACTTGCTGGACAAGGAACCGCCGTTCTCGAACCAGGGTACGCTGTTCCAGAAGGGCTACGATCCACGCTACACGGATCCGGTCGGCCGCGCACTGTACGCCCGCGCCAGCTACACCTTCTAAGCTAGTTTAAGCAGCACGCCCCAGTGGCGATGCCCCGGCTCCGGCCGGCGCATCGCCACTTTCTTTTGGGCGCCTAGAACTTGTAGTTGCCCGTGAGGTAGAACGAGCGTCCGGCCGGATCGGTGTAGCGGCCGTCGTAGCCCAGCTGGTTGCCGCCGCCGGCGTTCTGCAAGGTCAGCGGCGGATTGCGGTCGAACAGGTTCTTGATGCCGCCGGTCAACGTGAAGCGGCCGAAGTCATACTTGCCCTGCCAGTCGACGGTGGTGTACGACGGCGTCCACAAGCCGCCGAAGGCCACCGAATCGCCCACGCTGCCGTCCGGGTTGACCGCGAAGATGGCCGTGTCCAGCGGATAAGCCTGGTCGTGATAGCCCGATTTGTAGTGCGCCGTCAGGGTGTTGGTCAGCTTGCCGTTGGTCAGGCTCAGCGCCAGGTTGCTTTGCACGCGGAACACCACCCCATTGTCCGGTCCGAAGCGGCCGAGGTTGGAATTGATGTCGCCGCCGGCCTGGGTGGTGTAGTTCTGCTTGATCATATACGTGCCGGTCCAGGCCGCCTTCCAGTCGCCGAACGGCGACTTGTTGCGGTAGCTGAAGTCCCAGTCCACGCCGCGGTAGTTGGCCACGCCGCCGTTGATCGGCGCCTGCAGGTAGCCGATCGTCGTGTAGCCGGCCGGATCCGGATACGGATTGACGAACAGGCGCTGGTACTGCTGCGGATTGGCGAAGCCGACCTGCTCCGGTACGCCGGCCGACAGCACCTGGTTGCGGATCTGCACATTCCACAAGTCCAGCCCCAGCGACAGGCCGCCCAGCGCTTCGATGCGGCCGCCCAAGGTCCATTGCTTGGATTTTTCCGGTTGCAGGCCTTCGCTGCCGCTGGCGCCGTTCGGGCCGGTCAGCAAGTCGTACTGCGCCTGGCCCACCTGGCAGCCGGGCGATCCGGGGAACGGACAGGCATAGCTGCCGGCGGTGCTGCCGTAGAAGGTCGGCGCGCCGGCGATGTCGCTGATGTTGGGCGTCTTGAAGCCGGTGCCGTAGGCGGCGCGCAGCAGCAGCGTCTCGACCGGCGTCCAGCGCGCGCTGACCTTGTAGGTGCCGGCGCTGAAGGAGTTGCCCACTTCGCCGGACGCCAGCTGCGGCCGCAGGCCGCTGGCGTCGGCCAGCTTGGCGAAGATGAAGTCGCTGTGGGTCTTGTCGTAGCTGTCGTAGCGGCCGGAAACGGTCGCTTCAAACGTCTTCGCCAACGGCAGCAGCACCTCGCTGTAGATGCCCCAGTTGTCGCGGCGGGCGTCGAACGGCACCTGGCCGTAGTTGCCGCCCACCGGGTAGTTGGCCGACGCCGGCTGGCTGGCGTAGCCGGAATTGGCCAGGATGGTCGGGTGGTAGGCGATCTGGTAGTGCGTCTTGGAATAGTCCCCGCCCAAGGAGATGATGGAGGTGCCGCCCGGCAAGTTGAACAGGTCATGCTGCGCGCCCGCGTGCAGCGTGTTCAGCTTGGAGGTGTTGGTCGAGAAGGTGGTGCCGTTGACCAGCGCGCCGCGCAACTGGTCGGCGCCGGTGCCCATCACCGGATCGTAGACGCCCGACGCCACCAGCGCGTTGAGCTTGTCGAAGTCCGAGTAGCCGCCTGCCGCGTTGTCCTTGATCTTGTTTTCCGACAGGATCAGGCTGGCGTTGTAGCTCCAGCCCCAGGCGTTGCCGTCGACGCCGACGGCGAAGTGGCGGGCGTCGGTGATGTACTCGTCGGCGCGGCCGCCGATCAGCACCGAGCGGTAGCCCAGCGTGCCGTCGCCGGTCGGGTTCTCCAGGTTGTTGGCGTCCAGGTAGGGCTGGATGTAGCGCTGGTACAGCTGCGGGAAGCGGTCGGTGGAATTGACGCCCATCGGCTGCGCCGACGGCGCGTACTGGGCGGTCATCGAATAGCTCGACAGCACCAGTTCGCCCCACAGTTTGGTGTCGTCGTTGAGCTGCCAGGTGCCTTTCAACAGGCCGCTGTCGCGCCGCGAGCCGGGCACGTCCTCGACGGTGGCGCCGTAGTTGAAGCGGCACTGCGTGCCCAGCGGGCCGGCCAGCGGGCCGCCGCAATTGCCGTTGGCGGCCAGGTAGGGATTGATCGCCACGCCGCTGGTCTCGACCGTGCTGGCCGAACCGCGCGGACGCACATTGAAGGTGATGTTGGCCGGTTCGGTATTGCCGGTGCGCTGGTCGAACCAGTACTGCTTGCCGCCGCTGCCGAACTTGAAGAAAGCCCCCTGCGCCGAGAAGGGGCGCTGCAAGGCCGTCAGGCGCTGTTGCTCGTCATGGCTGTAGGAAAACAGGATATTGAATTTGTCGGTGTCGAGATCGCCCCAGCCCTTGGTCAGGCCGGCGCTGGACCAGCGCCCGCCGGACTTGCGCGGCTGGCCGTAGGTGGCGTAAGCCTCGCCCTTGGTCATGTTCTTTTTCAGGATGAAGTTGACCACGCCGGCAATCGCGTCCGAGCCGTACAGCGCCGAGGCGCCGTCGCCGAGGATCTCGACCCGCTCCACCGCCTCCAGCGGTATGCTCTCGATGTTGACGGCGTAGCCGCCGCCCTGCCCTGTGCCGAGCAGGCTGGGCGCCAGGCGCTGGCCGTCCAGCAGCACCAGCGTGTACTTCGACGGCAGCGAGTGCAGCGCCGCCGTGGTGACGCCGGCGCCGCCGCCGTTGACCGAGCTGGACGCCGGCACGAAGCCCTGCATCGACGGCAGCATCTGGATCAGGTCGGTCGCGGAGGTGGCGCCGCTCTGCTTGATGTCGGCCGCGGTCAGCACCTGCACCGGCAGCGCGCCCTCCTTGGCGATGCGCTTGATCGCCGAGCCGGTGATCTCGACCCGCTGGATGGGCTGCTTGTCGGTTGCGGCATCTTGCGCGATGGCCGGCAGCGCCAGCAAACCGAAGCCGGCGATGGCGCCGCCCGAAAACATCAATCGCAAGGAACGCGACAACACTCTTTCTTGAATCATGACTTACCTCCGATATTATTTTTGAATACACCGATCCAACGCCCGCTGCCGAGGTGGCAACAGGTCGCGCAGACAACAGGACGGGTGGGTAACGTAGGAAGGTGTTCGACGACACCATCCATGCTTAGTATAAAAACATGTACGGAAGCTAACGTCAATCGAACTCGTGACGCATGCGGGGTTCTTACAACACTATTGATAGCGATCCGCAAAAACAAAGGGACCCATATGGCGATTGGGTCCCTTTGTATCTTGAGTGTAACGGCGCGACGTTTTGTTACTTGGACGCAGACTCCGCCGCCTGGGTGGCGAGACGGCGCTGGCGCACGGCGGCGGCCAGGCCGTGCAGCACTTGCACGCTGCTGTCCCAGTCGATGCAGCCGTCGGTGACGGACTGGCCGTAAGTCAGTTCCTTGCCCGGCACCAGATCCTGGCGGCCCGCCACCAGATGCGATTCGACCATCACGCCGACGATGCGGTTGTCGCCGCCCGCCACCTGGCGGCCGATGTCGGCGCACACCGGCACCTGGTTCTCCGGCTTCTTGGAGCTGTTGGCGTGCGAGGCGTCGATCATCAGGCGCGCCGCCAGGCCCTGGGCCGCGATCGCCTTGCAGGCTTCGTCGACGCTGGCGGCGTCGTAGTTCGGGGCCTTGCCGCCGCGCAGGATGATGTGGCAATCCTCGTTGCCGTTGGTGGACACGATGGCCGAGTGGCCGCCCTTGGTCACCGACAGGAAGTGGTGCGGCTGCGAAGCCGCCTTGATCGCCTCGACCGCGATCTTGACGTTGCCGTCGGTGCCGTTCTTGAAGCCGACCGGGCACGACAGGCCGGAAGCCAGCTCGCGGTGCACCTGCGACTCGGTGGTGCGGGCGCCGATCGCGCCCCAGCTGATCAGGTCGGCGATGTATTGCGGGCTGATCACGTCCAGGTATTCGGTGCCGGCCGGCAAGCCCAGCTCGTTGATGTCGCGCAGCAATTCGCGCGCCATGCGCAGGCCGTCGTTGATGCGGAAGCTGCTGTCCATGTACGGGTCGTTGATCATGCCCTTCCAGCCGACCGTGGTGCGCGGTTTTTCGAAGTAGACGCGCATCACGATCTCGAGGTCGCCCGCCAGTTCGCGGCGCAGCAGCACCAGGCGGCGCGCGTATTCCATCGCCGCCTTGGGGTCGTGGATCGAGCACGGGCCGACCACCACCATCAGACGGTCGTCCTGGCCGTGCAGGATGCGGTGCAGCGCAATGCGGGCGTCGGCCACGGTCTGCTCGGCGTTTTCGGTGCAGGCGAATTCGCGGATCAGATGGGACGGCGGCGTCAATTCCTTCATTTCGCGGATGCGCAAATCATCGGTACGGGGCATGCTGTTCTCCAGGTAATGAATCTAAAAGTCAGGGTAAAAAAAAACCGCCTCGAGAGGCGGTTTTTTAGGAATTTGCAGGAACTCGTCTTTGCTTCTACGTGCACCGGCCGCTACTCCACCGCCTCGAGGTTGGAATCGCTAAAGTAAAAGTAGGTGGTAAAGAAGAAGCGGGTCATGATGGTGTTCCGAAAGTATTGGAATGACTATAACGCTATTGCTAACGGCTTGGCAAGTAGTTTATGGCTATAAGCTAATGCCTCACCGCCCGAAGTTTTAAGCCGTGCCGCCGACGGTCACGCCGTCGATGCGCAAGGTCGGCTGGCCGACGCCCACCGGCACGCTCTGGCCTTCCTTGCCGCACACGCCCACGCCCGGATCGAGGCGCATGTCGTTGCCGATCATGGAGACCCGGTTCAGCACTTCCGGACCGTTGCCGATCAGGGTGGCGCCCTTGACCGGATAGGTCACCTTGCCGTCCTCGATCATGTAGGCCTCGCTGGCCGAGAACACGAACTTGCCGTTGGTGATGTCGACCTGGCCGCCGCCGAAGTTGACCGCGTACAGGCCGTTCTTCACCGACGCCAAAATCTCCGCCGGGTCCTTGTCGCCGCCCAGCATATAGGTGTTGGTCATGCGCGGCATCGGCAGGTGGGCGAACGATTCGCGGCGGGCGTTGCCGGTCACCGGCATCTTCATCAGACGCGCGTTCATGGTGTCCTGGATGTAGCCTTTCAGGATGCCGTCCTCGATCAGCGTGGTGCACTGGGTCGGGTTGCCCTCATCGTCGATGTTGAGCGAGCCGCGGCGGTCGGCCAGCGTGCCGTCGTCCACCACCGTCACGCCCTTGGCGGCGACGCGCTGGCCGATCATGCCGGAGAAGGTCGACGAACCCTTGCGGTTGAAGTCGCCCTCGAGACCGTGGCCGATCGCCTCGTGCAGCAGGATGCCGGGCCAGCCCGGTCCCAGCACGACGGTCATCGGACCGGCCGGCGCCGGACGCGCGTCCAGGTTGACCACCGCCGATTTGACGGCGTCGGCCGCGTATTCTTCCAGCAGCGCGTCGCTGAAGTAGCCGTAGTCGTAGCGGCCGCCGCCGCCGGACGAACCCATCTCGCGCCGGCCGTTCTGCTCGACGATCACCGTCAGCGACACGCGCACCAGCGGGCGGATGTCGGCCGCCAGCACGCCGTCGCTGCGCACCACCAGCACCACATCGTACTCGCCGGCCAGGCTGGCCATCACCTGCACCACGCGCGGGTCCTTGGCGCGCGCCATCTTTTCGATGCGCTCCAGCAGCTTGACCTTGGCGGTCGCGTCGAGCGAAGCCAGCGGATCGTTGGGCAGGTACAGCGAGCGGCCGCCGGTCGGCGTCATCGCGCTGGCCACCTTGATCTTGCCGGCGCCGGCGCGGGCGATGGTGCGCGTGGCCGAGGCCGCATCCATCAGGGCCGCTTCCGAAATATCGTCCGAATAAGCGAAGGCGGTCTTGTCGCCCGACACGGCGCGCACGCCGACGCCCTGGTCGATCGAGAAACTGCCGGTCTTGACGATGCCCTCTTCCAGGCTCCAGCCTTCGTTCTTGGTGAACTGGAAATACAGGTCGGCGTAGTCGACCTTGTGGGTGAACATCGAGCCCAATGTCTTGAGCAGCTTGGCTTCGTCCAGCCCGAACGGCGTCAGCAGGATGTCGCGCGCAACGGCAAGGGTGGACAGATTCGGTTCAAATGGCTTCATGATGGTGTCTTCTAGTGGTGTGTTGCAATTGTAGCGGAGTTCACATCGTCCGGTGCTTGAGCGCCGGCAGGCTCTGGCGCACGCTGTCCATGAACATCAGGTCGATGTCGCCGTGGACCACGCCCTCGCCCTCGGCCAGCACGCTCTTGACCGCGCCCCACGGGTCGATCAGCATGCTGTGGCCCCAGGTGCGGCGGCCGTTCGGATGGTTGCCGCCCTGCGCCGCCGCCAGCACATAGCACTGGTTTTCGATGGCGCGCGCGCGCAGCAGGATTTCCCAGTGCGCGTGGCCGGTGGTGTAGGTGAACGCGGCCGGCACGACGATCAGCGACACCGGCCCCATGGCGCGGTACAGCTCGGGGAAGCGCAGGTCGTAGCAGACCGACATGCCGACCTTGCCGAACGGCGCCTCGAACACGCCGACATGTAGGCCCGGCACGATGGTCTTCGATTCGTTGTACGACTCGGTACCCTTGGTGAAGCCGAACAGGTGGATCTTGTCGTAGCGGCCCACGTGTTCACCCTGCGGGTTGTAGACCAGCGTGGTGTTGATGACTTTTTCCGGATCGTCGGAGGCCAACGGCAAGGTGCCGCCGATCAGCCAGATCTCCAGCTCGCGCGCCAGCGCGGACATGAAGTCCTGGATCGGTCCCTGGCCCAGCGGCTCGGCGACGGCGACCTTGTCGCTGTCCTGCAAGCCCATGATGGCCCAGTATTCCGGCAGCAGCACCAGGGTGGCGCCGGCCTCGGCGGCCTGCTTGACCAGGCGGCGCGCGGTGGCGATATTTTCCGTCACGGACGGCGAGGAAATCATTTGTACTGCGGCGACTGTATTCATGGCTGTCCCGTTCAACGAGTTGATCACTGCGCGCCCTTGGCGGGCGGTTCCACTTTGGAGGCATCGAGCTTGGTCACCACCGGCGCCTTCCACGGCCCGGTGACCTGCATATGATAGGTCAAGGCCTTCATCACCGGCGCGCTCAGGAACAGTTGCGCCAGGAAGCTGCCCAGGCCGATGACCGGGTTGACGGCCAGCGCGTACACCAGCGGCGCCGTGCCCAGATTCACTTCCGGTATCACCACCACATGCAGGTTGGTGGTTTCGTTGGCGATGTCGGCGGTGCCGTCCATCAGCACCGTGGCGGCCACGCCGTGCATTTTCAAGTTGTCGGTCTTGGCGATGCCGCGGTTGATGGCGGCGTTGGCGGTGATGCCGTCGAAGGCCAGGCCTTCCGAGAAGACGTCGTGGAAATCCAGTTTGAGCAGGCGCGGCAAGGCTTGCAGGCTCAACACGCCGAGCAGCTTGGCGGCACCCGGATCCTGCTTCAGGAACTGGCCCTTCTCCACGTTCAGCTTGATGTCGCCGGACAGGCTGGGCAGGTCCAGCGAATACGGCAGGCCCTTCCAGGAGATGTCGCCGTTGAGCGTGCCCTTGCCGTTGCGCAGCGTGCCGACAAAGCCGAAGCGGTCCAGCAGCTTGCCGGCGTCGGCGATGTCGAGGTTGAAGTTCAGGCTGGTGGTGTGGGCGCCGTCGCGGGTGACCCATTTGCCGGTGCCCTTGAGTTCGCCGTCCGGATTGGCCAGCGACAGCTTGCCGATCCGCCATTCGCGCGCGTTCGGCAACTGCGCGTTGCTCGCTTGCAGTTCCAGCCGGCCCAGCTGCTTGTTGAACAGTTCGAAGCGATCGACCACCACGTCCAGCGCCGGGATGGTGGCGGCCGCGCTCTTGCCGTCCAGCAGATCCTGCACATCCTTCGAGGCCGACTCGGGTATCACCAGCGACGACAGGCGCGCCGTCACCTTGCCCAGGCCCTGGCCGGTGGAAGGTTCGCTCCAGGTCACATAACCGTTGGCCTGGCTGGAGTCGACGCTGGCCTGCCACACCGATTTCTGCCGGCTGACGCCGACCACCACGTTGTCCAGTTTGCGGTCGCCGATCACCAGTTCGCTGGCACGCGCCGCGATGGTGTCCGGCATCACGTATTGGGCCACATCGGCCGCGTCGGCGGCATCGGGCCCGGCGGACGCTTCGGCCTTGCCGGCGATCTCGCTGCCGAAGTCCAGCCACGAGTCGACGTTCAGCGCGCGCAGGCTGATGTTGAAGGCCATGCCGCTGTCCGGCTCCGGCGCCGGCACGTTGACGCCGATGCCACCGCGCACCAGCTTCCACGGCGTCTTGCCGATTTTCTGGCGCTGGTAGCGCGCGTTGATATTGCCGCCGAGGGCGATGCGCATCTCGTCATGCACGGCGCCGGCGGCGTCCGGCGTCAGCGCGCTGGTGAGCACGAAGCGCACCGGCAGCGCGTCCGGCGCGGCCTTTTTGACCGGCGCCGGCAGTTCGATGCCGAGGCCGCTCAGCGTGGAGTCCACCGCCACCACCACCTGGTGATCGCGCGCCGTGACCGTGCCGGTGTAGCGCGTGCCGCCCGAGAAGTGGCTGGACAGGCGCTGCATGGCCGGCATCGGATAGGTCTTGCGGAAGCCCTCGGCCGTCATCGCGCCGGCCAGCTTGACGACGATGGCGTTGTCCTTCTGGCTGCCGCCGGTGATGCTGACCGGTCCGCCCAGGAAGTTGCCCGACAACTGGTTCAGGTTGACGCCGTGCTCGTTGAACTCGATCTTGCCCTGCGAGGCCTGCACCGGCGGCAAGTCGTTCATCAGCGTGATGTCGTTGTTTGCCAGTTGCAGCGCGCCCTGCACCTTGGCGTCGATCAGGTGCGACAGCGGCAGGCGCAGGCTCAACGCCAGCCTGGCGTTGCCGTTGGCCTGGGTTTCGTCGGTGAAGTGCGAGATCCATTCCAGTACCGGGCTGATGCTCATGTACTTGAGGAATTCCTGCATCGGACCGGCGGCGTTGCCGTCGATTTCCAGCATCGAATCGTGGATCATCAGGTCGGGGATCACCGCCTTCACGCCGGACAGCGCGACGCCGGCGGTGGTGGCGGTGTCGCCGCGGATCTCCATGCGGGCGCGCTCGAACACGAAGCTGCCCTTGATATGCTCGGCCTGCGGCCACAGCGGCAGCGGCTTGCCGTCCTTGCCCAAGTCCTTGCCGTCGTGCAGGAAATGGCTGGGCGAATAATTCAGCTTGCCCTCGGTCAGCTTGCCGGCCACGCGGAATTCGCCGCGCGCCTTGTCGGCGCCGCCGTCGCCGTGGAAGGGGAAGTGCGCCAGGTCGCCGCGCAGGCGCAGCGTGACGTCGCTGGCGACGCCGCCTTCGAGCGCGCCGGTCAGCCAGGCGCGCAGGTCGTGCGGGGTCTGCATCGGCAGGTAGTTGTCGATGCGGTTCAACTGGAAGCCGTTCAGCGTGCCGGTCAGGTCGACATTGCCGGCGCCTTTGCCGCCCAGCGGCATCTTGTGCGAACCTTGCAGCGTGCCGCTCAGTCCGTTCTGCAGGAAGTCCATGCTGTCGATCTGGAACAGCAGCTGGTTGTCCGGCTCGAACGACCAGCGCGCCTTCAGGTTCAGGCGGTCGAACGGCATGGACGCTTCGCTGAAGTAGTCCGGCATCTGCAGCACCAGTTGGGTCGAGGCCAGGCTGAAGCTGCCGCCCTTCTCGGTGGCGTCGATGGCGCCGGTCAGGTTGTCGAAGCCGGGAATGGCGGGCAAGGCGGCGATGGCCGGCGACTTGGCGGTCTTGGCCTGCGCCGGGCGCGGCGGCTGCGGCTTCAGGCCGAGGCCGACCAGGTCGCCCTTGACGCGGTAGGACTGCAAGGCCGGATAGGCGCCCTGCCATTCGGCGGAAAAGTTCTGCAGCAGGCCGCGCGGCGCGAAATCGGCCAGCAGCTTGCGCTGGTGCTCGGTCAGCGGCAGGCGCTCGGCCAGGCCGGCCATGGTTTGCAGGTCCAGCTGGCGGGCGCGGATTTCATAGCGCTCCGGCTTGGCGCCGCTGGCGACGGTGTAGTGTTCGGACAGCGAGGTCGGCGCCATCAGCAGGCCGTCGCTGGTAGTCAAGGTCAGGTTGGTCAGCTCGACGCTGTGGCCCAGCGCGCCGAAGCGCGGCCGCACGGCGCCCTTCTTGACCAGCGGCGCGGTGGCGGACATTTCCTCGCGGGCGGCGATGCGGCCGCTCAGCTGGCGCAGGTCCAGCAGCGGCAACTCCTTGCCGAGCACGGCGGAAACGTCGCGCAGGCCGACATCGGCGGTAAAACCGGTCACGCGCGACTGGTCGATGCCGACCCAGGCGCGCAGCGAACCGCCCCCGCTGTTGAGCTCGAACGGAAAGTCCAGCCAGGGCTTCCATGCCAGCAGGTCGGTGCCGCGCACGTCGGCGTACAGCTCACCCTTCCACATCGACAGGTTGGAGACGCGCGCGCCGAAGGCCGGATGGCTGAAATCGGCGCGCAGGTCGAGCGGCGCCGCCAGCGTGGCCGGCGGCGTCGCCTTCAGCGCCAGCTGGTGGTGCAGCCACTGGTTGCGCAGCAGGATGCTGACGCCGTCCAGCGCCAGCGGCGGCGCGTTGCGCTGCAGGTCGGTCCATTGCAGGCGGCCTTCGCGGATGACGATCTCGCGCTGCGACAGCAGCCAGTCGGCGCCCCGGCCGTCGCTCGGCTTGTGCGGGTCGATGTAGATGCCGGCCACCAGCAGGCGGCCGTCGGCTTCGCGCCGCACCTCGAGTTCGGGGCGCACCAGCTCCAGCGATTCGAAGCGCACGGCGCCGGCCAGCACGCTCCACCACGACAGGGTGGCCGACACGCTTGGCAGGGTCAATGCCTGCTGGCCCTGCTGGTCGTGCAGCACCACGTCGCCCAGGAACAGGTTGGGACGCAGGCCGGTCCACGAAGCATAGATGCGGGAAATGGTGACGCGGTTGCCGACCGCGCCGCTGGCCAGGCGCTCGATATCGCCCTTGTAGTGGTCGATATTCGGCAGCACCACGTAGCGCAGCGTCAGGAACAGGATGGCGAAGGCGAAATACAGCAGCAGGAACAGCTTCAGCGTGAAGCCCAGCACATGATGGCTGGCAAGATTACAGATGCGATAGGCAGCACGCAGCCGGTGCCAGCGCGCGGCCAAAGGCCCCTCGCCTGTCACAGTCTCCTCTTCTGGTTTTTGCATCAATAAGCTAATAAATCAGGCCATGCGTCAAATAAATCGCTAAACTCGGTTTCAAGCTTTTATGCCTGCGCAGCAATTCTACCGCATCACCTGTACCTACCAGCGCCACTCAGGACGGGTCTGCACCGGTTTTACATGCTGTTACCGACTAACTTGTTTCAGGAAACACGTTGCCAATGATTGCACCAACCGCGTCACGTTTTTACCAGCGCTGGCTGGCCGCCGCTCCCGACCGCGCCGCCAAGGCTGATGATTTAGCGCAATTATCGCTTGCCCAGATCAATCTTGCTGATTATTTAGCAAAAGAAGCCGCCAACGTGCCCGCCGGCGCCCCGCCGCTGCCGTTGCCGCGCGCCATGCGCCGGCTGCGCAACCTGCTGGTATGCGTGCTGATCCGCCGCGACCTCGAAGGCAAGGCCAACCTGGCCGAGGTGGTCGAAGCCATGACCCGCTTCGCCGATTTCGCCATCCAGCAGCATATGCACGAGGTTTACGCCGAAATGACGGCGGCGCACGGCACGCCGATCGGCCGCGATTCCGGCCTGCCGCAGGAACTGATCGTGCTCGGCATGGGCAAGCAAGGCGGCGGCGAACTGAACGTCTCGTCCGACATCGACCTGATCTTCGTCTACCCGGAAGATGGCGACACCGCCGCCGGGCCGGGCCAGCGCAGCCTGTCCAACCACGAGTTCTTCATCCGGCTGGGCAAGAAACTGATCGCTGCTTTGTCGGAGATAACGGAAGATGGCTACACGTTCCGGGTCGATATGGCTTTGCGGCCGAACGGCGGCTCGGGTCCGCTGGCCGCCAGCCTGAGCATGGTGGAGCAATACCTGATCGTCCAGGGCCGCGAGTGGGAGCGCTACGCCTGGGTCAAGGCGCGCGCCGTGACCGGCCGCGCCGAGGACATCGCCGCGCTGGACGCCATCGTGCGGCCGTTCGTGTTCCGCCGCTACCTGGATTTCGGCGTGATCGACGCCATCCGCAATATGCACGCGCAGATCCGTGCCGAGGTCAACCGCCAGGAGCGGCTGCACCCTGACCGCAGCAACAACGTCAAACTGGGCCGTGGCGGCATCCGCGAAATCGAGTTCCTGGCACAGGTGTTCCAGCTGATACGGGGCGGCCGCGACGCCGCCCTGCGCGACCGTTCGACCCGCACCACGCTGCGCATCATCGCCGAGAAGGGCTTATTAAGTCACGCCATCGTCTATCAACTGCTGGCTTCCTACACCTTCCTGCGCAACCTGGAGCATCGCCTGCAATACCTGGACGACGCCCAGACCCACACCCTGCCGGCCAACGACGCCGACCGCCTGCTGGTGGCGCAGATGATGGGCCTGGCCGACACCGCCACCCTGCTGACCCAGATCGAAGCCCACCGCCAGTTCGTCGCCGGCCAGTTCGATGAAATGTTCTCGGACAAGACCAGCGGCAGCGACAACGATATCAATCCGCAGTCCAGCAACGAGTGCGCCGATCCCGACAACCGCGAAGCCATGGTGTCGCGCTTTACCGCCCTGGGTTTCGACGATCCCGAGGGCGCGGCCAAGCGCCTGATCGCGACCTGGCAGGCGCCGCGCCTGCAATCGCTGCCGGAAGCCAGCCGCAACCGCCTGCTGGGACTGGTCAACGCGGCGCTGCCGCTGATCGTGCAGTGTTCGCTGGAGTCGAGCGGCGGCAACCAGCAGGCCACGCTGGGCCGGTTGCTGGATTTCCTGGAGGCAATCGCGCGCCGCTCGGCCTATCTGTCGCTGCTGACCGAGTATCCGCACACGCTGGCGCGGGTGATCCGCATGGTGCACGCCAGCGGCTGGGCCGCGCAATTCCTCAGCCAGCACCCCATCCTGCTGGACGAGCTGCTGGACGACCGCGTCCGCAACGCCGTGTTCGACCCGGTGGCGCTGGCGGCCGACCTGGAAATCCAACTGGCCTCGGCGCCCGGCGACACCGAGCGGCAGATGGATATCCTGCGCGAGATCCACCACGCCCAGCTGTTCCACCTGCTGGCGCAGGACCTGGCCGGCGACCTGACGGTGGAAAAGCTGGCCGACCACCTGTCGGCGCTGGCCGACACCATCGTCGCCGCCGCCATCAAGGCGATCTGGCAGATGGTGGCCACGCGCCACCGCGAGGTGCCGCAGTTCGCGGTGATCGCCTACGGCAAGCTGGGCGGCAAGGAGCTGGGTTATGTGTCCGACCTGGACGTGATCTTCCTGTACGACGACAACGACCAGGAGGCGCCGGCCCAGTACGCCAAGCTGGCGCAGCGGTTTATTACCTGGATGACATCGCACACCTCGGCCGGCATCCTGTTCGACATCGATACCGCGCTGCGCCCGGACGGCGCCAGCGGCATGCTGGTGTCGAGCGTGTCGGCGTTCGAGAAATACCAGAGCAGCTCGGCCTGGATCTGGGAGCACCAGGCGCTGACCCGCGCCCGCTTCTGCGCCGGCGACGCGGCGATCGGCCTGCGCTTCGAGGAAATCCGCGAGGCGGTGCTGCGCAAGGAGCGTCCGGCCGACGGTCCGCTGAAGCAGGAAGTCATTGCAATGCGGAAACGTATGGTCGACGCCAAGCCGAATCACAGCGAGCTGTTCGACCTGAAACAGGATCCGGGCGGCATGATCGATATCGAGTTCATCGTCCAGTTCCTGGTCTTGCAGCACGCCGCGGCCTACCCGCAATTGACCGCCAATTACGGCAACATTGCACTTTTAAAAATGTGCGGCGAGCTGGGATTGATCGACGCCGGCCTGGCGGCGCGGGTCGGCGACGCCTATCGCCAGTTGCGCAAGTTACAACACCAGCTGCGCCTGCAAGGCCAGGACCTGGCGCGCGTCGATCGGCAATTGGTGGCGGTCCACGCGGCCCAGGTCACCGAGTTATGGCGTACTATCTTTGAAGACAATGTTGCCATATAACAACGACTCCTTTGTTAAATTGCCGCTGTTGTGATTTAAACTCGTCAACTACAGTAATATTGAAAACCACAACAGCAGAGCGCCCAGCGCCATCGCAGTTTTATTCAAAGGAGAAATGATATGAAAGCATTATTCGGTGCCGCAGCGTTAAGCTTGAGCATGTTTGCAATGTCATCGACCGCTGTGGCCGCCGACAAGGGAACGCCTGACGAAGCGGTCGCCATGGTAAAGAAAGCGGTTGCCCTGATTAAATCCGATGGCAAGGAAAAAGCTTTCGCCGCGATTTCCGATCCGGCCAATACGAATTTCCATGACCGCGATCTGTATATATATGTGTACGATTTAAATGGCATCGCTTTGGCCCATGGTAATAATCCTAAAATGGTTGGCAAACCTTTGATTACCCTCAAGGATAACGAAGGAAAACCAATGATTAAAGAAATGGTCGAGCTCGCCAAATCCAAGGGCAAGGGCTGGGTGGATTTCAAATGGCCGAATCCGGTCACGAAAGCGGTGGAAGCCAAGTCCGGTTATATTGAAAAGGTCGACGACATGTTGGTCGGCTCCGGCATCTACAAATAAAAGCAAATAAAAGCAGTAGCGGAGCGCAACAACCGGGACGATGTCCCGGTTTTTTTTCGCCTTCATTCTGGAATCATGCCAAAAATTGGCGTGTAAACGCCAGAAACGAGCTTACGGTCGGGGGAACTCTTCGGCAGCCTAGTCAGTCTATCAGCGGTGACATTCCAAAATAACCGTGGCACACCCTAGGAGTCGGATAATGAAGAACAATGAAACCACGATCGCCCGCTCAATTCGCCTGCTGTGCATCAGCGGCCTGGCATTCGGCACGCAAACCGCGCTGGGCCAGGAAACTGCCGAGCCCATGCAGAAGGTGCTGATAACCGGCTCCCGTATTGCCTCGCCGGCGGCGGAATCGCCCTCGCCATTGCAGATATTAAACTCGGTTGATATTGCCGCGTCCGGCGCCACCAATCTGCAGGATTTATTACAGAAGAATCCGACGATGGGGACGCCGACCATCAGCCGCGCCAATTCGAATTTCCAGACATCGAGCGCCGGCGTTTCCACGGTTAATCTCAGAAACCTCGGCGATTCACGCACCCTGGTATTAATGAATGGCCGCCGTTTTGTTTCCGGCGTGCCTGGAGATACTGCGGTTGACCTCAACACTATTCCCACGGATTTTATCGACCGGGTGGAATTATTAACCGGCGGCGCCTCCGCCACTTATGGCTCGGATGCCGTGGCCGGCGTGGTCAATATTATCTTGAAGAAAAACTTTAGCGGGGTACTGCTCGACGCGCAAACCGGCCGCAGCAGCGAAGGCGACGACTTCAAAAAGAAACTGGCGCTGACTTTCGGCACCACCAGCGCCGACGGCGCCAGCAATGTCATGGGCCATTTCGGCTACTCGAAACAGGGCGCGGTGTACTCGCGCGACCGGCCGGCCTCGGCCGTCGACCAGACCTCGGCCATCACCCAGGGCCACCCGGAACTGGCGTTCGCGGTCAAGCGGCCCAACTTTTCCGGCTACGCGCCGCAGGGCCATTTCTTCGGCGACAGCGAAGATTTCACCTATGATGCAAACAACAACATTATCCCCTGGAATCAAAATGGCGCGGCCGGCAGCGGCGCCGGCGCCACCGGTTTCAACCGTTCGGCCTACCGCCTGATCGCCGTGCCGACCGAGCGCTACCTGTTCGCCACCAACGGCAACTGGGCGTTCAACGACAGCCACAGCGCGTTTTTCGAGGGCACGTATGCCTCGTCCAAGGTCGATGCCAACATCGAACCGTTCGCCCTGGGCTCGGACCAGGTGTACAAGCCCAGCGGCCAGGTGCCGGCCGCCACCCTCGTCAACGGCGTGCTGGTCAAGAATCCGCTGGTGCCGCAGTACCTGTATGACCGCATCAGCGACATCGACGGCGACGGCGTGCCGGATTACTTCTTCACCCGCCGCCTGGCCGAGTTCGGCCCGCGCCACTCGACGGCCGACCGCGACACCTTCCGCCTGGCCACCGGCCTGAAGGGCACGGTCCGCGACTGGGGCTATGAAGCCTACCTGGCCTACGGCAAGACCAAGGAAGCGCAAAATTCCACCGGCCAGGTCAATGTGATGAGCTTGCGCAATGCGCTGGAGGCGATTCCCAGTCCCGACGGCGCGCCGGTGTGCCGCGACGTGCATGCGGCGGCCGAGGGTTGCGTGCCGATCAACATCTTCGGCTACAACAGCATCACCCCGGCCGCGCTCAAATACGTGACCGCGCCCGGCTCGCTGGAAACCGCGATCACGCAGAAGCTGGTGGGCGGCTCGGTCACCGGCGAGGTGCCCGGCCTGGCCGCCGGCCGCATCGGCATCGCCGCCGGCTTCGAGTGGCGCAGCGAGGCTTCCAGCGCGATTCCCGACCCGCTGACCCAGTCCGGCCTGAACGCCGGCAACGCCCTGCCCCCCACTTTCGGCAACTTCCTGGTGCGCGAAGTGTTTGTCGAAACCAGGGTGCCGCTGCTCAAGGAGCGGCCGTTCGCCCGCGAGCTGAGCTTCCTCGGCACGGTGCGCCACGGCGATTACTCCACCGTCGGCAGCACCAACAGCTGGAACGCCGGCCTGGAATGGGGCGTCACTTCCGACTTCAAGCTGCGCGGCACGCGCGCGCAATCGACCCGGGCGCCCAATATCAACGAACTGTTCCAGGCGCCCAGCCAGGATTTCCCGACCGGACTGGTCGATCCCTGCGAGGGCGTGGCGTCGTCCGGGACCAGCGCGCTGGCCGTCAATTGCCGCAATGCCCCGGGAGTTGCCGCCAATATGGCGGCACATGGCGGCATCTTCACGCTGAATCAGGCCGACCAGCAGGGCATCAGCGGCTACAACAGCGGCAATCCCAATCTCAAGGCGGAAAAAGGCCGCTCGACCACGATAGGCCTGGTGGTGACGCCGCGCTCGGTGCCGATGCTGCGCCGCTTCACCTTTACGCTCGACTATTTCACCATCAAGATCGCCGACGCCATCGTCAGCACCGACCGCCAATATGCGCTGGATCAATGCTATAACCAGAACAACCAGGCGTTTTGCAGCTTCATCACGCGCCGCCCCGCCGCCGTCGGCAACCTGAGTTCCGGCTCCATCCAGTACAGCAACATCGCCTCCACCAACAGCGGCGGCTTCGGCACCGAGGGCGTCGACGTCACGGCCTCGTGGTCGGACAAGGTCGGCCCCGGCAACCTGAGCGCCCGCCTGGCCTGGACCTGGCTGCGCCAGCTGTGGCAGAAGGCGACGCCGGAGGCGGACAAGAACAGCGACGTCGGCGAGGTCACGGCGGCCAACACCAACGCGCCGCGCAACCGGGCCGGGCTCAACCTCGCCTACAAATGGGGACCGGCCGGCATCAACTGGAGCGCCACCTACACCGGCCCGGTGTCGCTGGACGACCAGTTCCTGAAGAGCTTGAGCATCGCGCCGGGCACGGTGGGCGTGGGTTCGCGCACCTACAACGATTTCCAGTTCACCTATGACGTGAAGAAATACCTGCAGCTGTACCTGGGCGTCGACAACGCGTTCAACGCCAAGGCGCCGCCCATCATCAGCGGCCTGCCCGGCAACCAGACCGGCACCGAGACCGATACCTCGACCTACGACGCGATCGGCCGGCGCTATTACCTGGGCTTGCGCATCACCTTGTAGCATAAAAAGAACAGCAACGTTACTTTTTTGATTATTTTGTCATTTTATGTTTACAAATATACCATCGACCCAATACATTAGCAGATCGGAAAAAATGTTTTTCCGGCAAGTTGCAATGCTAATGAAAAATGGAGGAGTTGGTAATGATCAAGGAAACAACGTTGTCCCGTTCTGTACGCATGATCTGCGTGGGCGGACTGGCGCTCGGCTTACAAGCTGCCCACGCCCAGGATGCCTCTACGGAGCCGGTGCAGAAAGTACAAATTACTGGTTCGCGTATTTCGGCGCCCGGCGCCGAATCGCCGTCGCCGCTGCAAATCCTGACTTCGGCCGATATCGCCGCCTCGGGCGCCGTCAACTTGCAGGAACTGCTGCAAAAGAACCCAACGCTGGGCACGCCGACGCTGAGCCGCACCAACTCGAACTTCCTGACCTCGGGCGCCGGCGTTTCGACCGTCAACCTGCGTAACCTGGGCGATTCGCGCACCCTGGTGCTGGTCAACGGCCGCCGCTTCGTTTCCGGCGTGCCCGGCAGCACCTCGGTCGACTTGAACACCATCCCGACCGACTTCATCGAACGTGTTGAGATGCTGACCGGCGGCGCTTCGGCGACCTACGGTTCGGATGCGGTGGCCGGCGTGGTCAACATCATCCTGAAGAAAAACTTCGACGGCGTGCTGATCGATGGCCAGTCCGGCCGCAGCAGCAAAGGCGACGACCTCAAGAAAAAACTGGCGCTGACCTTCGGCACCACCAGCGCCGACGGCGCCAGCAACATCATGGGCCACTTCGGCTACTCGAAGCAAGGCGCGGTGTTCTCCAAAGACCGCGAGCGCTCGTCGCAAGACCAGACCTCGGCCATCACCAAAGGCCACCCTGAACTGGCCTTCATTCCGAAATCGCCGAACTTTTCGGGTTACGCGCCGCAAGGCCACTTCTACGGCGACTCCGAAGACTTCACCTACGACAAGAACGGCAATGTCATCCCGTGGAGCACCAACGGCGTCAACGGCGTCGGCGCGACCGGCTACAACCGCTCCGCCCTGCGCACCATCGCCGTACCGACCGAGCGCTACCTCTTTGCACTGAACGGCACCCACGCCTTCAACGACAACCACAGCGCCTTCTTCGAGGGCACGTACGCATCGACCAAGGCCTCGAGCAATATCGAAGCCTTCCCGCTCGGTTCGGACTCGGTCTTCAAAGGCAGCGGCGGCCAGGTGCCGGCCGGCGCCATGGTCAAAGGCCAGCTGGTCAAGAACCCGCTGGTGCCGCAATACCTGTACGACCGCATCAGCGACACCGACGGCGACGGCATCCCGGATTACTTCTTCACCCGCCGTCTGTCCGAGTTCGGCGCGCGCCACTCCGACGTCGACCGCGACACCTTCCGCATTTCCACCGGCCTGAAAGGCACGGTCAAGGATTGGAACTACGAGACCTACGTCACCTACGGCAAAACCAAGGAAGCGCAGAGCTCCACCGGCCAGGTCAACATCCCCAACCTGCGCAACGCGCTGAGCGCGATCCCCGGCGTAGCCGGCGGCGCCCCGGTCTGCAGCGACGCCAACGCGGTGGCCGAAGGCTGCGTGCCGATCAATATCTTCGGTTTCAACACCGTGACGCCGGAAGCGCTGAAATACGTGACCGCGCCGGGCTCGCTGCTGACCGCCGTGACCCAGAAACTGGCCGGCGCATCGGTCAGCGGCGACCTGTTCGAACTGCCAGCCGGCAAAGTCGGCCTGGCGGCCGGTTTCGAATGGCGCAGCGAGGAGTCGAGCTCGGTTCCAGATCCACTGACCCAGGCCGGCCTGAACGCCGGCAACGCGACGCCACCGACCTACGGCAAGTTCCAGGTGCGTGAAGCGTTCGTCGAAACCCGCATCCCGCTGCTGAAAGACAAGCCGTTCGCCAAGGACGTGAGTTTCCTGGGCACCTTCCGTCACGGCGACTACTCGACCGTGGGCAGCACCAACAGCTGGAACGCCGGCGGCGAATGGGCGGTGACCTCGGACTTCAAGATCCGCGCGACCCGCGCGCAATCGACCCGCGCGCCTAACATCAACGAGCTGTACCAGGCGCCTAGCCAGGACTTCCCGAACGGCCTGGTCGATCCATGCGAAGGCGTATCCTCGTCGGCCGGCACGGCGCTGGCGACCAACTGCAAGAACGCGCCTGGCGTGGCGGCCAACATGGCGGCACACGGCGGCATCTTCACGCTGGGCCAGCCCGACCAGCAGGGCATCAGCGGCTACAACACCGGCAATCCGGACCTGAAAGCTGAAAAAGGCCGTTCGACCACGATCGGCATCGTCGTCACGCCGCGTTCGATTCCACTGTTGAACAAGGTCACCTTCACGGCGGACTACTTCAAAATCAATATCGCGGACGCCATCGTCGGCACCGATCGCCAGTATGCGCTGGACCAGTGCTACAACCAGAACAACCAGGTGTTCTGCAAATTCATCACCCGCCGTCCTGTGCAAACGGGCAACCTGAGCGCCGGCTCCATCAAGTACAGCGATACCGCCGTCACCAACAGCGGCGGCATGGGTACCGAAGGCATCGACATGACCGTGTCGTGGGCGGACAAGGTCGGTCCTGGCCGCCTGAGCGCGCAATTGGCCTACACCTATCTGCGTCAATTCTGGCGCCGGGACATCCCGGAAGACAAGGCTAATCCTTCCTTGACCCCGCGCAACGACGATGTCGGCGAAATCACCGCCAACAACATCAACGCTCCGCGCAACAAGGCAGTGCTGAACACGGCATACAAATGGGGCAGCTTCGGCGCGACCTGGACCGCAACCTATACCGGTCCTGTGGCGCTGGACGACCAGTTCCTGAAGAGCCTGAGCATCGCACCGGGCACGGTGGGCGTTGGTTCGAAGACCTACAACGACTTCCAGTTCACCTACGACATCAAGAAGGAAGCGAAGAAGTCGATGCAGGTTTACTTCGGTATCAACAACGCGTTTGACGCCAAGCCGGCACCGATCATCAGCGGCCTGCCAGGCAGCTCCACCGGTACCGAGACCGATGCGTCGACCTACGACGCCATCGGCCGCCGCTACTACCTGGGCCTGCGCGTTTCGCTGTAATCACAGCAGCCAACTAAAAAACCCATCGGCCCGAGCTTGCTCGGTGCCGATGGGTTTTTTTTCGTCCGACGCGGCATCTTCATGGTTGATATTGGCCGGACAAAAAAAAACCTGCCGGATTGCGCCGGCAGGCTCTACTGGACTCGCAGCGAATTACTTCGCGGTCATCAGTGCAACGGTGGTGTCCAGCATGCGGTTCGAGAAGCCCCACTCATTGTCGTACCACGACGATACCTTCACCAGACGGCCCGACACTTTGGTCAGGGTCGAGTCGAAGTTCGACGAAGCAGGATTGTGGTTGAAGTCGATCGATACCAGCGGTTCGGTCTGGTAGGTCAGCACTTCTTTCAGCGCGCCTTCAGCGGCGGCCTTCATCAGCGCATTGACTTCGTCCACGGTCGTGTCGCGCTTGGCGATGAACGACAGGTCGACCAGCGAAACGTTGATGGTCGGCACGCGGATCGCGAAACCGTCCAGCTTGCCGTTCAGCTCAGGCAGCACCAGGCCAACCGCGGCGGCAGCACCGGTCTTGGTCGGGATCATGCTCATGGTGGCCGAACGGGCGCGGCGCAGGTCTTCATGCATCACGTCCGACAGTACCTGGTCGTTGGTGTAGGCGTGAATCGTGGTCATCAGGCCGGTTTCCACGCCGATGGCGTCGTTCAGCGGCTTGACCAGCGGGGCCAGGCAGTTGGTGGTGCACGAAGCGTTCGAGATCACGGTGTCGGTCGATTTCAGCACGTGCTGGTTGACGCCGTACACGATGGTGGCGTCGACGTCCTTGCCGCCTGGTGCCGAGATGATGACTTTCTTGGCGCCGCCCTTCAAGTGAGCCGAAGCTTTCTCTTTGGTGGTGAAGAAGCCGGTGCACTCCAGCACCACGTCCACGCCCAGATCGCCCCATGGGATTTCCGCTGGGTTGCGCTGCGCGAACACGCGGATCACGTCGCCGTTCACGATCATGTTGTCGCCGTCCACCGTCACGGTGCCTGGGAACTTGCCGTGGGCGGTGTCGTAGCGGGTCAGGTGGGCGTTCGATTTGGCATCGCCCAGGTCGTTGATCGCAACGATCTGGATGTCCTGTTTCTTGCCGCCTTCGTAGAAAGCGCGCAGCACATTGCGGCCGATGCGGCCGTAGCCATTGATTGCAACTTTGATCGTCATACTATGCTCCTGATTAGAAAAATAGGTAATGCAACAAGCAATTATAGATTATGCAATGACAGATTTGACTTTCGCCACGACGTTTTCCACCGTGAAGCCGAAGTGCTTGAACAGCACGCCTGCCGGAGCCGATTCACCGAAGGTATCGATGCCGACCACAGCGCCTTCCAGGCCAACGTATTTGTACCAGAAATCGGTTACGCCGGCTTCGATTGCCACACGTGGCAAGCCTTTGGTCAATACGCTGGCCTTGTAAGCGGCGTCCTGACGGTCAAATACGTCGGTCGACGGCATCGACACCACGCGCGCGGCGATGCCTTCCGCAGCCAGCGCCGAAGCGGCGGCCACGGCCAGCTCGACTTCCGAACCGGTGGCGATCAGCGTGACCTTGGCGCCGGCCACTTCGCTCAGCACGTAGCCGCCGCGGGCGACGTCGGCGATCTGTTGGGCGGTGCGCTCCTGGTACGGCAGGTTCTGGCGCGAGAAGATCAGGGTCGACGGACCGTTCTTACGCTTGACCGCCTCGCCCCATGCGACCATCGATTCGACGGTGTCGCATGGACGCCAGTTGTCCAGGTTGGGGATCAGGCGCATCGACGAGACGTGCTCGACCGACTGGTGGGTCGGGCCGTCTTCGCCCAGGCCGATCGAATCGTGGGTGAACACGAAGATCGAACGCAGCTTCATCAGCGCGGCCATGCGCAGCGCGTTGCGGCTGTAATCGGAGAAGGTCAGGAAGGTGGCGCCGAACGGGATGTAGCCGCCGTGCAGCGTGACGCCGTTCATGATCGCCGACATGCCGAACTCGCGCACGCCGTAGTTGACGTGGTTGCCCGGCTTGCCGGAACGCAGCGCGACGCACTCTTTCCAGTTGGTCAGGTTGGAGCCGGTCAGGTCGGCCGAGCCGCCCAGGAATTCCGGCAGCACCGGCGCCAGCGCCTGGATGGCGTTCTGGCTGGCCTTGCGGGTGGCGATGTTTTCTTTCTTGTCGACGCAGGCGGCAATGCCGGCGGCCAGGGTGGCGTCGAACGCGGCTGGCAGGTCGCCGGCCATGCGGCGGCTCAGTTCAGCGGCTTCGGCCGGGAATTGCTTGCCGTAGGCGGCGAAGGTCGCGGCCCAGTCGGCTTCCAGCTTGGCGCCGGCGGACTTGGCGTCCCATGCGGCGTAGACGTCGGCAGGGATCTCGAACGGCGCGGCGCTCCAGCCGATGTATTCGCGGACGGCGGCGATTTCCTTGTCGCCCAGCGCGGCGCCGTGCACCTTGTCGCCGCCCTGCAGGTTAGGCGAGCCCTTGCCGATCACGGTCTTGCAGCAGATCAGGGTCGGCTTGCTGGAGGTCTTGGCGGCGGCGATGGCGGCCGAGACGGCGGCGACATCGTGGCCGTCGACGGCGCGGATCACGTTCCAGCCGTAGGCTTCGAAACGGGCCGGGGTGTCGTCGGTGAACCAGCCTTCGACCTTGCCGTCGATCGAGATGCCGTTGTCGTCGTACAGGGCGATCAGCTTGTTCAGGCCCAGGGTGCCGGCCAGCGCGCACACTTCGTGCGAGATGCCTTCCATCAGGCAGCCGTCGCCGACGAAGGCGTAGGTGTAGTGGTTGACGATGTCAAAGCCAGGCTTGTTGAACTCGGCGCCCAGCAGGTACTCCGACAGCGCCATGCCGACCGCGTTGGCGATACCCTGGCCCAGCGGGCCGGTGGTGGTTTCCACGCCCGGGGTGATGTCGACTTCCGGGTGGCCCGGGGTTTTCGAATGCATCTGGCGGAAGGACTTGATGTCGTCCATGCTCACCGCGTAGCCGGACAGGTGCAGCAGCGCGTAGTGCAGCATCGAGCCGTGGCCGTTGGACAGCAGGAAGCGGTCGCGGTTCACCCATTTCGGGTTGGCCGGGTTGTGGCTGTAATGGCCACTCCACAGCGCCACGGCGATTTCGGCCATGCCCATCGGCATGCCTGGGTGGCCGGAATTGGCCTTCTGGACGGCGTCCATTGCCAGCGCGCGGATCGCGTTAGCCATTTGGGTGGTTGGGAGCGTAGAAGTCATCGTTGGTCTATCACGAAAGTATGGAAACTGGGGGCAATGGGATGCTGCTGTCGTTACTACTGTCTGTGCTGCTCTCTTGCTGAACCCATTATTTTACCAGACCGAGGCGTCCACCATTTAAAATTGCGGAACTCAAACCGACCGGATTCGCGCATGCCCCGCTTTTATATCTCCCAGCCTTTGGCCATCGGCCAGCTCGTCAGCCTGCCCGAGGCGGTCACCCACCACATCCAGGTGCTGCGGCTGGCGCCGGGCGAGCTGGTCACGCTGTTCAACGGCCAGGGCGGTGAATACAGCGCCACCCTGAGCGAGATCGGCAGGCGCCACGTCAGCGTCGAGGTCAAGACGCACCAGCCGCGCGAGGTCGAGCTGCCGTTCGGCATCACCTTGGCGCAAGCCCTGCCCGAGGCCAGCAAGATGGACTGGATCATCGAGAAGGCGATCGAGCTGGGCGTGTCCGGCGTGCAGCCGCTGGCGGCGCAGCGCTGCGTGGTGCGGCTGTCGGCCGAACGGGCGGAAAAGAAGATGGCGCACTGGCAGGGCATCATCGAGTCGGCCTCCGAGCAGAGCGGCCGCAACCGCCTGGCCCAGCTGGCGCCGCTGCAAGACTACAAGCAATGGATCACCCAGCAGGACATGCACCGCCGCATCATCCTGACGCCGCGCGCCGGACAGTCGCTGGCCGACTGGGCACGCCACCAGAGCCCGCAGGCGGTGACCCTGGTGATCGGCCCCGAGGGCGGCCTCAGCGATGCCGAGGAAAACCTGGCGATCCAGCACGGCGCCCTGCCGCTGGCCATGGGTCCGCGCATCCTGCGCACCGAGACCGCCGGCCTGTCGGCCGCCGCCATCCTGAGCGGGCTGTGGGGTGGCATGTAACAAAATGCGGCGAACTGTATCAAAGTGATGCGTGGCACCAACAGTTGATCTGGTTTCATGCGCGCTTTGCGTCAAGGCGTGTTATCGGCGGTCTATAATTTCTTTGCAGGCAACAAAGCTTCCCTGCAACCCGTCGATGACTAGAAATGATTACCTCCAAGCCCAATCCGCATCCGGCGTCGCCTGAAGTCGCCATCCTGGAGGCAGCAGCGATCAAGGCCACCCAGGCCGGCCAGGAAGAAGAAGCCGGCCGCATGTGGGCGCGCATCCTGGACCTGCAGCCGGCCCATCCCCTGGCGCTGACCTCGCTGGGCAAGCGCGCCTTCCGCTACGGCGACCACGCCACCGCGCGCCGCGCCTTCGAGCGCCTGGTGCGCGCCTATCCGGACGATCCGCAGAACTGGGTCAACCTGGCGCTGGCCTGCCAGGGACAGAAGGACGAGGCGGCCGAAGAGACCGCCATCCACAACGCGCTGGTGGCCGATCCATCCGACATGGTGGCCCTGATCCTGCGCGCCAACCTGCTGGAACGCCAGGGCAAGACCCACCAGTCGGCCTCGGTGTACGGCGCGGTGGCCTCGGTGGCGCCGCCGGTCGAACGGCTCGATGCCGGCATGCGCAGCGCCGTCGAGCATGCGATGCAGTATGTCGAGCGCTACCAGGCCGACTATGGCCGCTTCCTCGACAACTTCCTCGAACAGCAATACCAGCTGCATGCAGGCGAAGACCTGAGCCGCTTCCGCGAATCGGTCGACCTGATGGTGGGCCGCAAGCGCCGCTACGAATCGAAGTCGATGCGCTATCACTATCCCGGCCTGGTGCCGCAAGCCTTCCTGCCGCGCGGCGAGTTCCCGTGGCTGGACGCGATCGAAGCCGGCACCGACGCCATCCGCGATGAATTCCTGCAGGTGCTGCAAACCGAGGATGGCTTCGCGCCCTACCTGACCTACCCGGACGACGTGCCGCACAACCAGTTCGCGGAACTGAACAACTCGCCGCGCTGGAGCGCCTTCCACCTGCTCAAGGACGGCCTGCCGGTGCCGGACAACGCCGCCAGGTGCCCGCAGACGATGGCGCTGCTGGGCGGTGCGCCGCAGCCGGACCAGCCGGGCCGCACGCCGACCGCGATGTTCTCGCTGCTCAAGCCGAAGACCCGGATCCCGGCCCACGTCGGCGTCAGCAACGCGCGCCTGGTGACGCACCTGCCGCTGATCGTGCCGCCGGGCTGCGGCTTCCGGGTCGGCAATGAAACGCGCAGCTGGCAACCGGGCCAAGCCTGGGTATTCGATGATACCATCGAGCATGAGGCGTGGAATGACAGCGACAAGCTGCGCGTGGTGCTGATTTTCGACATCTGGCATCCGCAGCTGACGCTGGCGGAACGCGCCATGATCACGGAAATGACCCGCGCCATCCACGCCTTCAAGAGCGCCGATGGCGGTTTTGACCTCTAGGCAATGACCACACACAATCCGAACGCGGCGGCGGCACGCACCCATTTTGAGCAACTTACCCGCAGCGGCCAGGGCGGGCCGCAAGCCTGGTTCGGATTGGCCCAAGCCTGCCAGGCGCTGGGCGACATCAAGGCGGCGCTGGCCGCCCTGGAGCACGCGCTGGACGCCGCGCCGGACAATCTGCAACTATTGCTGGTCAAGGGCGACTTGCTGGCGGCCGACGGCAATGCCATCTCGGCCGTGGCGTTCTACCGCACCGCGCTGAAGGCGGCGCCACCGGATGACGACCTGCCGCCGTCGCTGCGCGCGCAGCTGGCGCGCGCGCGCGCCGCCTGCGAACAGCACGTGGCCCAGTTCGAAGGCCAGCTGATGCAGCGGCTGCAGCAGGCCGGCCTGGCCGACGACGCCGACAGCGCCCGCTTCAACCAGTCGCTCGACCTGCTGCTCGGCCGCAAGCAAGTCTTCCTGCAGCAGCCGCGCCTGTACTACTTCCCCGGCCTGCCGCAAACCCAGTTCTTCGACCGCGCCGACTTCCCGTGGCTGGACCAGGTCGAGGCGGCCACCGACGACATCCGCGCCGAGCTGCTGCAAGTGCTGCAGGACGACGCCGCCTTCGAGCCCTACCTCAAGCCCGACCCCAGGCTGCCCGCGCTCAACCGCGGCGGCATGCACAACAACCGCGACTGGAGCGCTTTCTATTTGTGGCGCAACGGCGAAGTGGTGGCGGAAAACGCCGCGCGCTGTCCGAAAACGCTGGCCGCGCTGGCCCAGGTGCCGATGACGCAGGTGCCGGGACGCGCGCCCACCGTGCTGTTCTCGATGATGCGGCCGGGCGCCCACATTCCGCCGCACACCGGCATCCTCAACACCCGCCTGATCTGCCACCTGCCGCTGATCGTGCCGCCCGGCTGCTCGCTGCGGGTCGGCAACGAGACGCGCAGCTGGGAAGAAGGCAAGGCCTGGGTGTTCGACGACAGCATCGAGCACGAGGCCTGGAACACCAGCGACCAGACGCGCGTGATCCTGCTGTTCGAAGCCTGGCGGCCGGAGCTCACTGAAAAAGAACGCACGCTGGTGAGCGCGATGCTGGGCGCCATCGACGCCGGCAGCGACTGGGAAACCTGAGCCCGGCCACAAGAAAACGGTTAAAAAAAGGCATAAAAAAAAGCGGCGGGTCGTGAGACCCGCCGCTTTTTACTTCGTGACGCCGATTAGAACTTGGCGCTCAGATTCATGAACAGCTTACGACCCAGCGCATCGTACATCGATGGGAAGGTGTTGCCGTTACCCTGGCCCGTACCGTACTTCGAGGTGATCGGAGGATCGCGGTCGAACATATTGTTCATACCGGCGGTCAGGCTGATCTTCTTGTTGAAGTAGTAGGTGCCTGCCAGATCGAAGTAGTTGGCCGAAGCGAAGTGCGATTCAGCATCACGCGGCGTGCCGGTCAGGTGCGAGTTGCTGCTGGTGGTTTCGATGTCCACGCCCTGGAAGTAGCGCCAGGTCAGAGCCAGGTCGACACTCCATGGGGTGTTCCAGTTGCCACGCAGCTTGTGACGCCATTTCGGACGAGGCTGGCCGCATTTGCCGGCGCCGTTGTACAGGCCTGCGCAATCGTAGGAACCTTCACCTGGCAGCTCTTCGATTTCATACGACTTCAGCTTGGTGCCGTTCATGGTCAGACCCATGGTGCCCAGGTTGCCGACGCGTTGGCCGTAGCTGAAGCCCAGATCGATACCCGAGGTTTTGATCGAACCGATGTTGGTGTTGGTGCCAACGATGTTCGCCTGAGGCAGCAGCCACAGGGTACCCTGCGAGTCGCGATGAACCTGCGAGCAGAAGATAGGATCGCCGGAATCCAGGCACTTGGTCAGCGTGGTTTCTGGGTTCACGATGCTGATGGTGTCCTGCACCTTGATGTCGAAGTAATCGACGGTCACGGTCAGGTTTTTCATCGGGGTGATCACCAGACCCAGGGTGTTCGACTTCGAACGCTCTGGCTTCAGAGCCGTGTTACCACCAGCCAGGTAGTTGTACTGGCCAGCTGGGCTGCCCTGGATGTTGCCGTAACGCGTAGCGCTGACACCGGTGCGGGCGCACTCGGCTGCGGAACGGGCTGGGGTGGCGCCTGCGCATGGATCGGAATCCATGTCGAACAGGTTGTTGCCGCTAGGCGTGAACAGTTCGTTGATGTTTGGTGCGCGCACTGCCTTCTGGTGCGAACCGCGGACCTTGACCATCGAAACTGGCTGCCATTCCAGGCCCAGGCCGTAGGTGTTGGCGCTGACGCCGGTGTCGATCTTGGTGTGGCGGAACGACAGGTTGGTTGCCAGCGACTCGGCAAACGGTTTGTTTTCCAGCAGCGGCAGACGCATCTCGCCGAACACGTCCTTGACCACATAGCGGCCTTTGACTGGCTTCACAGGACCGCCGGAGCCGTCCAGGTCGAAGTTTTGCGAAGGACCGTCTGGACGCAGTTCCAGCGCTTCAACGCGACGCTCCAGGCCGACGGACACGCCGACGCCTTGCGAGTTGCCAGGAACTTTGATGCCGTAGTCGCCCAGGTCAGCCGCGATGTTGGCGCCCTGGATTTGCTGTTCGGTCTGGCCGAACTGCTGGCCAGGAATCTGGATGTAATCCAGCATTTCCTTGGTTACGCCGCCCACTTTCCAGACGTTGTAAGGTACGCAAGCTGGATCGGTGCCGTCGACGAACGAGGCGCAACGCGCAACGCCGTTCACGTTGACCACGTCCATGGCCTTGGCAGCCTTGGATTTCGAGAAGTAGTTATCCGAGCTACCAGCAAAGCGAACTTTGGAGGTCTGCGCGAAGATGTCGTACTGCCAAGGGCCGATTTCGCCTTTGACGCCCATCAGCATGCGATAGGAGGTGTTGGTGAAGACGGAATCACGACCGCCGCCTTCAACGTTACGACGCTGGACAACCACCGAGTTGGAGCTGCCTGGGGTGGTCACGTCCAGCGCGGCCTTCATCTCAGGAGTCAGGAACGGGTTGTCGTTCTTGACGGTGTACACCGCGCCGAACATACCGCCTGGAGCCACTTGCGCATCGCTGCGGTCATCGTGGAAGGAGAAGTCGGCGTAGACGCGGGCTTTCTCGTTCAGGTCGTAATGGATGTTTGCAGCAACGCCATAACGCTCGTCAGGACGGGTCAGGTAGTTGGTTGGGCCGAAGTTGTAGGCATCGGTCGCATCGACGTAGGAACGTGGCGTACCGGCGGCGGTGGTGGTGAAGACTTTACCGGCGTTAGGGAACAGCGGGCCTTTGTCGGCGCCGTTGGTGAAGCGGCCGGTGGCGTTGGTGCTGGAACCGCCGCAAGCGAAGCCTGCAGCCGAAACACTCAGCGAGCACGAAGTGAAATCGCGCGCGGCTTGCAGCAGCGCGTCGTCGCGCTTGTAGCTGAAGAACAGGGTGGCGTTACCTTTGTTGTCGGCGAAGTTGCTACCGATCAGCAGCGAGGCGTCGCGCGAACGGCCGTCCAGGCCGACGTTGCCCGGTACCGAGTACTGGCCAGGGTTGCCCAGGGCGCGCTTGGCGACCAGGCTGCCCACGCCGGCGGTATCTTGCTGCTTGTGGTTGTAGCCGCTGCCGTTGACTTCGACCTGAACGCCTTCGAAGCGGTCGTTCATGATGAAGTTGACCACACCTGCGACCGCATCCGCGCCGTACACGGCGCCGGCGCCGCCGGACAGTACTTCGATACGTTTGATCAGGGGAGCAGGAATCTGATTCAAGTCAGCTGCTGGCGAGCCCGGGGTACCGGCTGGCAGGCGGTGGCCATTGACCAGCACCAGGGTACGGTTGGAACCCAGACCACGCAAGTCGACCTGAGCGGTACCGGTCGCGCCGTTGGAGACCGAGCCGGACTGCGATGCGAACACCTGTGGCAGGTTGTTCAGCAGGCTTTCGACGTTGCGCAGACCGTCGATCTTGATGTCTTTCGAACCCAGAACGGTAATCGGGCTGGTGCCTTCCGTGTTCAGGGTTGGGATGCGCGAACCGGTCACCTCAACTTTTTGCATAGGCTGGTCCGGTGCTTGCTGCGCGGACGCTGCATGCATACCCAGCGCAATCCCGCTGACGAACATCACGCGGATCGAGCGAGACAAAACTGTTTCCTTGATCATTATATTGAATTCCCTTGGTGTGTTTATTAGAACGTTTAACAGCATCTTTTGGATAGCGAGTAAAAACGACCCATTTCTTTGTTTAACCTCTACCGACTAACGAATAGCTTTGATAAAACCATTCATTCACCGGCAACTGCACTTTCTCTTCTGCCCCAGGTAAAGATCGGCGCTTGCGTCATCGTTGATGAAATAAAGCCAAACTTTTCCGCTGTTCATAAAAACATAGCAACTCGGCTATTGTCAATGAACCTTACACGGCAGCGGCAAGCGTGTGGAAGGCGGCAGATTCTGCGCACCGGCATGGTGCGTTGCGGCAAAACGCCCGAACAATCACGCTGGCGGATGTTTTTTTATTAACAATAGAAATTGTCTCGTTCATACAACATTGCTTTAAACCTTGAGCTGAATCAGTTCGGAATGTTTCTAAAATTACATTTTTAATTTCCTATCAAATAACGAAATAATCGCAGAAAAACAACAAACCGCGAGACATGCACCGTTTCCCGTCCTGCTGCAGGCCCCTCGAAGCGAGTACACCAATATTTTCAACCGTCAAGCTGCAACCGGCGAAAATCAATGCGAAACAGGGGCTTGCCAGAACAAAGAGCATCCGATATGCCAACGACGCTGCGTTTTTAACCGGCGGCGACGCGCAATAAAGTTTCCGCGTGGATACCAAAACGCACCATGGGGTGGAGAAAAACCGGCATCTGCTCATTTTGGTGGCAGTCGCCTTTTCGCAACAAATCCACGGATGATTCATTAGTGAATAATTACATCCCCGCAACAATCCTCGCCCTATTTATCGCCAAACACAATAATCATATGGGCGCGGCGATAATAGCCGCCAGTTCTATATTGTTTATAAATAGCCATTCCAACTCTAAATATTAAATATCTATGGGATTAATAGGCGAAGGGAATAATCGGCGCTATTAATTGGTAGCCGCCCATATATAAAATTCCAGGCCAGGCAATTAACACGGCGAGTATGGACGGCGGAAGGCTGAATTTAATATCCCGCAAGCCCCGTCCCGGCGTTTTATATTTACCGGACTGTATTTTGTCCGCATTTCATGGGGCGGGCGCGGCCGGCATGGCTGCAATTGGCGGCCATTGCGGGTAAAATACGGGGTTTTACGGACCGAACCGGAGCACCGCCCCGCCGGTCCGACTATCATGGCGCCTAGACAGCGCCCTCTCAGGAAGCCATCCATGTTGCGATTAAACGAAGTCAAACTCCCGCTGAACCACGCCGAGGCCGACCTGCCGGCCGCCATCCTGGCGCGCCTGGACATCGCCGCCGACGCCCTGCTCGGCTACACGGTATTCAAGCGCAGCTACGACGCCCGCAAGAAAACCGCGATCGTGCTGATCTACTCGCTCGACGTCGACGTCAAGGACGAAGCGGCGCTGCTCAAACGCCTGCACCACGACGTCCACCTGGCGCCATCGCCGGACACTGCATATAAGTTCGTCGCCCACGGCGAGCAGCTGGCCGGCCACGACCAGAACCCGCGCCCGGTGGTGATCGGCACCGGTCCCTGCGGCCTGTTCGCGGCGCTGATCCTGGCGCAGATGGGCTTGCGTCCCATCATCCTCGAACGCGGCAAGCAGGTGCGCGAACGCACCGTCGACACCTTCGGCTTCTGGCGCAAGCGCGAGCTCAATCCGGAGTCGAACGTGCAGTTCGGCGAAGGCGGCGCCGGCACCTTCTCGGACGGCAAGCTGTACAGCCAGATCAAGGACCCCAAGCACTATGGCCGCAAGGTGCTGACCGAGTTCGTCAAGGCCGGCGCGCCGGAGGAAATCATGTATGTCAGCAAACCGCACATCGGCACCTTCCGCCTGGTGAAGATGGTCGAACAGATGCGCGCCAACATCGAACAGATGGGCGGCGAATACCGCTTTGAAAACAAGGTGGTCGACATCGAGATCGAGCCAGGCCCGGACGGCGGCCAGGTGCGCGGCCTGACGCTGGAGAGCGGCGAGAAAATCGTCACCAACCACGTGGTGCTGGCGGTCGGCCACAGCGCGCGCGACACCTTTGAAATGCTGTACCAGCGCGGCGTCTACGTCGAGGCCAAGCCGTTCTCGATCGGCTTCCGGGTCGAGCACCCGCAGTCGCTGATCGACACTTGCCGCTTCGGCCCCAACGCCGGCCACCCCATCCTCGGCGCCGCCGACTACAAGCTGGTGCACCACGCCTCCAACGGCCGCGCCGTGTACAGCTTCTGCATGTGCCCGGGCGGCACGGTGGTGGCGGCCGCGTCCGAACCGGGCCGCGTGGTCACCAACGGCATGAGCCAGTATTCGCGCAACGAGCGCAACGCCAACAGCGCCATCGTGGTCAGCATCTCGCCGGAAGTCGACTACCCCGGCCACCCGCTGGCCGGCATCGAGTTCCAGCGCCGGCTGGAAGAGAAGGCGTTTGAACTGGGCGGCGGCACCTACAATGCGCCGGGCCAGCTGATGGGCGACTTCGTCGCCGGCCGCGCCTCGACCGAGTTCGGCAGCGTGGTGCCGTCGTACAAGCCGGGCGTGCAGCTGACCGACCTGGCCACCATCCTGCCGGAGTACGCCGTGACCGCGCTGCGCGAAGCCTTCCCGGCGTTCGACAAGCAGGTCAAGGGCTACTTCAAGCACGACGCCGTGCTGACCGGGCTGGAGACGCGCACCTCGTCGCCGATCCGCATCAAGCGCCGCGACGACACGCTGCAAAGCCTGAACACGCGCGGCCTGTTCCCGGCCGGCGAAGGCGCCGGCTACGCGGGCGGCATCCTGTCGGCCGGCGTCGACGGCATCAAGGTGGCCGAGGCGGTGGCGCTGTCGATGGCCGCCGACCAGCAGCCCAAACCTTAAGCCTTAAACCGGTTCCCGCACCGGCAGCCGCAGCTTGATGCGGCAGCCGGCCGGGCTGGGCTCGACCGCCGCCTGTCCGCCCATCTGGTGCATGATGGTGTAGACGATGTGCATGCCCAGTCCCGATCCGCCCTGCCCGCGCTTGGTGGTGAAGAACGGTTCAAACAAGCGCTCCCGCACTTCCGCCGTCAGGCCGACGCCGTCGTCGCTAAACTCCAGCAACAGCCAGTCGACTTCCATGCGCGCGGCCAGCCTGATCAGGCCGGGGCCGCCGTTCGGATAAGCGTGCTTGGCGCTGTTCATCAACAGGTTGGACAGCACCTGCGACCAACGCCCAGGATCCAGCCGCACCCGCAACTCCGGCGCGATATCCAGCTCGACCGCGATGCCGAACTTGCGCAACTCCGGGCCGTGTGCCGACACCACGCTCTGCGCATGCTCCAGCAAGGCCACCGCGCAGACATTCTGGCTGCCCTGGTCCACCGCCAGCTGCTTGAAGTTGCCGATCAGGTCGGCGGCGCGCAGCAGGTTGCGCTCGACCAGCAAGGCCGCCTCCCGCATGCGCCCCGCCGTCGCCACCAGCTCGGAACGGCTGACGCGCTCGCTCCCGACGCACTTGACCAGCTCGGCCGCATAGCTGCTCAGCGTGGAGGCCGCCGTCACCGCGACGCCGATCGGCGTGTTGACCTCGTGCGCCACGCCGGCCACCAGCGCCCCCAGCGCCGCCATTTTTTCCTGCTCGATCAGCGTGGCTTGCGCCGCCAGCAAGGCCTCGCTGCGTTGCCGCACCTTTTGTTCGAGCATCCGCTCGCGTTCCTGGTGTTGCAGCTCGGCGGCGCCGCGCGCGGCAAAGATCGACAGCAGCGACAGCGCCAGCAGGCGCTTGTCCTCGGAAATGGGTTTGGTGTCGATGGCCGACAGGATGCCCAGCGTGTCCCCTTCGGTATCGATCATCGGCATGCCGATATAGCTTTCGGCCCGCATGTCGACCAGCAGCGTGTCCTTGGGATAATCGGCCTGGATGCCGCAGGCATGGAAGCACATGCTCTGGTCGGTGACGTCCTGGCAAGGCGTGTGCAGCAGGCTGTATTCCATGTTCGGCAGGTAGTCGGCGCCGCCCCACACGGCCAGCGTGCGGATGCCTTCCTGGCCGTCGGCCATGGCGATCACCCGGCCGGCGATCACATAGGTGACATCGAGCGCCTGCGCCAGGTCGCGCACCAGGATGCGCAGGAAGTCGTCGCCGCGGACGCGCGCGGTCGACGCCGTGATCGAACGCAGCGCCGCCTCGGCCAGCGCCCGGCCGTCCTCGACGCCGAATAGACGCGGCGCAGCCTCTTGTCCGGCCAACAACTTGTCATCGCTCATCGTACCCCCGCTCACATGAACTTGGTTGAACGTTTCACGCCTGATTATCACAAATTGGCAATCAACCACCAAATACTTTGTATTTTTGTGTAAATAAGTCGTCTTTTTTTGAAATAACCGTGAAAAGTGTTGTTTATTTCAATCTTGTTACAGAGCGTCAATTGACCTTGTCAGGCTCAAGTGGTCTGATGACCGCCTGAATAATTTATAGATGGATTATTCATTATGAAATTTTTAATGACAAAGTACTAAGCCGTAACCTCGCTAGGAGTTCAAGCAATGATGATGGAAACTGTAATTTCGCGTTCGCTGCGCCTGATGTTTTCGGGTAGCGCTGCACTGATCAGTGCAGGCCTGCTGTCCCAGCCAGTATTTGCACAGGATACCCCTGTCATACAACGCGTGGAAATCACCGGTTCGTCGGTTAAGCGTGTCGACGCTGAAACCTCGCTGCCGGTACAAATCGTAACCAAGGCTGACATCGCCCGCACCGGCGCCACCAGCACCGAAGAACTGTTGCAGTCGATCTCAGCCTTCTCCTCGGCGGGCGGCACCAGCAACGCCACCGGCGCCGGCACCTCGACCGGCGGCCTGTCGTCGATCTCGCTGCGCGGCCTGGGCTCGACCCGCACCCTGGTGCTGGTCAACGGCCGCCGCCTGGCGGCGTTCGCCGGCAGCGACGGCGCTTCCGTCAACGTCAACGTCATCCCGCTGGCCGCCATCGAGCGCGTCGAAGTGCTGAAGGATGGCGCGTCCGGCGTGTACGGCAGCGATGCGGTCGCAGGCGTGGTCAACTTCATCCTGTCCAAGCGCACCGAAGGCGTGGAAATCACCGGCGGCTACGGCTCCCCATCGCAAAGCGGCGGCGGCCAGAACAGCAAGGCCTCGATCACCGGCGGCTTCAACACCGACAAGCTGAGCGTGGTGGCTTCGGGCTCCTACGAAAAAGAAAAGGCCCTGTTCGGCCGTGATCGCGACTACGCGGCCACCTCGACCAAGCTGCCTTACTACAACGGCACCGCGACCGGCCTGGGCAACATCCAGGGTTCGTTCACGCCAGGCAAAGGTCCTGACGCCGGCTTCAGCTCGGGCGGTTCGGGCTACGGCAATCCGCTGGCCATCGGCGACAAGTGCGGCACCATCAAGATGGGCACGCTGCAAGGCGGCGCCAAGGGTTCGCCTTACTGCTACTACGACAGCGGCCCGGACGTCGGCCTGACGCCCGATCGCGAACTGTTCAACTTCACCGGCAACCTGAGCTACCAGCTGAACGACCAGCACCAGCTGTTCGGCGACGTGCTGTACTCGCAGAGCAAAGTCACCCAGACCTACCAGGCTTCGCCGGCGCGCGCCAGCTTCTTCGAGACCGACGGCGAGTTCGCCAAGCAAGGCGTGGACGCGGCACTGCTGCTCTTCCCAAGCAACCCGGTCTACCAGTCGATCGCAGCGCCTTACCTGCACAGCCAGGGCTTCGATACACTGATCGGCAAACCGCTGTCGATCACCTCGCGCGTGTTCGACTTCGGCCCACGCCAGAACGTCGACACCGCCAAGCAGGCACGCGTGGTCGTTGGCGCCAAGGGCACCATCGGCGCGGTCGACTACGAAGTGGCGCTGACCCACAACGAGTCCAAGCTGAACAGCGCTGTGACCACCGGCTACTTCTCGCAAGTGGCCTACGCCAAGATCATCAACGCCAGCAACTGGAATCCATGGGCTGCAGGCGGCGTGCAAACCGGCGCCCTGGCCGACCAGCTGCAAGGCGCAGCCTTCACCGGCGACTTCCTGGCAGCCAAATCGACCAGCGACTCCTTCGACGCCAAGATCACCGGCGACTTCTGGACCATCGCCGGCATCACCCCGCAATACGCGGTGGGCGCACAGTCGCGCAAAGAGAACTACACCACCAGCCCTAGCGCGGCTTACCAGTCGGGCGACATCTCCGGCCTGGGCGGCTCGGTCGTACCTATCGACCGCGACCGTACCGTGAACTCGGCGTTCGGCGAACTGAGCATTCCGCTGACGAAGACGCTGGAAGCCAACCTGGCGGTGCGCGACGACCATTACGACGACGTCGGCAACTCGGCCAACTGGAAAGGCAATGTCCGTTGGCAGCCGCTCAAGACCCTGGTGCTGCGCGGTTCGTACGGCACCGGCTTCCGCGCACCGTCGCTGGTCGACCTGTGGACGCCGCAGACGCTGGGTACTTCCGAGCAGTTCAACGACCCGGCGACCAAGCAAACCGGTCTGCAAGTCAATGCTCTGTCGGGCGGCAATCCTAACCTGAAGCCAGAGAAGTCGAAGCAGTACTCGTTCGGCGCCGTATGGCAGCCGGTGTCGACCACCAGCATCGGCGTGGACTTCTTCAACATCAACATCCGCGATATCCTGGCGACGCCGTCGGCACAAGAGATCGTGTCGCGCTTCCGCGCCGGCGACCCAGCCTACGCAGGCCTGGTGACCCTGAACGGCAACGACATCGTCAGCATCCGCTCGACGCTGGCCAACACCGGCAACGCCAACGTGCAGGGCCTGGACCTGACGGCCAACTGGAAGGACAACTTCAGCTTCGGTAAGCTGGAAGCCAACCTGAACGGTACCTACATGGATACCTTCGACCAGACCAGCCCGGGCGGCGACGTCTCGCACAAAGTCGGCACCATCGTTGACGGTTCCGGCAACCCGGTGATCGGCGCGCAAAACGGCGGCGTGATCCTGCGCTGGAAGCACCAGTTGGCGACCACCTGGAGCAAAGGTCCATGGGCGACCACCCTGGTGCAGAACTATCGCAGCGGCTACCAGGTTGGCCACGACCTGAACGACAACAAAGTGTTCATCTCGTCGGAAGCCACCTACGATGCCAACGTCACCTTCCGCGGCATCAAGAACCTGACCCTGGCGCTGGGCGTGAAGAACCTGTTCGACAAGCAGCCTGACCCGATTGGTACCGCAGTCACCAATCAGTTCCAGTCCGGCTACGACATCAACCAGTACGATCCACGTGGCCGCTTCGTCTACGTGACCGCTGGCTACAAGTTCAAGTAATCGGCCGCACATAAGAAAAGCCCGCGCAGCTCAGGCCGCGCGGGCTTTTTTTGTTTAAGAGGCGAACCCCGAACCGAGGCGGGGTCTGACCCCGCGGGGGGTCAGACCCCTGCGGCCGCAGTGCGGGTTAAAGCCAACCGGCCTTCTTGAAGCGCCGGTGCAGATACAGGCACACGCCCACCATCACCAGCACCGCCATCGGATAGCCGTACTTCCACTCCAGCTCCGGCATGAACTTGAAGTTCATCCCCCACAGTCCGGCAAACGCCGTGACGATCGCAAAGATCGCCGCCCACGCCGCCAGCCGCTTGTTCACTTCGCTCTCCTCGATCGCCACCATCGACAGGTTGACCTGGATCGCCGTGGCGATGGTGTCGCGGATGCCGTCGAGCGAGGCGCTGATGCGGTGCAAATGGTCATGCACGTCGCGGAAGTATTCCTGCGTCTCCTGGCACATGGACGGCACGCGGCCGCCATGCAGCCGCCCCACCGCCTCCATCAGCGGCGACACCACGTGGCGCACGATGGTCACCTTGCGCTTGAGCTCATACAGCCGCTGGATGTTGTCGCGCTGCCTGCCCTGGCTGAAGATCAGCTCCTCGATTTTTTCCAGCTCCGTTTCCAGCAAGTCGAGCACCGGGAAGTAGCGGTCAACCACCGCGTCCATCAGCGCGTACAGCACGAAGGCCGGGCCGAGGCGCAACATGTGCGGCTCCTTCTCCGCCCGCGCGCGCACGCCGAGGAAGCCCTGCTGGCTATGGCTGTCGCGCGCCGACAGCACGTAGCTGTCGCCGACGAAGATATCGACCTCGCCGACGTCAATATCGTTGTCGCGGCACTCGATGGTCTTGACCACCACGAACAGCGAATCGCCGTACTCCTCGATCTTGGGGCGCTGGTGGCCGCGCCGCGCATCCTCCACCGCCAGCTCGTGCAGGCCGAACTCCTGCTGCATGATCGCCAGCTCGTCCGGCTGGGCGTCGCGCAGGGCGACCCAGACAAAGGTCTCCGGCTTCTCGATGTAATCGCTGATCTCCTCGACCGGAATGTCGGCCAGCTTCTGGCCGTCCTGATAGGCCACACAATTAATCAGCATACTGTTTCCATAAAAAAAAAGCTCCTGGCTTCATCAGCCAAGAGCTTACCTCAAACCGGCGCGCGGGCGCCGGTATCAATCGTCCTTGGCGCCGTCGATGCCCAGTTCGGCGATCTTGCGGGTGATGGTGTTGCGGCCTATGCCCAGGCGCACCGCCGCATCGTTCTTGCGGCCGTGCGTGTGCTTGAGCGCGGTGCGTATCAGCGCCGACTCGAACTGCCGGCCCAGCACCGCCATCACTTCCTGCTGTCCGCCGCTGAGCATGCTGGCGGCCTGCGCTTCCAGCAAGCCCAGCCAGGCGTCCGGCGCGCCGGCCGCTGCCGACGCATGCGCGCCGCCACCGCCACCGTCGGCCACCGGCATCGCCATCACCGTGCCGTGGTGCTGGATAGGCGCATAACTCTCGGCCGGCGCCGGCGCATGGCCTTGCTCCTGCGTCAGCTCCAGCGGCAAGTCCTTCACTTCCACCGTCTGGCCCGGCGCCATCACCGTGATCCAGTTGCACAGGTTTTCCAGCTGGCGCACATTGCCCGGCAAGTCCAGGCCGCTGAGGAATTGCAGCGTGGCGTCGCTCATGCGCTTGGCTTCCACGCCCAGCTGCTTGGCGCTCTGCACCAGGAAGTGGCGCACCAAAATAGGGATGTCCTCGCGCCGCTCCCTCAAACTGGGCAGGCGCAGGCGGATCACGTTGAGGCGGTGATACAAGTCTTCGCGGAACAAGCCTTCGCGCACGCGCTGTTCAAGGTTCTGGTGGGTCGCGGTGATCACGCGCACATTGGCCTTCAGCGGCTGGTGGCCGCCGACGCGGTAGAAGTGGCCGTCCGACAGCACCCGCAGCAAACGCGTCTGCAGATCGAACGGCATGTCGCCGATCTCGTCCAGGAACAGCGTGCCGTTCTCGGCCTGCTCGAAGCGGCCGCGGCGCGTGGTCTGGGCGCCGGTGAAGGCGCCGCGCTCGTGGCCGAACAGTTCGGACTCCAGCAAGTCTTTCGGGATCGCCGCCGTGTTCAGCGCGATGAAGGGCTGCTGCGCGCGCGGGCTGTGCTTGTGCAGCGCGCGCGCCACCAGCTCCTTGCCCGAGCCCGATTCGCCGGTGATCAGCACCGTCACATTCGATTGCGACAGGCGGCCGATGGCGCGGAACACTTCCTGCATCGCCGGCGCCTGGCCGAGGATTTCCGGAGTTTCCGACGGGCCTGATTCAACGCTGGTCTCGCGCAGGCTCTCGTCCAGCGCGCGGCGGATCAGCTCGACTGCCTTGTCGATGTCGAAGGGCTTGGCCAGGTATTCAAAGGCGCCGCCCTGGAAGGCCGCGACGGCGGAATCCAGGTCGGAGAAGGCGGTGATGATGATGACCGGCAGGCCGGGGAAGCGCGACTTCACCAGTTGCAGCAGGTCGAGGCCGGAGTCGCCCGGCATGCGGATGTCGGACACCAGCACCTGCGGCGTCTCGAACTCCAGCGCGGCGATGGCGTCGCGCGCGTTGGCAAAACTCTTGGTGGCCAGGTTTTCCCGGGCCAGTGCTTTTTCCAGTACCCAGCGGATCGATTCGTCGTCGTCTACTATCCAGATTGGCTTCATGTGTTGTGTGTATCCCGCAATATGGATCGTCAATCAAGGGACCCGGCATCCGCCCCCTGCCCGCCTGGGCTTATGGCAATGGCAGCAGGATGCGGAAGTCCGTATATCCAGGCCGGCTCTCGCACTCGATCACACCCATGTGCTGCTGCACAAAGGTCTGCGCTAGGGTCAGTCCCAAGCCGCTGCCGCCTTCCCTGCCCGATACCAGGGGATAGAAAATCCGGTCGCGGATCTGGGGTGCGATACCCGGTCCATTGTCAATGATATGCAAGTCTAATGCCAGCCCGTAACGGACCTTGGCCAGGGTGACTTGACGGGCCACGCGCGTCTTGAAAACGATCTCCGCATCGCCGTTATCGATGCGGCTGGCCAGCGCCTGGGCGGCGTTGTGCGCGATGTTGAGCACGGTCTGGATCAGCTGTTCCTTGTCGCCGCGGAACTCGGGGATCGAGGCGTCGTAATCGCGCAAGATCGTCAGGCCGGACGGGAACTCGGCCAGCATCAGGCTGCGCACCCGCTCCAGCACTTCGTGGATATTGACGTCGCCGACGATGTGCGGCCGGCGGTGCGGCGCCAGCAGGCGGTCGACCAGCGTTTGCAGCCGGTCCGCTTCCTTGATGATGACCTGGGTGTACTCGCGCAGCTGGCCGGCGTGCAGCGCCGGCAGCTCCATCTCCAGCAGCTGCGCGGCGCCGCGGATGCCGCCCAGCGGGTTCTTGATTTCGTGCGCCAGGTTGCGGATCAGCTCCTTGTTGACCTGGCTCTGGTCGAGGATGCGCTCCTCGCGGTCCAGCTTGAGGTGTTGCAGGTGCTCGCGCAGTTCGATCAGGATGTGGCCGGGCGGCTCGTCCAGCGCCGAGACGATGCTGTGCACGTGCAGCGCATCGCGCCCGGCCCGCTCCAGCATCAGGTCCTGGCGCAGGTCGGAGAACTTGTGCTCGCGCGCCTGGTTGCAGATGTTGTCGAGCTCGCCGGGGTTGAGGAACTGCGCGCTCAGCGTCTGGCGCGACAGCGCCTTGAGCGAGCTCTCCAGCAGATTCTCGGCGGCCGCGTTGGCGTAGACAAACTGGCCTTCGGCGTCCAGCAGCACCACGGCCGAAGCCAGCAGCTCCAGGCCCGCCAGTGCCGGCGGACGGTGCTTGCCGGCGTTATGACTCATAAGGCTCATAGTAAACTCGTCATCGGATATTCGCGATCTCACGTTTCAGGGCTTCGATATTCTTTTCCGAGCGGCCGATGTTGTCGCGCATGGCGGCCACCCGCTCCTGGTACTTGGCGTAGTTGCGCTCGTCGCCGCGCCGCTCCGGCTCGCCGTTGTTGAACTCCTTGCGCAGCTCGGCCAGTCTTTGCGACTCGTTCTTCAGCTCTTCTTCCAGGATGCCGCGGCGGTCGGCGTCGCGCGCGCGCTGTTCGGCGCTGTCGACGCGCGGAAAATCGCCCGGCGTGCTGACCGGCGCCGGCGCGTTGCCGCTGCGCGCAGGCGTGCCCTGGCGGCGCGGTGGCGCCGGAATCACGGTGCCCGGCAAGTCCATGGACTTGCAATAGCTGCCGCGGTTGATGTCGGTGTACTCGATGTTGCCGTTGGGCGTGACGCACTTGTAGATCTGCGCCTGGGCGGTAGCGCAGCCCAGCAGCGCCATGATGGTCAACGGCACACATCGTTTGATACTAGTTGTCATTCGAAATCCATGGGTGAAACTATCCATCCCGAATATACAACATCCAAAGAAAAACGCGGGGAAAGCTCTGCTCGCCCCGCGTTTTTTGCCTCACTACAAGCACCGGCGCCGCCGGTGCGTTGCAATTACAGCGAGTAGTACATGTCGAACTCGGCAGGGTGAGTCGTCATGCGCATGCGCTGGACGTCCTGCATTTTCAGTTCGATGTAAGCGTCGATCATGGA
Source organism: Duganella sp. S19_KUP01_CR8 (assembly GCF_036688705.1). NCBI lineage: Bacteria > Pseudomonadati > Pseudomonadota > Betaproteobacteria > Burkholderiales > Oxalobacteraceae > Duganella > Duganella sp. S19_KUP01_CR8. Next base: position 317,141 of record NZ_JAQQPR010000001.1, on the reverse strand, counting down.
ATCGCTGAACACGCCGCCACGGGTCAGGAACTCGCGGTCTTTGTTCAGGTTGTCCAGAGCTTCTTCCAGCGAAGCGCACACGGTTGGGATCAGTGCGTCTTCTTCCGGCGGCAGGTGGTACAGATCTTTCGATGCTGCTTCGCCTGGGTGGATCTTGTTGGCGATACCGTCCAGACCGGCCATCAGCAACGCTGCGAAGCACAGGTAGACGTTGGCCAGTGGATCCGGGAAGCGGGTTTCGATACGGCGGCCCTTAGGATTGGCCACGTGTGGAATACGGATCGAAGCCGAACGGTTCTTGGCCGAGTACGCCAGTTTGACTGGAGCTTCGTAGCCTGGAACCAGACGCTTGTACGAGTTGGTGCCTGGGTTGGTGATCGCGTTCAGTGCCTTGGCGTGCTTGATGATGCCGCCGATGTAGTACAGCGCGGTGTCGGACAGGCCGGCATAGCCGTCGCCGGCGAACAGGTTGACGCCGTCTTTCCAGATCGACTGGTGCACGTGCATGCCGGAACCGTTGTCGCCAACGATAGGCTTAGGCATGAAGGTGGCGGTCTTGCCGTAGCTGTGGGCCACGTTCCAGACCACGTATTTCAGGTTCTGGGTCCAGTCGGCGCGCTCGACCAGGGTCGAGAACTTGGTGCCGATTTCGTTCTGGCCGGCGCCAGCGACTTCGTGGTGGTGCACTTCGACCGGGATGCCCAGCGATTCCAGGATCAGGCACATTTCCGAACGCATGTCCTGGAAGCTGTCCACTGGTGGCACTGGGAAGTAGCCGCCCTTGACGGTCGGACGGTGGCCGGTGTTGCCGCCTTCCAGTTTCTCGCCGGTGGTCCACGATGCTTCTTCGGAATCGATCTTGACGAAGCAGCCGGACATGTCGATCTTCCAGCGCACGCTGTCGAAGATGAAGAACTCTGGCTCCGGGCCGAAGTAGGCGGTGTCGCCCATGCCGGACGATTTCAGGTAGGCTTCAGCGCGCTTGGCGATGGAGCGTGGATCGCGGTCGTAACCCTTGCCGTCGGCAGGCTCGATGACGTCGCACTGCATGAACAGCGTGGTCTCTTCCATGAACGGGTCGATGTTCGCGGTGTTTGGATCTGGCAGCAGAATCATGTCCGAAGCTTCGATGCCTTTCCAGCCGGCGATCGAGGAACCGTCGAATGCGTGACCCGATTCGAACTTGTCGATGTCGAAGTGCGACACAGGCACGGTGACGTGCTGTTCTTTACCACGGGTGTCGGCGAAACGGAAATCAACGAATTTGACTTCGTTTTCCTGGACCATTTTCAGAACTTCTGCGGCTGTCATTGCCATGCGTATCTCCTAAAGGAATGTGGGGCTCGTGCGCTCTTGGTAAGCAGTATCCGTGCCAGCTTAAAACTCATCAGCTTATGTCGATAGCGTCTTTGAACTTGCTGGCAAAATGATTCTAAAATTCGCCGGCAGTCCAAAGTGCCACTATTTGAGGCAGTTCAATACCGCACCAACTGAGTGCATGTTCGAGATATTGCACCTGTTTTGTGCATTTTTGGAAAATTCCTGAAAAATGCACGGCTTTGGTGCGTCTGCGTGTGGTGCGGGCGCAGGAGGCCTATAATAAACTCAAACTTATTTCTGGAACATGACATGAGCAAAATAGAAGATATTCTTGCGCTGGCCCGCAGCCGCAGCAAAGACTGGCCCTATGCCGGCGCCGTGACGCCGCAGGAAGCCTATGAACTGATCAGCGCCGACAACGCGGTCAAGCTGGTCGATGTGCGCACCAATGCCGAGCGCGACTGGGTGGGCCGGGTGGCCATCCCGGAAGCCCAACATGGTGCGGTCCAGTGGAGCTTGTATCCGGGCGGGATCGCCAACCATGAGTTCATCGAACAGCTGAACTCGGTGGCGCGCAAGGACCAGGTGATTTTGTTCCTGTGCCGCTCAGGCGTGCGCTCACGCAGCGCGGCCAAGCTGGCCACCGAACACGGCTACCAGCACTGCTACGACATCCTGGAAGGTTTCGAGGGCGACAAGGACGAGCACGGCCACTGCAAGAACGTCAGCGGCTGGTGCAAGGCCGAATTACCCTGGACCGGGGCTTAAACCGCCACCGCCTCATCCGGCGCCGGGGCCGACTCGCCCATCAGGAACTGGATACGCTTGCGCACGAACTGTATGTGGCTGCGCAAGCCGTACAAGCCATCCGCGAACGATAGCGGGATCGATACCTGGTTGACCAGGTCCTCGATCTCGTTCAGGCGCACCAGCTGGCTTTCATAGACCTGCATGCGGGTTTCCTCCGGCGCTTCCTCCACCGCCTGCTCCACCGCGCGCAGCTGGCCGTACCAGCGGTACACGCGCGAACGGATGCGCCACACGTACAGCGGCGGCACCACCTTGGACAGCGGCAGTATCAACGCGCCCAGCGCCACCACCACCACCCACATGCGGTCGAAGAAATTCGCCAGCCAGAACGTCATGTAGCGCTGCAGCAGCGGCGGGCCGCTCTTGTAGTACTTGGCCGCCTCGGCGTCCACCGGGATCTCGGTGTACTTGGCCGACGGGAACTGGCCCTGCTGCGAGAACCAGCCGGCGCCGCTGTGGATGCTGGCGGCCGCCTGCACGAACAGGTCGGTCAGCGCCGGATGCAGGTCGTCGCGCGCCACCAGCGTGGCGGTCGGGGCGATCAGGTTGTAGTCCTCGGCCGGGATATCGCGCCCCAGGTCGACAATCCCCTGCGGCAGCACCACATGCGTCAGGAAGGGCAGCTTGCGGGCGTAGGCTTCCGCCTGGTTGAAGTTGAACAGCTTGATGCCCGGCGTTTGCAGCAGCATCTGGATCAGCGGCGCTTCCGGGGCCGAGGTGAACACCAGGCCGTCGATGCGGCCTTCCAGTAACTCCACCGTGGCCGGCGTGTTGGCCAGCGAGAAGCGCTCCACTTCGCCCTTCTCGACGCCGTTCAGCTCCAGCACCTGGCGGAACAGGCGCGGGGCGCCGGCGCCCTTGGGGCCGTAGTTGATCTTCAGGCCACGCAGCTGGGTCAGCTGGGTGATGGGCGGCTTGCCCTTGGTCTCGCGCAGGAACAGCCACAGCGGCTCGACAAACAGGCTGCCCAGCGAGGTCAGGCCTTCGCGTTCGGCCGCTTCTTCGTTGGTGGAGCCGCTCTGGACGAAGGCGATATCGACTTCGCCGGCCTTCAGGCGCTTGAGGTTTTCGCCGGAGCCGGCGGACGGTACCAGCGTCACCTTGACGCCGTGCTTGGCCAGCGCGGCCGCGTATTTCTTGCCGAATTCGGCGTAGGCGCTGTTTTCCTGGCCGGTGGCCAGGCGCACCGTGCGCGGCGGCGCCGGGTCCACCAGCCAGTAAGCCAGCAGGCAGACGCCGGCGATCAGGGCGATGGTGGGCGCGGCGGCGACAAACAAGTCCCGCATGGAGAACTGCGTGAACTTGAGGATTTTGGACATGTGGTGGCGTATCGGTTTCATGGGCTGATACATTGCCAACAAATGAGCAACTATGCAAGGGAAACGCGAAGCTGCCGATTGAGCGACGCCTTCCCCCCTTTGAGGCCGAGGGTCGGACCCCGTTCGGGGTCCGACCCTGGTGCGCCGCCGTGCGGGGTGAAATCAGCCGCCGCAGGCTTGCAGCGGCGGCGTCACCGCCGCCGTGGCGTTGCCACCGGTCTTGACGATCACCGGCGGCGTCGGCCCCGGCTTGGCGATCGGATGCGGCTCGATCAGCGGCATCAGGTTGGGCGCCAGCACCACCAGCAACTGCACCGGCAGCGCGCTGGTGAAATCGTAGTTCTTCGACTCCGGCCCGTGCACATAGGCCGTCATCGAACCGAAGAAGCGCTCGCCGATATTGAACACAAACGTCGCCGACCGGTTCACATAGCGCGACTCGATCAAACGTCCGCCGCCGCCATACACGTCGAAGCGCTGGTCGCCGGTGCCGGTCTTGCCGCCTACCGGTATCACCTTGCCATCCGAACCCACAAAGGCCATGCGCGCCCGCTTGGCGGTGCCGTCCGACACCACGCCACGGATCGCATCGGCCACCACGCGCGCCACCTCCGGCGACAGCACCTGCTCGTTGGCGGTGGCAGAGGCCTTGGTCACTACAGTTTCATACGGCGTGCCCTCGGCGAAGTGCAGCGAGCTGATACGCTGGCTGCTCTTGCGCACGCCGCCGTTGACGATAATCCCCATCATCTCCGCCAGCGCCGCCGGACGGTCGGCCGATGCGCCCAGGGTGGTCGCATACGACGGCACCAGCGATTCAAACGGATAACCCATCTTCTTCCACTGCTTGTGGATTTCCATGAAGCCCTCCACCTCGATCAGGCCGCCGATGCGCTTGTCCTGAGCGTGCTTGTGGTGGGTCTTGAACAGCCACTGGTAGACCTCCTGCCGCTCCTTCTCGCTGGCCGCCGTCATCTGCGACAAGGTGGCGCCGTTGTGCAGGCGCATGTAAGCAGCCATCCACAACTCCAGCGGATGCACGCTGGCCAGGTAGCCGCGGTCGGCCAGCGACCACTTGTCGATCGCGTACTGGTCGTACAGCTTGGCCACGCGCTCTTCCGGCACCTCGTTCTGCGACGGCAGGTTGTCCTTCAGGAAGGCGGCAAACTGCTGCTGGCTGGCGGTCGGATAGACGGTGCGGTGGATCACCGCCAGCCGCACCGGCGTGCTGCGGATATTCGCCAGCAGGATCTTGTCCAGCTCCGACTCCGGCTTGCCCTTGTACTTCAGGTAGAAGCGCGCCAGGAACTCCTTGCCTTCCTTGTCCGCGAAGCGCGCCAGGTATTGCGCGCGGCGCGGATCGTCCGAGTCGGCCAGCAGCGACGCCGACGAACCCGGCGTCTGGAACATGTAGTACTTGGCGACGTCGCGCATCAGGCGCACGAACACCAGGTTGGTCGAGTGGCGCAGCGCCTCGGTCACGGTCAGGATCTTGCCGTTGTCTTCCTTCGAGAAGTTGCCGAAGTGGTGCAGGCCGCCGCCGGTGAAGAAACCCTCGCCCGGATTGCCCGAATACTTGCGCTCCATCGCCGCGTTCAGCATCGGCGTCAATTCGCGCCCGCCCTTCTCCAGCGGCAGCGCCTTGAAGTACTCCAGCGCCCACTGCGACAGCTTGTCCTGCGGATCGATCCTGACGTTGCCCAGCGCGGCCGCGTCCATGCCGCCGTATTTCTTGTGCAGCATGTCGACGATGTCGAGGTAGGTCACCAGCGTGCGCAGCTTGGCGGTCGAGCCCAGGTCCAGCTTGGCGCCTTCGTTGATGTCCAGCGGCTGGTCGAAGTTATCCGTTTGCAGGCGCAGCAGATTGTTCTGCTCGCCCTTCTCCAGCAAGGTGAAGCTGTACACCACGTTGGCCGGATCGCCGTTGCCCAGCATGCCCTTGCCGGTCAGGCCGGCGGCCTTGGCCTTCTCCGGATCGCGCAGGTCGCGCAGCACTTGCGTGACGGCGGTCTGGGCCTGCGCGTCCAGCGTGCTGACCACGCTCAGGTCGAGGCGGTCCAGGTTGTACATGCGGTTGTCGCCCAGCAGGTTGGCCAGGTGGTTGCGGATCGCGTTGGACGCCTTGCGCGACACAAAGGTCATCGCCGGCGCCGACTCCAGGCCGTTGCCGGTGGCCGGATGCAGTTTCTGCTGCAAGGCCATGTCGCGCATGGCCGGCGTGATCACGCCGTCCTGCGCCAGGATGCGCAGGTGGCTGTTGGCCAGCACTTCCAGGTCGGCCGCGCCGTTGCCCAGGTAATGACTAGGGCGGCGTTGCGCGATCATCAGGCTCAGCGCCTCCTTGAAGGTCAGCGCGGTTTCCGCATCCGGGTTGTCGAGATTGCCGCCCAGCAGACGGTTGAAGTCCGGGAAGCTGCGGCCGTACCACACCCACATGCCGTCGCCGATGCCGTTCACTTCGCCATAGCCGGGCTTGGCCGACAACGGCACCGTGTTCAGGTAATCGATGACGATGCGGCGGCGCGCCTTGGTGGTGTCCGGTCCGTCCTGGTAGGAGCGCAGGCTGGCCGAGACCATCTGCTGCAGCTTGTCCTTCATGGAACCGGTGCGGCCTTCCGGCGAGTGGCGGTATTTTTCGATCTGCGTGGCCAGCGTGCTGCCGCCCGCCGCGCGGTGGCCGCCGGCGACCGAGGTCACGCTTTTTTCGATCACGGCCTTGCCCAGGCGGTCCCACTCGACGGCCGGATTGCGGGTCGGGTACTTGGTGTCGAGCAGCTCGCGGTTTTCGATGAACAGCAGGCTGTTGATCAAGGCCATCGGCGCCTGCTCGAACTTGTTGTAGATGCGCTCAGGATAGCTGGCGGCAAACAGTTGCTGCGCGCGGCAATCGTAGATCGTCAGGCCGGTCTTGGTCTTTTCGCGATAGGTGGCGAACACGCCCATGTCGGCCAGCTCGGCCATCTTGGGCGAGATGCGCACCTGCGCGCTGACCTGGTAGTCGCGCGCGCTCAGCTTGCCCAGGTAGTCCGGCAGGCCGGCGTAGCCGAGCCGCTCGTCGTACGGGCTGTCTTTCGGGAAGCGGATCGACTTGCTGGCGCCCGGTTCCATCTTGTAGGTCATCTTGCCGACCAGGTCGGTGAAGATGCGCGCCTGCATGCTGGAGGTGCGGGTTTCCTGCACGCCCCAGTAGACCGCGAACGACAGGCCGACCAGCAACACCAGCAGGAAAGCGTTGCGCGAGCGCTTGCTCTTCGGCGGCGTGGTGGGCGGCGGCGCGTCCATCTGGGCCTGGGCCAGATGCGCTTCGGTTTGCTCGGGAGTGGGCGGCGGCACGACACGCAGGTGCCGGGTACGGCGATAGCCTAATGCTGCTGCGCCTGCGCGCAATTTGCGCACTGCGCGAACAACAAGACGGGGCCGGCGGAAACGACGATTGCTTAACATATGATTCAAACCGGTCAGCTGTTTCAGTAAAACTTACTCGAATGTAGGGCTACATTGCTAGCTTCCATTGCACCACATCAGAGGGGTGCGAACCGGCGCGGAGGCAGAATAATTTTACTGCGCCGTTTGTTTTTCGCAAAAAAACAACGGCGCTCTCCGCGAGGAAAGAGCGCCGTCCAGGCCCTTCTGATAACAGTGTGACACTAAGTGTTGCTGAACTCTACATTGAGCTTCTTGAGCTCGGAGCACAATTGAATAAACGCTGTGGCTGTCTGGACCGCTTCGCCTTTGACGCCCAACTCGATGTGGCGGCGCGTGTGCGCATCGCCCACGCTCGGCAGGCTGAATACCTTCACCCTCGGGAACTGCGCTTCGATCGCCACCATCAGCGGCGTCAGCGCCGATTCGGCCGCCTCGTACACCAGCACCGACTGCTCCAGACGCGGCTCGCGGTTGAACAGGTCGGCGTAATGATTGTCCAGCACCCACTCGATCATCGGCCACGCCATCACCGGGAAGCCCGGCACGAAGTAATGCTTATGCAAAGCGAAACCGGCAATGTTGTTGTACGGATTAGGAATCAGCGCCGCGCCTTGGGCGAACTCGGCCATCTTCAGGCGGTGCAGGTTTTCCTCGGAGTTCAGGTCCACCTGCTGCCCGGCGTCCTGGCCCATTTGCAGGATGCGCTGCTGGATGTTGATCTTGCCCTGCTCATGCATGACCAGCGGCAGGCCCAGCGCGTTGGCGGCGGCCAGGCGGGTGTGGTCGTCCGGCGTGGCGCCGATGCCGCCGCAGCAGAACACGATGTCGTCGCCGGCGAAGGTGCGCTTGAGCGTGGCGGTGATGCGCGCCGGGTCGTCCGCCAGGATCTCGGCCCAGTCCAGTTGCAGGCCGCGCGCCGCCAGCATCTGCACGACTTTGGGGAAATGCTGGTCGACGCGCCTGCCGGACAGGATTTCGTCGCCGATGATGATGAGACCGATGGCCATAGTTACCCTTTAATTCAATAAACAACCACTTCCGCGTCATTCCCGCGCAGGCGGGAATCCATGCTGAGCGGGCATAGGAGGCTCAGCATGGTTCCCCGCTTGCGCGGGGATGACGATCGCAGCCTGGGCGCGCAGGCGCGCCAGCGCATCGAGACAATAATACGCAAACCACAAGCCGGTGAAGATAAAAATCAGCACGTACAGCCAGATCGACGCCGCCGCCAGGAAGGGGAAGAACACCACCGCCAGCACGGTGCCGCCCAGCCAGATCGCGCCCGGCAAGGCGCCGGCCGCGCCCGAGATCACGCCGATCGCCAGCAAGCGCCAGCGGTGCTCGGCCAGGATCTGGCGGCGCTCCTCGGCCGTGGCGTAGTCGGCCAGCGCGTCGTACACCATCACGCGGCAAGTCAGCCAGCCCCACAGCAGCGCCTGCACGATGATGGCCAGCGGCGGGAAGAAATACAGCGGCAAGGTCAGTATCCACAGGCCGATGAAGATCGCCATGCCGCCCAGCGCGGTGACGGCGCTGCCGACCAGGCTGCCGCCCTTGCGCTGCTCCAGCTGCGGATAGTGGCGCAAGCCGACGTGGCGGCCGATCAGCGGCATCGCGATCACGCCGATGAAGATCAACGCGGTCAGTATCATCAACGGCAGGAACAACAGCATGGCGATCAGCGGCGGCATCACGGTTTTCAGGACGGCCAGTCCCAGCGACGCGAGCAGGTTGCCGGCCGGCGTGAACAGGTTGTGCTCGGCGAATTGCGCATGCACGTAGTCGATCAGCGGTTGCAGGCAGAAATACAGCGCCACTGCCCAGACGCCGACCGCCAGCAGGAAAGGCGCCAGGCTCATCGCCAGCATCTTGCCGTGCCATTGCGACAAAAAGGCGCGGCCCCAGGAGCGGATTACATTCGTCATCAGACCACATCCTTGCGTGCGTATTCAACCATGCGCTTCAGGCCCAGCCATTGCTGCGCCCAGAAACCCTTGCCGTATTCGCGGCCCGGCGTGACGACGCCCTGTGCGTCGGTCTGCGGCAGCTGGTCGCGGATGCCGGTGGCGACGAACTCCGGCGTGAAATTGGCGGTGCGGAAAATGATGTCCCAGACCGGCAGCAGCACGGCGAAATTGCAGCCGCCCAAGGTGCCCTTGCCGTTCGACTCGTGGCCGACGCCGATCGCGTGGTGCATGCGGTGGTAGCGCGGCGACACCAGCAGCCACTCGCCGACGCGGCCGAAGTGGATGCGCACGTTGGCGTGCTGCAGGCTCTGCAGGATGCGCGACACCGACACCAGCATCACGTACTGCGACGGCTCGACGCCGATGCACAGCGCGATCACGCCCATGTAGACGTCGCGCAGCAGGTCGTCGAGCAGGTGGTTGCGGTTGTCGCTCCACAGGTTCATGTTCTGCTGGCTGTGGTGCAGGCCGTGCAAGCCCCACCACCAGTTGAACTGGTGCGAGGCGCGGTGGTACCAGTAATCGAAGAAGTCCAGCACCACGAAGTAGACCAGGAAGCTGCCCAGCGGGCTAATGCCTGGCCACAGCGTCTCCAGGTTGAGCGGCTGGAAGCTTTCAAAGCGCAGCATGGCCGCCACGCTGTCCATCATCGGATCGAGCGTGAAGAAGATCAGCACCGAGAACAGGCCGATGCGGTGCAGCACGGTATAGATGAAGTCGGTACGCCGCGCGTGCGGATCGGTGAACTTGTGCACCGGGATCATCGCCTCCAGCGGACGCAGCACCAGGAACAGCAAGGTCAGCTCCAGCACGCCGATCAGCAGCCACTCGGTGCCCTCGAACGCTTCCTCGATAAACTCGCCGAAGCCGAACTGGAACACCAGCGGCTGTATCACCGTCTCGAACAACCAGCCTTGGGCCACGCCCAGCCAGTCGGAAATTAATTGCATCATTTAGGTTTTTTAAACTGTGAAAGATAGTCGGGGTGCTCGCGCAGCGTGGCGAAGCAATAGCCCTTCTGTTCCAGGCCGCTGATCAGCGGCTCCAGGTTGGCCGGCGCCCACGCATCCTTGCGTGACCAGATGCCCATGTGGGCGACGAAGATGTCGCCGTCCCGCAAGTCGCGCAGGGACTTCTGCAACAATACCGCATTCGGGTAGGCCGTGCTGGAGAGCTCGTCGCCGGAGAAACCGGCCGGCGCCCAGCCCACGTGCGCGTAGCCGCAGGCCTGCGCCGCCGCCAGCGTGCGCGGCGTGGTGCGGCCGGCCGGGGCGCGCCAGATCGGATCGAGGTGCTTGCCGGTCAGCTCGACGAAGCGCTGGTCGACCCGTTTGATTTCCTCGCAATACTGCGCGGGCGTCAAGGAAATGATTTTGCCGGCGTGCGCGCCGAAGCCGGGCTTGACCAGCACCGCGCCGTCGGCGCCGTCCTTGGCCAGCACGTCGTGGTCGAAGGTATGGGAGCCGATCGCATGCCCTTCGGCCACGCGCGCCTTCCAGTAGGCCGACCACGACGGGTCCAGCGAGTAATCGCCGTTGATGGTTTTCTCGTTGGCCAGGAAGAAGGTGGCCTTGATCTGGTGACGGTTCAGCGTGTCGGCGATCAGCGCGGCCTGGGACTGGCTGCCGGTGTCGAAGGTCAGGTAGATGGTGCCCTTGCAGGCGCTGTGGCGCAGCACCGCCGCTTGCGGCTTGGCGCCGGCGCCTGCTGCGGCGGATGCGACGGTCACGGCTGAAGCTGCCGGGGCGGCCGCCGACGCAGCTGTCGCCGCGGCAGCCGCGGCGGCAATGCCGGCCGCCTTGGCTTCGGCCGCGCGCCGCGCCGGGCCATTGAGGCTGCGGGCGTGGGCGTTGGCGGCACGGGCGGCGTCGTTGAGCTCGCGCGCGTCGCTATTGGTCGCGTGGGCCGCCTTGGCGCTATCGGCGGCCTGCACCGCCGGCGTAGCCGCCAGCGCCAGCAAAGTCAGGGCGGCGGCGGCTTTCATTACATGCGCTGGGCGGAGTTGAAGAAGAATACGCCGTGCGGCGAACGTCCCACCGGTATCAGCTTGGTCACCTTGCGGGTGGCCAGGTCGATCACGGCCACTTTCTTGATCCAGCGCAGCGTCACCCACATGGTCTTGCCGTCGGCGGTGATCTCCATGCAGTCCGGGCCGCCGGGCACATTGATCTGGCCGACGTTTTCCAGCGTCTTCTGGTCGATGATGTTAATCGAGTTCGACACCCGGTTCGACACATAGGTCAGGCGGCCGTCGCCGGCGGCGCGGAAGTTGTGCGCGCCCTGGCCGGTCTTGATGCGTTTGACGGTTTTCTGGGTTTTCCAGTCGATCACTTCGACGTAGTCGCTGCCCATGATGCCGACCAGCAGGTATTTGTCGTCCGGGGTCATGGCGATACCGGCCGGCAGCTTGCCGACCGACATGGTCCACTTCAGCGTCTGCGTGCTCAGGTCGATGGCGCTGACCTGGTCGCTGCCCTGCTGGGTGATGAACACCATGTTGCTGGCGGCGTTGAAGGCCATGTGGCTGGGCAGCTTGGCCAGCGGGATGCGCTTGGCCAAGGTCAGGTTGGCGCCGTCGTATTTGTACAGGTCGACGCGATCCAGCCGCAGCGAGTTCGACACGAACCACTTCTGGTCCGGCGAGAAGCCGATCTGGTAAGGATCGAGGATGTCCTTGATGGTGCGCTGGACCTGGCCGCTTTTCGGATCGAGGAAGATCAGCTCGTTGCCCACCGAGCTGGCGACGATCAGCGATTTGTTATCCGGGGTCGACATCAGGTGGTGCGGCTCTTTGCCGACCGGGAAGGTGGACAGGTCTTTGTAAGTGTCCTGGTCCAGCAGCTGCACAGTGGCGTCGCGCGAGTTAAGCACAACCACTACGTTGGCCTGCGCGCTGCTGATGGCAGTGACGGCGCAGACACAGGAAAGCACGATACGGCGGAAACTACGGAGCATGTAAAAATCGCTTGAAAGAGCAAAACGTTTATTTTACGTGCAAACTGCGCCGGTACGAGACAAAAGCCGCAATTATTCCTTGCTGCGGGCGCCCTGCTACAATTCGGGGCTATCTTTAACGACTCCACAGAAGGAAAATCATGTCCATTATCACCACCGACTCCGGCCTGCAATACATCGAACTGACCGAAGGCGAAGGCGAAGTCGCCAAAGCCGGCCAGAACGTCACCGTGCACTACACCGGCTGGCTGCGCAACGACGACGGCACCAAGGGCGCAAAATTCGACTCCAGCAAAGACCGCAACGATCCATTCGAGTTCGCCCTGGGCGCCGGCATGGTCATCCGTGGCTGGGATGAAGGCGTGCAAGGCATGAAAATCGGCGGCGTGCGCCAGCTGATCATCCCTGCAGAACTGGGCTACGGCTCGCGCGGCGCCGGCGGCGTGATCCCGCCGAACGCCACGCTGATTTTTGACGTGGAACTGCTGGGCGTTTAAGTACAAGCGCCGTAGTCATTCCCGCGCAGGCGGGAATCCATACTCAGCATAGATTCCCGCTTTCGCGGGAATGACGGCGGCGGCGGTCAACGCTGCCAGTTTCTGCGCAGCGCTTCCAACTCCGCTCGCGTGTCGAGCATGCCGCCGACGATGCGCTGGTCGATCGCTTCCAGCAGCGCCGTCGGCATCTCGGTGCCGCCCAGGCCGTAGGCGCCCGGCGCCGGCAACGGCCGCGCGTTCTGCACCAGCACCGGGATCCGCCATTCGTCGCTGATGCGACAGGCGATCCCCACCAGATCCTGGCTCAGGCCCACCAGCGTAAAGCTGCGGCAGTACCCTCCCTCGTTCGACAGAAAACTCAGCCCCACCCGCACCTCGCCTTCCGACGGCGCGGCGCCGCCCATCTGCTGGCTCAGCGCGTTGGCCAGGCGGCCCTGCGCGACCAGCATGCCGTTGCGGCTGGCGACGGTAGTCGGCGCCACCGCCGGTTCGCTGAACCATCCCGGCTGCCAGCGCGCCAGGCCGAATTTGCCGGCCGCCAGGCCCAGCACCATGACCAGCGCCAGCGCGCTCCATTCCAGCCAGCCCCATTGATGCCTGGCCGCCTTGCGCGCGGCCTGCTGCTGCGCAGCGCGCTGCGCGCGCACCGCCGCCAGCTGCACCACCTTGGCGTGGCGCGGATGGGAACCCAGCTCGACGCCGGACGGCGCCTGCTCGGCATACACCTCGTCGCGCGCGGCGCGCAGGCGGGCCACGCGGCGGGCGATGCTGCTGTCGCGGCGCATGGCGGACTCGACGGCGAGACGCAAGGCGTCGTCCAACTCGCCGTCGGCATATGCAATCAAAGTCTCGTCTGAAAAGGTCATGATTCCTGTCCCGGATCGTCCCATCATAAACCTTTTTGCAGCGCGATGCGGGTCCGCGCGCACCGCGTAGCGCCTGTAAACACGGGGGTTTTATTGCAGTGCAGCGTGGCGCGGCAGCTACTGTAAGGGCTACTTCGTACAGAAACCATTACATTTGACAATATTTATGCTAATCTGCGCGCTCTAATAACCAAGGAGGTAGTAATGAAAAAAGGCGAATTGATTGCAGAATTTGCGAAACGCACTGAAGTGTCCGCTGCTGCCGCCAACGGTGCAGTGAATACTCTGATCGCCATCATCACCGAGCGTCTGAAAAAAGGCGACACGGTAGGCATCACCGGCTTCGGCACCTTCTCCGTAGCGAAACGCGCTGCTCGTAAAGGCCGCAATCCTGCAACCGGCGAAGCGATCAAGATCGCTGCGTCGAAAACTCCAAAATTCTCGGCTGGCGCGACCCTGAAGTCGGCAGTCAACCCGACGAAGAAGAAGTAAGCAGGCGCTCCGGCACGCGGCGTTCGCGTCGCAGTGCCAGTGCCCGCCAGGGCACCGGAAACGGCGGTACATGCCAGGTCTTCGGACCGGCCTGTCCGCCGTTCTGTTTTTGAGGAGTCCCTCTAGCGGTTTTGGCGGCGGCTGCGGGTATGATGGCGGCTACCCCACCTACCCGAGGAGAAGTGATGAGTTTAGAAGAGCAATTCGCGCAAGCCCAGCTGGATTCGAAGAACCTGCCTGAGCGCCCGGACAACATGACGCTGCTGAAGATCTACGCGCTGTTCAAGCAAGGTTCGGCGGGCGACGCCACCGGCGACCGTCCCGGCATGACCGATTTCGTCGGCCGCGCCAAGTTCGACGCCTGGGCCGCGCTGCAAGGCACCTCGCTGGACGAAGCGAAACAACAGTACATCGACCTGATCGAAGGTCTGAAGTAACCCGTATGCCTGTGCGCCACGCTGGCGCCGCCGCTTAGGGGTCGGACCCCGACGGGGTCCGACCCCGCCTGGCCGTGCGGGGTTTTCTTATGCGGCGGTGAACACGCGCCGCATCTTGTCGGCCACCTTGGCCTCGATCTGCGACGAGAACGCGCTGAACAGGAAGCCCAGCGCGATATGCAAACGCGCTTCCTCCGGCAGCAAGGTCAGCGATCCGGTGACGCCGCTGCGCTCGAAACGCAGCACATCGCCATCCCACACACACTCCAGATCAAATTGCTCGGCCAGCTTGTCGGCCACTTCCTGGGCGGCCGCGCGGGCCGGCTCCAGCGCCAGGTGGTGCGCCTGGACGATGTTGATATCAGCCATCCGGCATCCTCTTGTATGAAAAGGCGCCATGATGCCAGTTGCGCCGCAGCCGCGCCAGTCCGGGCCACAACGCATTTGCTTATATGTATTGTATATAAGCGCAATTTGTGAGAAATAGCGAATTACCTTAAAATACAGTGCTTTGCTGAGGTTAGCCGGGCCATCCCACCGCCGCCGACGCCGCTGCACACCAACATTGATAGGACTGTTATGACCCACGTTGTCACCGAATCTTGCATCAGCTGCCGCTATACGGACTGTGTCGATGTTTGCCCGGTAGATTGTTTCCGCCAAGGCCCGAACTTCCTCGCGATCGACCCTGACGAGTGCATCGACTGCGCCGTGTGCGTGGCCGAATGCCCGGTCAACGCCATCTTCGCCGAAGAAGACGTGCCTGGCGACCAGCAGCAATTCATCAAGATCAACGTCGACCTCGCCCGCAACTGGCCTTCGATTACCAAGACTATCCCTCCCCTGCCGGAAGCGGACCAGTTCAAGGACGTCAAAGAAAAACTGCACCTGCTGGTACGTTAAGACGCCAGTCTGGCGAAGCAGCCCGGGCGCGTACGCTGGCAACAGCCGCCGCGCAGCCCAGTGTTGCCTAACCATTATTGAAATAACAGGAAACCACGTATGAATAGCACTGTCACTTCCCCTGGCGTCATCGAAGCCGATGCCGTCATCATCGGCGCCGGCCCGGTCGGCCTGTTCCAGGTCTTCGAACTCGGCCTGCTGGAAATCAAAGCCCACGTGATCGATTCGCTGGGCGCGGTGGGCGGACAGTGCGTGGAACTGTACCCGGACAAGCCGATCTACGACATCCCGGCCGTGCCTTCATGCACCGGCCAGGAACTGACCGACAACCTGCTCAAGCAGATCGAGCCGTTCGAGCCGACCTTCCACCTGGGCCAGGAAGTGACCAAGGTCGCCCGCCGCGACGACGGCCGCTTCGACGTCGAGACCAGCGCCGGCACCGCCTTCATCACCAAGACCATCTTCATCGCCGCCGGCGTCGGCTCGTTCCAGGCCCGCACGCTGAAAGTGGACGGCATCGAAGTGTTCGAAGGTTCGCAGCTGCACTACAAGGTCAAGGATCCTGCCCAGTTCGAAGGCAAGAACCTGGTCATCTGCGGCGGCGGCGACTCCGCGCTGGACTGGGCGCTGAACTTCGTCGGCAAGGCCGAATCGGTGGTTCTGCTGCATCGCCGCGAAGATTTCCGCGCCGCGCCAGCCTCGGTCGCCAAGATGAAAGCCTTGTGCGATGAATATGAAATGCAACTGATCATCGGCCAGGCCACCGGCCATGAAGTCGATGCCGACGGCAAGCTGTCGCAGCTGAAAGTCACCGGCGCCGACGGCGTCACCCGCCGCGTGCCGCTGGACATGCTGCTGGTGTTCTTCGGCCTGTCGCCGAAGCTGGGACCGATCGCCGAATGGGGCCTGGACATCGAGCGCCGCCAGCTGAAGGTGCAAAACACCGAGAAATTCGAGACCAATGTCCCGGGCATCTTCGCGGTGGGCGACATCAACACCTATCCGGGCAAGAAAAAACTGATCCTGTCGGGCTTCCACGAAGCCGCGCTGGCCGCCTTCGGCGCCGCGCCGTACATCTTCCCGGACAAGAAGATCCACATGCAATACACCACCACTTCGCCGAAACTGCACAAGGTGCTGGGCGTCGAAACCCCGGTCTTCGACTAAGAGGCCGCTTCAAAAAGACCGCCGCGTCGTTGCGGCGTCTCGCCGTGCTAGCGCACTGCCTTCGCCACCGCGCCTCGCTGCGCTCATTTTGAAGCAGCCTCTACGCCAACATTAGCAAGTGTCCTACACAAAAGCAGCGGAAACGCTGCTTTTTTTATTGGTTCGGCGGTATTATTGTTTAACCACGGCGGTATTGTGGATACTACGTAGGCTTGCCCGACGGTATTTTGGAATGCTTTACGTCACAAACAATTATTCTATAATTTGGCTTATGATGTGAAGTATTGGTGCATCGCACCAAGCTCTTGACCCAGGAATAAATATGCTCTACCACCTGCACGAAATGCACCGCTCGTTCCTGACCCCGCTGATGCAGTGGGCCGACGCGTCGTCCAAGATGTTCACCAATCCGGTTTCGCCACTGGCGCACACGCCATTTGCCCAGCGCATCGCCGCGGGCTACGAGCTGATGTACCGGTTGGGCAAGGACTACGAAAAGCCGGCGTTTGAAATCGACAGCACCGAAGTCAAGGGCGAAACCATAGGCATCATCGAACAAGTGGTGTCGAACAAGGCCTTCTGCCGCCTGATCCACTTCAAGAAAGACCTGGACGACAAGAAAACCAAGGCCCTGAAACAGCCGACCGTGCTGCTGGTGGCGCCGCTGTCCGGCCACCATTCGACGCTGCTGCGCGACACCGTGCGCGGCCTGTTGCATGACCACGACGTGTTCGTCACCGACTGGACCGATGCGCGCATGGTGCCGCTGTCGGAAGGCGCCTTCCACCTGGACGACTACATTTTCTACGTGCAGGACTTCATCCGCCAGCTGGGCCCGGACGTGCACGTGATTTCCGTCTGCCAGCCGACCGTGCCGGTGCTGGCGGCGATTTCGCTGATGGCCACCGCCAAGGATCCGGCGCTGCCGAAGACCATGACCATGATGGGCGGCCCGATCGACCCGCGCCGCTCGCCGACGCAGGTCAACAACCTGGCCACCGAAAAGAAATTCTCGTGGTTTGAAAACACCGTGATCTACGCGGTGCCGCCAAACTATCCAGGCTTCGGCCGCAAGGTCTACCCGGGCTTCCTGCAGCACGCCGGCTTCATCGCCATGAACCCGGGCCGCCACGCGCAGAGCCACCGCGAGTTCTATATGCACCTGGTCGAGGGCGACGACGAGCCGGCCGACAGCCACCGCAAGTTCTACGACGAATACAACGCCGTGCTGGACATGCCGGCCGAATACTACCTGGACACCATCAAGACCGTGTTCCAGGACTTCGCGCTGCCCAAGGGTACGTGGATGGTCGGCGGCAAGCCGGTGCGCCCGCAGGACATCACCACGGTGGCGCTGTTCACCGTCGAAGGCGAGCTGGACGACATCTCCGGCGCCGGCCAGACCCAGGCCGCGCACGACCTGTGCAGCGGCATCCCGGCCGACATGCAGCAGGATTACGTCGCCCCCGGCGCGGGCCACTACGGCATTTTCTCCGGCCGCCGCTGGCGCGAAATGGTGTGCCCGAAGATCACCGAGTTCATCAAGAAGCACGGCTAAGCGCCCCTGCTCCGCAAAATCCCTGCCTCGGCGGGGATTTTTTTTATCCGGATAAAATATATCATGTCGTGATATATTGTGCGCTTTCACACTCAGCCACATTCAGCGCCGCCGCCATGCCCTCACGCTCACCTCCTCCGCTCGCCAAGTCCGACTTTGCCGCGCTGTCCGAATTCCGCTACCAGATGCGGCGCTTCGAGCGCTTTTCCGAAGACGTGGTGCAGGCCAAGGGCATCACGCCGCTGCAATACCTGCTGCTGCTGCACATCAAGGGCTATCCCGGCCGCGACTGGGCCACCGTCGGCGAACTGGCCGAACGCCTGCAAGCCAAGCCGCACGGCGTGGTGGCGCTGGTATCGCGCTGCGAGGCCGCCGGCCTGGTCGAGCGCCGCCCCGGCAGCAGCGACCGCCGCCGGGTCGAAGTCCATTTGCTCAAGGAAGGCGAAGCCATGCTCAGCCAGCTGGCCGAGCTGCACCGCGCGGAACTGCTGTCGCTGGACGGCGTCTTCACCATCCCAAAACTCAGCCAGGACGGCCATGCATAACTACGACGCCCGCCGCGATTTCGACGGCAGTTCCCGGCTGGTGCTGATCGCCGCCATCGCCGCCGTGGTCGGCGCGCTCAGCACCGTGACCGCCGACCTGCTGCTGCACGCGATCAACTTCTTCACCAACCTGTTCTTCTTCCAGAGGTTTTCCACCGCGTTCACCTCGCCGGCCGCGCACACGCTGGGCGCCTGGGTGATCGCGGTGCCGGTGATCGGCGGCCTGGTCATCGGCCTGATCGCGCGCTACGGCAGCGAGGCGATACGCGGCCACGGCATCCCGGAAGCGATCGAGGCCATCCTGTTCAAGAGCAGCACCATGTCGCCCAGGGTGGCCGTGCTCAAGCCGCTGGCTTCGGGCATCGCCATCGGCAGCGGCGGCCCGTTCGGCGCCGAGGGCCCCATCATCATGACCGGCGGCGCGGTCGGCTCGCTGATCGCCCAGCACTTCCACCTGAGCGGCGCCGAACGCAAGGCCCTGCTGGTGGCCGGCGCCGTGGCCGGCATGACGGCCATCTTCGGCACGCCGATCGCGGCGCTGCTGCTGGCGGTGGAACTGCTGCTGTTCGAACTGCGGCCGCGCAGCCTGGCGCCGGTGGCCGTGGCGTGCGCGGTGGCGGGCTTCCTGCGGCCGCTGCTGCTCGATGCCGGACCACTGTTCCCGCTGCATACCGAAGCGTTGCCGCCGTCGGCGCTGTTGTCCTGCCTGATCGGCGGACTGCTGTGCGGCGCACTGGCCTGGCTGCTGTCGACCGCGCTGTACCGCGTCGAGGACGGCTTCCACAAGCTGCCGCTGCACTGGATGTGGTGGCCGGCGCTGGGCGGGCTGGCGGTCGGCATCGGCGGCTTTTTCCAGCCGCGCGCGCTGGGCGTGGGCTACGACGTCATCGCCGACCTGCTCAACAACCACCTGGCCGCCAGCGCCATCGCCGCCCTGCTGCTGGTCAAGGCCGTGATCTGGCTGCTGGCGCTGGGCTCGGGCACCTCCGGCGGCGTGCTGGCGCCGCTGCTGATGCTGGGCGCCGGCCTGGGCGCGCTGCTCGGCCCTTATTTACCGGGCGGCGCGCCGGCCGTGTGGCCGCTGGTGTTCATGGCCGCCACGCTGGGCGGCATGATGCGCGCGCCGGTGATGGCGGTGGTGTTCGCCTTCGAGCTGACGCACGACGTCAACGCCCTGCTGCCGGTGCTGGCCACGTCGACCGTGGCCTATGCGTTCACGGTGATCACCATGCACCGCTCCATCCTGACCGAAAAGATCGCCCGCCGCGGCCACCACATCTACCGCGAATACGGCATCGATCCGATGGAGCGCCACAGCGTGGCCGAAGTCATGACGGCGGCGCCCGCCAGCATCGACGCGCGGCTGCCGGTGGCCGAGGTGCTGCTGACGCACTTCGGCGCGGAGCAACGCCACCGCGCCTTCCCGGTCACGCGCGACGGCGCGCTGCTGGGCATGCTGGACCGCGCCGGCCTGGCCGGCGAGCGTGCCGCCGGCGCCGTCTGCGTGGGCGATCTGTTCGGCGTGAACGTGCCGATCTTCGCGCTGGCCGACGAGACCTGCCGCGCGCTGGCGACGCGGCTGGCGGTGCACCAGCTGGAGCGCTTGCCGGTGGTCAGCGACGCGCAGACGCGCCAGCTGATCGGCATCGTCAGCCGCAGCGACCTGATCAAGCCGGCCCTGAGCCTGCACGCGGAGGAACTGGAACGGCAGACCGTGCGCCGCGTGTGGCCGTCGAAACCGCGCGCCTGATAAGGTTTTTGGCGCCGGGCGGTGCAGATATCGGATAATGTCGTTTTATCGCAATGAGTTCGCCGTGCAGCCCACCGCCCCCACCACCCTAGCCGACCGCATCGAAGACGTCCTGCCGCAAACGCAGTGCACCAAGTGCGGCTATGACGGTTGCCGTCCGTATGCGGAAGCGATCGCCGCCGGCGCGGCCGAGATCAACCAGTGCCCCCCCGGCGGCGCGGAAGGCATCGCGCGCCTGTCGTCGGTAACGGGCCGCAAGGTCATCCCGCTCAATCCCGTCAACGGCCTGGAACGGCCGCGCGCGGTGGCGTATATCGACGAGTCGCTGTGCATAGGCTGCACGCTGTGCATCCAGGCCTGCCCGGTGGACGCCATCGTCGGCGCGGCCAAGCTGATGCACACCGTGGTGCCCGACCTGTGCACCGGCTGCGATTTGTGCGTCAACCCGTGCCCGGTCGATTGCATCGTCATGTACCCTGTCACCGAAACCACCGGCTGGGACGCCTGGCGCCAGGCCGACGCCGACGCCGCGCGCGAACGGCACGACTTCCACATCTTGCACCTGCAGCGCGACAAGGACGAAAACGACGCCCGCCTGGCCGCCAAGGCCGAAGCCAAGATGGCGGCGGTGCACGCGCTCGATCCGGCCGACGCCGCAGGCGAAGCGGAGAAGGAACGCAAGCGCGCCATCATCGCCGCCGCAATGGAACGCGCGCGCCTGAAAAAAGAACAGAACAAACAAGAATGAATCCAGCCAAACGCTACGAAATGTTCGTGCGCTTCCGCGCCGCCAATCCCAAGCCTGAAACCGAACTTGCATACACCTCGCCGTTTGAACTGCTGATCGCCGTGCTGTTGTCGGCGCAGGCGACCGACGTCGGCGTCAACAAGGCGACGCGCAAGCTGTACCCGGTGGCCAACACGCCGCAGGCCATACTGGATCTGGGTGAAGAGGAATTGAAGACCTACATCCAGACCATCGGCCTGTACAAGACCAAGGCCAAGAACGTCATCTCGACGTGCAGAATGCTGGTGGAGTTGCATGGGGGCGAAGTGCCGCGCGACCGCGAATCGCTGGAAGCCCTGCCGGGCGTAGGCCGCAAGACCGCGAACGTGGTGATGAACACGGCCTTCGGCGAACCGACGATGGCGGTGGACACGCACATCTTCCGCGTCTCCAACCGCACCGGCCTGGCGCCGGGCAAGAACGTCGACATCGTCGAGCAGAAACTGCTGAAGTTCGTGCCGAAAGAGTTTTTGCAGGACGCCCACCACTGGCTGATCCTGCATGGCCGCTACACCTGCAAGGCGCGCAAGCCGGAGTGCTGGAACTGCATGCAGCAGGACCTGTGCGACTACCGCAGCAAGACGCCTGCGCCGGACGGCCTCTGACCACGTCATTCCCGCGCAGGCGGGACGGTCCGCCGATGCGGTCCATACTCAGCATAGACTCCCGCCTGCGCGGGAGTGACGCCTATACCAGCACGAGATTGTCGCGGTGGATCAACTCCTGGCCTTCGACGAAGCCCAGGATGGATTCGATCTCGCTCGATGGCTTGCGCATGATGCGGCGCGTTTCGGCGCTGGTGTAGTTCGACAGTCCACGCGCCACCGGCGCGCCGTCCGCGCCGACGCAGGTGATCACCGCGCCGCGTCCGAACTCGCCCTTCACTTCCACCACGCCGATCGGCAGCAGCGATTTGCCTTCCTTGCTCAGCTTCTGCACCGCGCCCGCATCCAGCACTACCTGTCCCGCCGTGTGCAGATGATCGGCCATCCATTGCTTACGCGCCGTCAGGTGACCGGTCTGCGCGGCCAGCTCGGTACCGATGGCTTCACCACTGGCCAGACGCCCCAGCACATTATCTTCACGGCCATAGGCGATCACCGTATGCGCGCCCGACTTGGCGGCGCGCTTGGCCGCCAGGATCTTGGTCAGCATGCCGCCGCGACCCAGGCTGCTGCCGGCGCCGCCCGCCATCGCTTCCAACGCCAGATCGCCGGCGCGGCCTTGCTGGATCAGCACCGCCGCCGGGTCCTTGCGCGGATCGGCGCTGAACAGGCCTTGCTGGTCGGTCAGGATGATCAGCGCGTCGGCCTCGATCAGGTTGGCCACCAGCGCGCCCAAGGTGTCGTTGTCGCCGAACTTGATCTCGTCGGTGACGACGGTGTCGTTCTCGTTGATGATCGGCACCACGCCCAGGCGCAGCAAGGTGGTCAAGGTCGAGCGGGCGTTCAGGTAGCGTTCGCGGTCGGCCAGGTCGGCGTGCGTCAACAGCACTTGCGCCGTGCCCAGCTGGTGCGCGCGGAAGCTGGTTTCGTAGATCTGCGCCAGGCCCATCTGGCCGACGGCGGCGCACGCCTGCAATTCGTGGATGTCGGTCGGGCGCTGCTCGAAGCCCAGGCGCAGCATGCCTTCGGCGATGGCGCCGGACGAGACCAGCACCACTTCCTTGCCCAAGGCCCGCAGGCCGGCGATCTGCGCGGCCCAGCGCGCGATGGCGGCGTGGTCCAGCCCGCGGCCGTCGTTGGTGACCAGCGACGAGCCGACCTTGATGATGATGCGGGTAGCTTTTTGGATGACAGAATTCATGGACACGGGCTTTACTAAAGCGTTCTCAAAACAAGCGTATGGGGTTCAGTGCTGTGATTTGGCGGGCGGTTTGCCCTGCTTTGCCGCTAACGGTCGCCGGCCCTGCGGTGGCAGGACGGCGCCGAAATGGAAAGGCATAATCAGCTGATAACTGATTATGCCGGTAATGCAGAGGATAAGTCGAGGGTCTTAGTCGAGGATCTTGAAACGCGGATCGTCCGGATCGATGGAGGAGATGCCGCGCGCCTCTTCCGTCATCTGGGTTTCTTCCGCGCGCTGCTCGCTGTGACGCTTCGCTTCCAGGTGTTTCTGGATGGCGTTGACCAGCTCCTGCGTGCCGTCATGGCTCAGCGCGGAGATCTCGAACACCGGGCCCTTGAAGCCGAACTTCTTGATGAAGTCCTTGACGCGCTTGACGCGCTCTTCTTCCGGCACCATATCCAGCTTGTTCAACACCAGCCAGCGCGGCTTGTCGACCAGCGCTTCGTCGTACTTTTTCAGTTCGTTGACCAGGGCCTTGGCTTCCTTGACCGGATCGACGTCGGTTTCAAACGGCGCCAGGTCGACGATGTGCAGCAGCAGACCGGTGCGCTGCAAGTGACGCAGGAACTGGTGGCCCAGGCCGGCGCCTTCGGAAGCGCCTTCGATCAAGCCGGGAATATCGGCGATCACAAAGCTCTTCTCGTGCGACACGCGGACCACGCCCAGGTTCGGGTGCAAGGTGGTGAACGGGTAATCGGCAATCTTAGGACGCGCGTTCGATACGGCCGAAATAAAGGTCGACTTGCCGGCGTTCGGCATGCCCAGCAGGCCGACGTCGGCCAGTACCTTCAGTTCCAGGCGGATGTCGCGGCGTTCGCCTTCCTTGCCTTCGGTCTTTTGACGCGGGGCGCGGTTGGTCGAGGTCTTGAAGTGGATGTTGCCCCAGCCGCCCTCGCCGCCCTTGGCCAGCAGTTCGATCTGGCCGTGTTCGGTCAGATCGGCCAGGATTTCGCCCGACAGATCGTCGATGATCAGGGTGCCGACCGGCATGCGCAGGTGGATGTCGTCCGCGCCCTTGCCGTAGCAATCGGCGCCGCGGCCGGATTCGCCGTCTTTACCGCGGTGGACTTTCGAGAAGCGGAAATCGACCAAGGTATTGATGTTACGGTCCGCTACGGCCCAGATCGAGCCACCCTTGCCGCCGTCGCCGCCGTCAGGGCCGCCGAACGGGCGGAATTTTTCACGGCAAAACGAGGCGCAACCATTGCCGCCGTCACCACCGATTACTTCAATTTTTGCTTCGTCGATAAACTTCATGATGTACCGCCATAAAACTAAAAAGGCCCTACCGTGGGCAGAGCCTTTCGATTGAAGGCTTGCGCCTTACAAAACGACCCGTGCGGCGAGCGCACCGGGCCGGGTAGCGTTATTTACGCTGGAACGACGGTAACGAATTGCTTCGAACCTTCGCCCTTGACTACGAACTTGACCTTGCCGTTCACCAGAGCGAACAGGGTGTGGTCTTTGCCCATGCCAACACCTTCGCCGGCGCGCACTGGCGTGCCGCGTTGACGAATGATGATGCCACCAGCATTGATCGATTGACCGCCATAAACCTTAACGCCGAGGCGCTTTGATTCTGAGTCACGACCATTTCGCGTTGTGCCGCCGCCTTTTTTGTGTGCCATTTAAGACTCCTTGGATACTAATTCTCGGGCAAACGGCGATTAGCCGTTGATCGATACGATTTGGATTTCGGTGTAATTTTGGCGATGGCCTTGATGCTTCTGGTAGTGCTTACGACGACGCATCTTGAAAATCTTCACTTTATCGTGACGACCGTGTGCCACAACAGTAACCAGTACCTTTGCACCCTCAACCAGAGGAGCACCAAATTTGATGCTTTCGCCTTCGCCAACGGCGAGGACCTGATCGATGGTGAGTTCGGAACCAATGTCTGCCGGTATCTGTTCTACTTTAAGTTTTTCGCCAGCGACAACTTTGTATTGTTTGCCACCGGTTTTTATGACCGCGTACATGATTTGAAACCTCATCAAATGTTTAAGAAAATTTCGTCCGATATCCTTGAAAGACCCTTGCGAGGCAGGCATGGAAACCGGGGAACCGCTGATTATACATGGGATGGGATTTCGCGTCAAAAACTATTCACAAATGCCGACGGGCGTGGTATGTCGACTATTTTGTTGCCGCGTACAGATTATATATTTGACAAACATGTTGCCATGAACAGGGGCCGATGCCCCCTCTCTGCGGGGGCATGACGTATAATCGCGGCACCCATAGTCTACCGCACAGGTTCGCCTTGTCTGCCGCTACCCAAAACGCCACTCAAAACAATATCGCCCACACGATCGCCGCCGACATGGACGCGGTCAACACGGTGATCCGCCAGAAACTGCATTCCGAGGTCAGTCTCGTCAATCAGATTGCTGAATACATCATCAGCGCCGGCGGCAAACGCATCCGGCCGGTGCTGGTCCTGCTGGTGGCCAACGCTTACGCATATAAAGGCACGGCGCACCACGAGCTGGCCGCGGTGGTGGAATTCATCCACACCGCCACCCTGCTGCACGACGACGTGGTCGACGAATCGTCGCTGCGCCGCGGCCGCGCCACCGCCAACGCCCTGTTCGGCAACGCCGCCTCGGTGCTGGTGGGCGACTTCCTGTACTCGCGCGCCTTCCAGATGATGGTCGGCCTGAACAATATGCGCGTGATGCAGATCCTGTCCGACGCCACCAACGTCATCGCCGAAGGCGAAGTGCTGCAGCTGCTGAACATGCACGACCCGGACGTCAGCCAGGAACGCTATCTGCAAGTGATACGCTCCAAGACCGCCAAGCTGTTCGAGGCGGCGGCCGAGCTGGGCGCGCTGATCTCCGGCTGCAACGACGCGCAGATCGACGCGGCCGGCGAATACGGCCGCTCGCTGGGCACCGCCTTCCAGCTGATCGACGACGTGCTGGACTACGCCGGCGACGCCAATGAAATCGGCAAGAACGTCGGCGACGACCTGCGCGAAGGCAAGCCGACCTTGCCGCTGATCTACCTGATGGAAAACGGCACGCCGGAACAGCGCGAGCTGGTCCGCAGCTGCATCGAACAGGGCGACGAGCAGCACTTCGACACCATCCTGGCGGCGATCACCACCAGCGGCGCACTGGACTACACGCGCCAGCAAGCGGTGACGGCGGCCGAGCGCGCATCCGCCGCGATCGCCGACCTGCCCGACAGCGTCTACAAGGAATCGCTGCTGCAGCTGGCCCACTTCTCGGTCCACCGCACGCACTAAACGACAACGGCGCCTCAGGCGCCGTTTTTATTTGCGGCCGCGCTTACTTGCCGGCCGTGGTGTGCTGCACGCCGCCGGCGCGCCTGAGGATTTGCTGGATGTCCTCGCGTTTCTCGAAAATCGCCTCGTCGAGCGGCGTGTTGTAGTCGATCTGGTTCACTGGAAAGCCGCGCTGCAGCGCCAGTTCGACCACGGCAGGCGCGCTGCGGCGGACCAGTACGTGCAGCAAGGGCGCGCCGGTCATGTAGGTGCAACTGGCATCGAGCCGTCCCAGCAGCGCCAGCACGGCGGCGGTGATTTCCGCGTCGTCGCCATCCCTGTAATCGCGGCCGCGGCCCTTTGCGCTCGGCGAAGGCAGGTCCAGCAGCTGGTTGAGCTGGTAGCACATGGCTTCCGGCGTGCCGCCGTCGCGCAATACGGCGGTCGCATCCCGCAGCACCGGCGCGCGCGACGTCAGGCCGGTGCGCGCGTCGCCCGGCGCCGCGCCGGTCACCGGGCCGGTGGCCGGCAGGTTCTTGATGTCGCGCTCGAGCGCCCCGGCCCAGAGGTCGACCATCTTGCTCGCGTAGCAGTGCATACCGCACAGCATTTCCTTGAGCGGCGCCAGCAGATCAAGCTGTATTTCGCAATAGTCCGCGCCGGACAGCCAATACTGTTTGGCCTTGCCGTCCAGGACCAGGCTGACCACCGAGCTGGCGACCTTGGGAGTGCAATGTATGGCGTCGTTCGAGGCCAGGTTGGCCGAGGTGGCCGGCCCGTTGTGCTGCGCGTATTGCCGGATCAGGCGGCGCGCGTCGTCGGGATTGACCGGGCGCACGTCGAACGACGAGTAACCGCGCTCCAGCATCAGATACGCGCGCTCGCCCTGCACGAACAGGCCGTGCCGATGCGAGGTGCTTTGCACGAATACGGCCGCATCCAGGCTATCGAGCGGCACCTGCTGCAGCAGATAGCGCATCTGCCAGCTGCGCTTGTCGATGACCTGATACAGGTTGTAGGTGTCGTTCCATCCGCTGCGGATCGGCGGCGCCTCGGCCCGCTGCGCCTTGAACGTCAAGTCCCAACCCGCCGGCACTGGCGCCGCTTGCGCCAACTGCGCCGCCGCGATGGTGGCGGCCAGCATCAGCCGGAATAGCCAGCGCAGCGGCCGCATCATTACAGCAGTTCCAGCACCAGCTCGGATGGACGGCACAGGCGCACGCCTTTGTCGGTCACCACGAACGGGCGATTGATCAGGATCGGATGGGCCATCATCGCGTCCAGCAGCGCGTCGTCGGACAGCGTGGCGTCGGCCAGGCCCAGTTCGTCGTACAGGTCGCCCTTGTCGCGCATCGCGGCGCGCGCGCTCAGGCCGGCCTTGGCGATCATCGCCTTCAAGGCCTCGCGCGACGGCGGGCTCTTCACGTAATCGACGATCTCCGGCTCGACGCCGGTGGCGCGTATCGCTTCCAGCGTCTTGCGCGAGGTGCCGCAGGCGTTGTTGTGATAAATCGTGATGGTCATGATGCTGCCTTTGCGTGAAATTCAAAGGCAACATTATCGCTGAAAACGCCGGCCGCACCGCAGCGGCCTTTACTGCCCGCCGCCGGCATAGGGAAGCAGCGCCGCCGTCGGCTGCGACGCCTTGGCAAACAGCTTGCCGGCCAACTGTTGCGCCTCCGCGCGCGCCTGCGGGCTCAGCTGGTCGGGATCGTGCCCGCCGGCCAGCTTCAGGCCCATCTGCCCGGCAAACAGTTCCCACGCATAGGCCTTGCCGGCGTCACCCTCGGCGTCGTACAGCTGCACCAGCACGGCAATGATCTGGATATGCCCCGCCACGGCGGCATCGGCAAAATACTGCCGGCCCAGCTCCTTTGGATTGGCCTCGGTATCGAAACCATCGCTGGACTGCAACGCCGCCGATTCATAGTAGTACTGCTGCGCCAGTTGCAGCATCGCGTACAGGTCGCCGGCCTTGGCGCGCCGGTTCAGCTCGGCCAGCGGCAGCGAGAAATACTCTTCCGGCGTGAAATAGCCGCCCTGCTTCATGCGCAGCTTGCGCTCTTCCAGCAACTTGGCTTGATCGATCTCGCTGGCGGCGCCGCGGCCGAACGGCGACATCAACCAGTTGGTCGCGCCGCTGGCGGTCTGCACCTCGGCGGCGTGCGCAGGCGCGCCTGCCGCCGGCGCCGTCGCCTCGCGCCGCGCGGTCAACGAGGTGGCAGGATGTTCGTCACCAGGCCAGAAATAGTATGCCAGTCCTGCCAGCAAGCCAACGAGCAGCCAAGGTTTCATGGATTCACTCCAATAAAAAAACGCCGCCCGTCGAAACGGACAGCGTCGAGTCTATGCCGATGGCATCAGAAGCGGCAAGGACCCCAGCCCCAGTGATTCTGGTAGGCCAGCAGCTGCGCTTGCGTCGAGCTGCAGGCCATGAAGCTGTAGGTGAACTGGGACATGCTGCCCGCTCCCACGCAGACCAGATAGCGCTCCGCCTTGCCGCCGCCCGGACAGGTCGTGCCCGGCGGATTGGTCGGCGTGGTCGGGGTTGGATTCGGGTCCTTGGGCGACGACCAGATAATCTGCCCCGAACTGCCGTTCCACAACGTGATCTGCAGGCTGCCGGTGGTGGCGTGGACGCCGGCACGATAGTCGCCGGCCGGCCGGCCACCGGTATTGCTGGCCCACTTCACGTTGTTGGCGTCGTCATACTGCACCAGGTTGCCGTCGGCCTGCATGACGGTCTTGGTGGCGCCGCTGGAATAGGTAGCCCAGATCGGCGTGCCGCCATCGCAAGTATTGCTGCGCGGACGCTTGTAGACGACCAGGTTGCTGTCTGCCTGCTGCAGCAGGCAGTATTCGCCGCCCGACTGGGTAAAGTCGCCGGCCCGCAACTCGGTATTGGTTGGAATTTCACCGTAGTACGAGGCAGCTTGGGCGCCAAACGACGCCGCCACTGCCAGTACCGCCATGCTCAACTTAGGAACCACACGCATTATTAATCCCCTAATTTTAATAAGAGACTAACAATATCATAAAAGTAATGTTACCGAAATAATACCCCTACTGTCCTCGCTTAAAACTTCGCCGCCACGCTCACGCCGATGCTGCGCGGCGCCAGCCGGTAGCCCTGCACGATGGACGCCACCTGCGGATGCTGGATCACCGTGTCGGTATCGAAGGCGTTCTTGATGAACACACTCACGTTGTAGCGGTCGAAGGACATGCCGGCGCTGAAGTCGGTGCTGTGGTAGGCCGGCCGCTCGTAGTCGGTCTGCTCGGGATTGAGCGAGCCCTTGCTGGCGCCCACCCACTGCATGCCGCCCATCACGTAGGCGCTCTTGTCGCCGAACGCCGCGAAGTTGTAGGTGGCGTTGAAGGCGGCGTTATATTTCGGCACGCCCTGCACCTGCGCGCCGGCCACCGCGCCGACCACGCCGTTGCGCGAGCCCTCGTCGTTGGACAGCTCGGCCTTCACGTAGCCGGCCGACGCCGTCAGCGTCAGGCCCGGCAGCGGCTTGGCCTTGATGTCGAACTCGAAGCCCTTGCTGGTGGCGTCGCCGGCGTTGGCGTTGTAGGTGTAGGCGCAGGTCGGCAGGTAGACGCCCTGCTGGATGTTCTTCCACTTCACGTAGAACACGTCGGCGTTGACCGTGACGCGGTTGTTGAGGAAGCGCGACTTGCTGCCCACCTCGTAGCTCCACAGGCTGTCGGCCGAATACGAATCCGGGCCCTTGGTCAGGCCGTTCGCCTCCAGGTCCTGCGAGCAGGTGGTCGGCGGCACGTAGATGTTGTTGCCGCCCAGGCGGAAGCCCTTGGCCACGCTGGTGTAGACGGTGTTGGTCGGATTGACTTCCCACGTCAGCGCGTACTTCGGCGTGAAGGCCTTGGACGACGAGGCGGCGCTGCTGTTGTTGCCGGCGCCGGCCAGGTAGTTGCCGTTGCGCTGGTCCAGCGTGGAATCGGCCTTCAGGTAGCGCGCGCCCACGGTGGCGTGCACGGTCGGCGTGAAGTAGTAATTGACCTCGCCGAAGATCGAGCTTTGCTTCTCGCGGAAGTGGAAGGCGCCGGCGAACGAGTTATCGTTCGGGAACTGGCCGGCCCGCGCGTCCGGCAGCAGGTCAGGATCGGCGATGTCGAAGCCGAAGCGTTTGAAGGTGTCGGTCACGCCGAAGATCGGGTCGTTCTCGATGACGTTGGTGTGCTGGTTGGAGAAGTAGGTGCCGGCCAGCCAGGTCCACGGCGACACGCTCGCATCGTACGGCCGCGAAGCCAGGCGGAATTCCTGCGACACCTGGCGCACCTGGTTGTTCAGGTAGACCGCCGACGGCAGGCCGGCGATCGCCGCGATCAGTTCCGGCGGCGCCTTGCCGCCATCCTCGGTCGAGGTCAGGAAGGTCGACAGCGAATAACTGTTGTAGGCCGAGCCGTTCTGCGTGCGGTCGAACTTGCGCTCGAAGTAGCTGGTGGCCGAGGTCAGGTCCATCGCGCCCAGGTCCCAGTTGACGGTCACGCTGGGGGTCAGCAGCGTGTCCTTGGACGGTTCGCGAACCTGCTTCTGCGCCTGGTAGAAAGGCCG
Source organism: Duganella sp. S19_KUP01_CR8 (assembly GCF_036688705.1). Taxonomy (NCBI): domain Bacteria; kingdom Pseudomonadati; phylum Pseudomonadota; class Betaproteobacteria; order Burkholderiales; family Oxalobacteraceae; genus Duganella; species Duganella sp. S19_KUP01_CR8. The sequence goes on along the minus strand of NZ_JAQQPR010000001.1, from coordinate 286,683 downwards.
GTCCAGGTTGAAGGCGGCGATGTCTTTCGCATCCACCTTCTGATAGTAGACCGACGGCGTGATCGTCACCGAACGGATCGGCTTCCACTTCAGCGCCACCCGCATTTCCTGGTCGCTGAGCTTGTTGATGTTGCTGGCCAGCTGGTTGCCGTCGCCGTCGACCTGGTTGATGTAGCCGCCCGTGTGCTGGGCCTGCACGCCGATGCGCAACGCCAGCTCGTCCTGTATCAGCGGGAAGTTGGCCACCATATTGGCCGCGTAGTTGCCGCTGCCGCCCTTGGTGTTGGACAGCTCGCCGTAGGTGCTGAACTCGCGCTCCTTCAGGTCCGGTTCGTTCGGCACGAACTTGATGGTGCCGCCCATCGAGCTGGCGCCGTACAAGGTGGCCTGCGGCCCGCGCAGCACTTCGACGCGGTCGATGTCGAAGAACTTCGGCTCCACCGTGCCCATGGTGTAGACGTTGCCGACGGTGATGGAGACATCGCCCAGGTAGATGCCGACGGTGGCCGCGCCGGCGGTCGAGCTGATGCCGCGGATCTCGATGTTCTCGGTGCCGGGACCGGCGCCGCCGTTGCCGCTGGCGGCGGTGAAAGAGATGTTGGGCACCACGCGGGTCAGGTCGGTGAAGTCGTTCACGTGCTCGGCCTGGAGCTGGGCGCCGGTGACGGCGGTGATGCTCATCGCCACCTTGGCCGGATCTTCCTTGCGCTTTTGCGCGGTCACCTTGACCACTTCGATCTCGTCGGACGGTTTGACCTGCGCCCACGCCGGACCCGCCATCACCGCCATCGCCGCAGCCACCGAGCTGCACATCATCTTTTGCCGTATCTTCATGCCAGACCTTCCCATATCAGTGAGGGCGCCGCCCCAAAATAATGCGTATTAATATATTTAACTATATTAACCATCTTGATCTTTTTACAAAGCAAGAAACCTGCCATTCGTGCGGCGGGCGTTGGCATTTAGTCACAAATGGGTTGATAACGAGCAAGTCTTGTCACTCGTGTACGGTTGAAAAATGCGCAAAATTCTGATGTAATTATTCCAGAGCCGGGGTGTGGCTCAGCCTGGTAGAGCGCTGCGTTCGGGACGCAGAGGCCGGAGGTTCGAATCCTCTCACCCCGACCACCAGGCTCAGGACGGCGCGCCGGCGTCGGTTTGGTCGCTACTGTCCGCCAGTGCGACGTCGTGCAGCAGGCTGTAGTGGCGAAATGCGGCTTGCAAGTCGGCGCGCAGGACCTTGTTGTCCCAGGGCTTGGTGTAGAAGCGGTAGATCGCGCTCCGGTTGACCGCCTGCACGATGGATTCCAGGTCGGTGTAACCGGTCAGGACAATGCGGAAGATGTCCGGATACATTTCCTTGACGCGGTCGAGAAATTCCGTCCCGCTCATTTGCGGCATGCGTTGATCGCAGAGTATCACCTGGACTTCATGCTTGGCCAGCAAATCGAACCCTTCAGCCGCCGATCCCGCCGACAGCAGGCGGTAGCCATCCAGGCGCAGCAGGCGCCGCAACGAAGACAGCACACTGGGATCGTCATCGACCAGCAGCAGCGTCTTTTGCAGAACGCTCTCGGCCGCCGCCGGCAACTGCATGCGCAGCCCCTGCAGCAACAACGGCTCCAGGGTCGCCACCGGCAGCGGGCGGCTGAACAAATAGCCCTGGATCTCGTCGCAATGGTGGCGTCGCAGAAATGCCAGCTGGGCCGCCGTCTCGACGCCCTCGGCGATCACATTGAGCTTCAGGCTGCGCGCCATGCCCAGAATGGCCAGCACGATGGCGGCATCGTCCGGATTGCTCGTCACTTCGCGGATGAAGGCGATGTCGATCTTCAATTTATCGATGGGGAAGCGGCGCAGATAGGCCAGGCTGGAATAGCCGGTGCCGAAGTCGTCGATCGATATCTGCACGCCGAGCCGCTTCAGGTTCTTCAGGGTGGTGATGGTCCGCTCGGTGTTGGCCATCAGCGAGCTCTCGGTCAGCTCCAGCTCCAGCAAGTCCGGCGGCACCTCGTGCAGGCGCAAGGCCTCGATCACATCGGCCTCGAGGTCGCCTTCGGCGAACTGGCGGCCCGCGACGTTGACCGAGACATTCATCGGGCCGACATCGGAGCGCAGCCATGCACGGATCTGGCGGCATGCGGTGTCGATCACCCAGCGGCCGGCCGGCACTATCAGGCCGGTTTCCTCGAGCGCGCCGATGAAGATCTGCGGCGAAACCAGACCATAGCCGGGTCGCTCCCAGCGCAACAAGGCCTCAAGGCCGACGATACGCCCGTTGGTCGCCTGCACCTTGGGTTGGTAGTGCAAGACGAACTCGTCGTTCTCCAGCGCCTTGCGCAGCGCGATTTCCAAGTCCAGCCTGGCGAGCACCTCGATGTTCATTTGCGCGGTAAAGAAACGGAAGGTGTCCCGCCCGGCCTGCTTGGCCTGGTACATCGCCGTGTCGGCGTACTTGATCAGCTCCTCCGGAGTCGAGGCGTCGTTGGGGTGCATGGTGATGCCGATGCTGGCCGTGATGCTCACCTCGTGTCCGCCGAGCACGAAGGGCGGACGCAGCGCCTCGCGGATCTTGTTGGCCACGGCAGGGGCCGTGTTATTCCCATCCGGCATCAAGACGATCAGTGCGAACTCGTCGCCGCCCAGGCGGCCGACCGTGTCGCGCACGCGCACGCAGTGCGAAAGACGGTCGCTGAACTGGATCAGCAGCTCGTCGCCGCACGAATGGCCCAGCGTGTCGTTGACGTTCTTGAAGTTGTCCAGATCGAGGAACAGCACCGCGAGCAGCCAGCCGTTGAGTTCGGCCTGCCCCAGCATCTTGCCGAGGATGTCGTAGAACAGCGTACGATTCGGCAAGCCCGTGAGGCCGTCGTGGTGCGCCTGATGCTGCAACTGGTGCTGGGCATGCCTGCGCTCGGTGATGTCGCGCAGCACGGCAACGATGATCCAATCGGCGCCGGAGCGCAGCGCCTGGCGGTGAATTTCCACGTGCAGCCAAGAATCATCCTTGCGGTGTATGCGGGTCAGCGCGCTTTCATTGGTGCCCTTGGCAATCAGGGCATCGTACAGGTCCGCAAGCTCGGCGGGACGCCCGGCCCCGAGGTCGGGCGGTCCCAAGTGCATGAGCTCCTGGCGGCTGTAGCCGCTCATGGAACAGGCGGTGTCGTTGACTTCGATAAAACGCATGGTGCTGCGGTTCAGCAGGAAGATACCGTCGGCGGTGAAATCCATCGCCGTGCGGAAGCGCCGCAAGTCTTCCTCCCCTTTCTTTTGCTCGGTGATATCCATGTGCATCACCACCGCGCCTTGGCGGTAGGCCGCCGCCAAGGGCGACACGGTCAACAGAAACCAGACCAGGCGGCCGCCCGCCATGCAGGAATACTGGGTGGAATAGCTGGCCTGGGCGCCGCACAACACGGCGCGCAGGCCGGCCGCGATCGCCCCCGCCTCGGCCACGCCAGCCTCCCCGGCCTGTTCGCACAGCCGCACATAATTCGCGCCGACGGCGTGTCCCGGGGCCTGCACGGCCGACATGCCACCGCAGCCCTGCCAGGCGTCGTTGACCGACACGATGACGCCATCGGCGCCGAGCATCGCGATGTGCGCCGGCAGCGCGTTGAGCATGACGTTCTGGCGCGACGTCTCGCTCAGGCGCATTTGCTCCTGCGCGCGCCGCAGCAGGAACGGCCGGCCATGCTGATCCATGATCGAATCGACCTCGCCGCCGGTGAGCTGCTCCAGCCGCTCCACGCACTCGTGCAGGGTGGCGATCAGTTTCGTCACTTCCATGGCTATCCACCTTCCAGCCGGTCCGGGCTCCCTACTTGAGCGGCAAACCGAGGGCCAGCAACACGTCGTCCGTCTGATTCAAGGTGCCGACGATTCTGCGCGCGGCCGGCGGCTCCAGCTTGAGCAGGGTCGGCGTCATGAAGACGCCATCCTCCAGCGCCCGCATTTGCTCGCGGAAGACGTCGATCACTTCGATTTCGTAGCGCTGCGCCAGATGGGTGTCGCACAGCGTCTGCAGATTGACCCTGGCCTGCGCGGAATTCTGCGCGTCGCCCGCCACGTACAGGCGGAATTTGTAGATGGAAGAGCAATCCATGTGTTCTCACTTTCCCGCCACGTTGAGATCGGCGCCGCGCAGCTCCGCCATCCGGCTGCGCCCTCGCGTCGCTTCGCGCTCCCGGCTTTCGATGGTACGGGTCAACAGCGCCTTCTCGACCTGCTTGGCGACCAGCTCGGTCTGCACGGATTTGAGCCGCACTTCCAGTTCCGCCTCCTCGGCGTCGAGCTGGACTTGTTTTAGTTGAGCCGCCACTTCGGCCAGTTCCGCATTCACCCGTTCCGCGCTTTCCTTTTCCCAGCGCATGGTGCCCATCAGGACTTCGCCGCCGGCGCTGTAGGTGTCGGCCAGGGTGACGCCGGCATCGCTGAGTATCAGTTCGCGCACCTGGTTCGAGTGCGCCGTGCCGCGCGACTTGATGATGGACATGCCACGATTGCGCTCCCCTGCCTGCACCAGGTAGTTGAGGTGGATCCAGGTATCGGCCAGCGTCGAGATCTGCAGCGGCGAGCCGCCTTCGGACTGGCTTGACATCTCGTCGAGCAGGCTGGTGCACACGAGCGTGATGCCCTGCGCCTTGGACCAGTCGATCAGCCGTTCCGCCACGCTGTGCGCGGTCAATTCATTGCCCGATTTGGACAGGGTCGAGACCGGGTCTATCACCAGGCAGCGCGCGCCGTGCTCCTGCGCCATCATCTTGATGCGCACCAGGTAGGTCTCGGCGCTGCCGGTAATGGTGCGCGCCGAAATCATGCTCAGGCAGCCGCTCTTGATGTAGTCATCGAGGTTGATGCCGACCGAGGAAAGATTGCGCACCACTTCGGATCCATCCGAATCAAAGCTGACGAACATGGTGCGCTCGCCGCGCCGGCAGGCGGCCTCGACGAACGCCCCGCTCAGCGTGGTCTTGGCGGTGCCGGGGAAACCCGTGATGAGTACGCTTGCACCGCGGTAGTAGCCGCCGCCCAGCATGGTATCCAGGCGCGCGACACCGCTCGACACCCGTTCATTGGTCACGTTGGCGTCGACATGGCCCAGCGTGCGCGCGACCGCCACCTCGAAGCCCCGCTTGCTGATCAGGAAGGGCGACTCGTTTTCATCGAAGCCCGAACCGCGATATTTCTGGATGCGCAAATTACGCTGAGACACCCCCAGCACGACGCTGTGATTCAGGACGATGGAGCAATCCACCATGAATTGCATGAAGCCGAACGACTGCGGCATGAGGTTGTCGGCCCCTTCGCCGGTCTTGGCGGTAATGATGGCCGTCATTTCGTGACGCAGCAGCCAATCGTGCAAGCGGTAAATTTCACGCCGCTTGGACATGGCGTCGGGCAGCAAGGCCAGCACGATGTCCAGCGCGTCGACCACGATGCGCTTCGATTTCATCGCCCCGGCCTGGGCTTCCAGGGCCGCCAGCATGCCGCTCAGGTCGAAATTGCCGGACAGTACCAGGTCGGGCGCGGGCTGGGCGTTGAGAAAGTACAAGGCCTTGTTTTCCTGCAAGGCGGGCAGATCCCAGCCAAATCCGTGGGCGTTGGCGACGATGCGCTCCGAGGTCTCCTCGAACGCGACAAAAATGCCCGGTTCGCCACACTCGCGGGCGCCATGCACCAGAAATTGCAGCGCCAGGATGGTCTTGCCCGATCCGGGGCCGCCGGCGAGCAAGGTCGTCCGTCCTCTCGGCAAGCCGCCATCGGTCATTTCATTCAGGCCAACAATGCCCGTGAGTGCTTTCGAGAATTCCTGCGATGGGGCAGTCGATACCTGGGACATAGTCGGATACCTGCGTGAACAAACTGGAGAGGGGAGGCGCAAGCGCAAAATTGCGGCTGCACGAAGAAAGGCACGAACGGCAGAATTCAGGCCAGTAGCGGCACTTCAGGTGTTGATATATTGGAAATTCAATATATCACGCGCCGCGATCAGTATCGGATAATATTTGAGTTAGTCAACTTTTCAGACACAAAAACATTCCAGCTAGAACAAGGTGATGCTGCCGGACTCGACCTCTTCCAGCACGCCCTGGGCGCGCAGCGTGTCGTAATGGCAGACGCGGTTGCGGCCGGCCTTCTTGGCTTCGTACATGGCGCGATCGGCGCGTTCCAGCACGGATTTCGGCAACACCGTGGTCGATACCATGCTGAAGCCGCCGCTCAGCGTCACCCGCCCCACCTGCGGATAGTTGTAGTCGCCGACCGCCTTGCGCAGCCGTTCGAACAGTTGGGTCGCCGTCTCGCGGTCGCCCGCTTCGACGATGGCGATGAATTCCTCGCCGCCGTAGCGAAACAGCAGGTCGGTGCGGCGCAGCGTCTTGCCCAGCACGCGCGACACCAGCAGCAGGATCTCGTCGCCGATCACATGGCCGAACTGATCGTTGATGCTCTTGAAATGATCGATATCGAGCACGCCCAGCCAGTAGCAACCGCGTTGCGGTTGCACCGACAATTCCTCCCACAGGCGCTCCAGGCTGATTTCCATCGCATAGCGATTGTGCAGGCCGGTCAGCCGGTCGCGCTGGCTGGAGTCGAGCAAGGCGTAGTAGTTCGAATACACCCGCAGCACGCCGGTGATCACCGCCTCCTCCATCGGCGTCAGGATCTGGCCGCGCTCGAAGATCAGGTAGCCGCTTTGCTGCTCGCCGCTGCGCAGCGGGTAGCAAAAGATCAAACCGTCGCCGCGCCGGCGGTGGCAGGGCTGGCCAAGCAGGCGCACGTTGTCGATCACCTCCCTGATATGCTCGGCGATATTGGTCTCGTTGCGGATCGCGTCGATGCGCTCCGAGATGCGCTCGGCGCCGTCGCTGTCGCGCGAACCGGTGCGCGAATGGTGCAGGATGTGGGTAATCTGATATTGGCTGCTGATACGGTACAGCGAGGTTTCCAGCACGCCGACGATGGGCGCCAGCGTGCGCAGCAGGCTCTGCTCCACCAGTTGGGTGTCGCGGATGGCGGTAATAGCGCCCAGCTTTTTCAGCATGCTGGGTAGCGGCGAGGCCGCGCGCTCGGTTGACATGGCATCATCTCCAAAATCGACGAGCCGGGGCTCAGTCCAATCGGCCATGTTGCCCGCCGCGCCGCAACGTGTCGCCATGCGAAAGCATGGGGTGGGTGGCCATCCGCTGCGCCGGGCGGTCGCCGGCCAGCTTGAACACCCCGACCTCGCGCAGCATGCCGGCCGCCTGCTCCTGCATGCTGGCCGCCGCCGCGGCGGCCTGTTCAACCAGCGCGGCGTTTTGCTGGGTGGCCTGGTCCATCTCGCAGACCGAGCGGTTGACCTGCTCGATGCCCACGCTTTGCTCGCTGCTGGCACTGGCGATCTGGCCCATGATATCGGTCACCTGCTGCACCGAGGCGACGATCTTGTGCATGGTCGCGCCGGCCTCGTCGGCCAGCAAGCCGCCACCGTCGATGCGGGTGACCGCGTCGGCGATCAGGTTCCTGATTTCGCGCGCGGCGCCGGACGAACGCTGCGCCAGGTTGCGCACTTCGGTCGCGACCACCGCGAAACCACGTCCCTGATCGCCGGCGCGGGCCGCTTCCACCGCCGCGTTCAACGCCAGGATATTGGTCTGGAAGGCGATGCCGTCGATGACGCCGACGATGTCGGCCATCTGGTGCGAGCTGTGCTTGATGGCGGTCATGGTGGCCACCACCCGCTCGACCGCCTGGCCGCCCTGCTGCGCCACGCCGGCCGCCGACAACGCCAGCTGGTTGGCATGCTGCGCGTGGTCGGCGTTTTGCCGCACCGTGGCGGTCAGCTGTTCCATGACGGCGGCGGTCTCTTCCAGCGAACTGGCCTGGGCCTCGGTGCGCGCCGACAAGTCCATATTGCCGGCGGCGATTTCACGCGCGGCCACGGAGATGGTTTCGGTGCCGCTGCGCACCCGCCCCACCGTCGCCCGCAGGCTGTCGTTCATGCGCTGCAGGGCCAGCAGCAGCTGGCCCGGTTCGTCGTCGTAGCCGGTGGCGATATGGCTGGCCAGGTCGCCCGAGGCCACCACCTGCGCCACCCGCACCGCGTCGTGCAAGGGCCCGGTAATGCTGCGCACGATCAGCACCGCGGCGGCGATGCCGGCCACGATGGACAGCGCCAGGATCGCCAGCATCAGCAGCGTGGCCGAGGCGATCAGGGTGACCGATTCGGCCTCGCTGGCGGCGGCGCGCAGGCTGCTGAGCTCCACCACGCGCTGGATCGCCGCCAGATGCTGGCCGTAGGCCTGCTTCATGCGCTGCATGGCTGCCGTGGCGGCGGCATGATCCTGCGCCCGCACGGCCGGCGCCAGTTGCGTGAAGGCGATCGTGTAGAAGCTTTGCGCCGGGGCGTCGGCCTGCTTGAGCAGGGCGTCGGCAACCTCGCCGTCGAGCTGCTGCGCCTGCCAGTAGGCGCGGCGGCTGTTGTAGCTGCGCTTCAGCGCATCGAGGCGCGCCAGCAGCGCGTCCTGCTCGGCGGCGTCGACGGCCGCCATCAGCTGGAAACTGACCAGATAGGATTCCAGTATGTATTCCGGCGGCGGCAGCACGTCGGCGATCAGGTCCTTGTCCTGCACGATGCGCTGGTACAGCGGGCCGTTGACTTTCAGCTCGTTCAGGGTCTTGAACGACCACAGGCCGTAGATCGCCATGCCGGTCAGGAAAATGGCGACCAGGATCGCCAGGCGGCGGGACAGTTTAAGCTTACGCAATAAATCCATTTTTCTCTTCAGGTGGGGTGGTGGCAAGTTGCCGCGAGAGACTACGGCGATGCCCGGACACGGTCACCATGCTAAAGGGCGGGTAGCGGCGAGTGAGCGCGCTTTCACCGCCTCATTGCGCGGCACCATCCTTTGGCATGGTGCCGCGCGCCGCCGCTGCCCATATGATGCAGGCGCATATCACCATCCCGGCCATCATGAAGCTTCTCGCCTTTCTTCCCCGCCTATCGCTGCTCGCCTGCCTGCCCGCCATGGCCGCCGCCTCGCCGCCGCTGGAATTGCAAATCGTACATTTCCCGCCCTACATGGTCGTGCTGCCGGGCGGCGCCATGGACGGCATCGCCGTCCGGCCGGCGCTGGCGGCCTTCAAGAAGGCCGGCATCGAGGTGACGCTGAGGGAGGTGCCGGCGCTGCGCCAGCTGCAGCGGCTGAAGTCCAACCAGGAGCGGGTCTGTTCGGTCGGCTGGTACAAGAACCGTGAGCGCCAGCAGTTCGCCAAGTACAGCGACGCGTTGTCGCAGGATACGCCGTGGGCCGCGTTCGCCAATCTGCCGGCCACGCCGGTCGGCGACCTCAGCGCGCACGCCATCCTGGCCAACGAGCAGCTGACCGTGCTGCTGAAGGCAGGCTTTATCTACGGCGACTACCTGGACCGGGCGATGCTCGGCATGCGCGCGCGGGTCCAGCACACCCATGCCGACATGCCGCAGGTGCTGAGAATGATCGAAGTTGGGCGCGCCCAGCTGACTTTCGCACCGATCGAGGTCATCCAGCACCATCTGAAAAACTACTCGACCGGCAACGGCGAAACGCAAATCATCACCTTCGCTGAAATGCCCGCCGGCTACAAGCGCTACCTGATGTGCAGCAAGCAGGTCGAGGATGGCCTGATTGCCCGCTTCAACGCGGCGCTGGCGCCCGCGCGGGCGAAACGGGCTCGCTGAGCAGCCCGGCCTGGCGCGCCAGGTTGGCGGCCTGCACCCGGTTGGAGACGCCGAGCTTGTCGAAGATCTGTGCCAGGTGCCATTTCACGGTGTTGATCGACAAGTCCAGGTTGAGGGCGACCTGGCGGTTGCTCTGGCCTTGCGCCACCAGCGTCAGCAGTCCGCGTTCGGCCGGCGTCAGCGTGGCCGCCAACGGTTTGCCGGCTGCCGGAGCGGTGGCGCACGCCAGCAAGGCGGCCAGGTGCGCCCTGGCGGCCGCGCTGAGCAGTTGCGGCGCCTGCACGTGCAATTTCTTCAGCAGGTCCAGTAGCGCATCGCCCTCGTCCAGGAAGGTGCGGAACAGGCCGGACTGCGCGCCCTGCTCCAGTGCCCGCACCAGCTGTGCCAGCGCGGCGCCCGACTGGCCGCTGCGTTCCAGCGCCAGCGCCAGCAGCGCCCGCAATTTGGCCGCGCGCCAAGAGCGCCCCATCTCTTCCGCCTGGTCCAGCAAGCGCGGCAACAGCAACAGGGCCTGCTCCTGCTGTCCGCTGGCGATCGCCAGCCGCGCCTGCGCAATGCCGGCGCCATCGATTTCCTGGCTGCAGAAAATCCACGGCGATGTCGCCACGGCGGCGCATTGCATTTGCGCGGCATAGCCCGCAATGCCAGGCCGGTTGCCCACCACCACCACCAGCCGCGACAACTCGTTTTCCAGCGCGGTGCGCACCTGCGGCGGCGAGTGCCGGCGGGCCTTCATGATTTCGCCCTCCAGCCAGCGCTTGGCGGCCGGCAGGCCGCTCTGCAACGCCGTCAGGCGCGCCTGCACCACCAGCAGCGAACTGGTGGTGTCCCACGGCAGGATCAGGCCGGCCATGCCACGCGCCATTTTCACGTGGCTGGCAACGTCGTCGATGCGATTGCGCTCGTACAGCAGCAGCAACAGCAAGCCGCCGCCGTAGGTGTACATCAACGCCGCCGGGATGGTGGCGCCATGCTGTTGATGCAATTGGTCAAGCATGCTCAAGTGTTCCAGCGCGGCATCGATCCGTCCCTGCATGGCATCCATATAGGCTTGCAGGAAAATCACCACCGTCATGGTCGTCACGCTGCCCGAGTCGCCGCAAATGCGCCGGGCCTCGATCAGCATTTGCACCGCTTGCGACAGCGAGCCCTGCACCAGATAGGAATACGCCATGCTGGTGGCCAGCACGCCGCGCTCGTACGGATGGGCCTGCTGCTGCGCGGGCCAATTACGCTCGGCAAGGAGGATGCTGCTGGCCACGTCGCCATCCAGGAAGGTCAGCACCGGTTCGAAGGCGCGCAGTCCGTCGCCGTAGGCCGGATCGCTGCCCGGCGTGGCGGCCTGCTGGCGGAAATAATCCATCCAGCGCTGCGCATCGTTGCGCAGCGGTGAGTAAGTCAGCCCGACCAGCAGGCAGCGGCTGATGCGCGGCCGCTGCCGCAGCAAGGCCTCCGGCAACTGCGCGCAATAGCGCAGCAGGCTGGGGAACTGGCCGCGCGCGCGCAGCAACTCGGCCAGCGATTCCAGGACGTCGGCCGCGCGCTCCAGGTCGCCGGCCTTGAGATAGCAATCATAGGCTTCCAGGCTGCGTTCATGGCCGGCCAGCCAGGCCGCCGCGCGGGCATAGATGGCTTCGGCGCCGCTGCGGGGCGGCTGGTGATGGCGCACGATGTGGCCGGAAAACAAAGGGTGATAGCGGAACCAGTGTTCGCCGATCGGCTGGATCGGCAAGCCGGACAAGCGGATGCGCGCGATCAACCGGGCGCTATCGTCGCTGCCGCGCACGGCGTCGGCCAGTTCCACGCAAAAAGACTGCAGCGGCGCGGTGGCGATCAGGAACGCTTGCACGTCGTCGGGCTGGGCGCGCAACACTTCCTCCGCCAGGTACTCACTGAGGTCGTTCAAACCGTGCAAGTCGGGCAAGCCCTGGGCGACGCTGCCCTGTATCCGCTTCCAGGCCAGCACCAGCAGCTCGATCGCCGCCGGCCACCCCTCGGTGACCTGGTGCAGCCAGCGCACCTCCTCGTCGGACAAGAACAGATTGGCCTGGTGCAGATAGGCTTCCGTCTCCGTCTCGACGAAGCGCAGCTTCTCCAGGTTCATTTCCAGCAGGATGTGCTTGGCCTTCAGGTTGGCAACGCTGACCTGATGCAGGCTGCGGCTGCCGAGGTAGACTTGCAAGGGCGGCGGCAATACTTCAGCGATCACCGACAGCAGCAGCCGGATCGCCGGTTCGTCCAGGCGTTCGACATCATCCAGGAACAAATGGGTGATGGTGGTTGTCCTCAGCACGCTTCGTTCGTCGCCGCCCAGCAAGGCCGCGCGCAAGCTCAACAACAGGCGCGCGGGATCGCGGTCGGCGCTGTCGAAGGTCAGCCAGGCGACCCGGGCGCCCTGTTCCGCCAGCCGCGAATGAAACAGCCGCAACATCGAGGTCTTGCCATAGCCGGCCGGCGCCCGCAGCAACAGGATGCGGTGCTGCCGTGCCGCCTCCAGCCCGGCCATGACATCGGCGCGCGGCATGAGGCGGCAGGCCGTCGCCGGCGGCATCAGCTTTTGCTCGACAAAATCAAGCACCTGCGGCTCCCGTGCCCGATGTGCGCGCAGCGCAAGCGTACTGGTGTTGCATTCCAAACCCTCCCCGATCGTTAAGCTGAAGTACGGCGCGGGCAAAGCCGGCTGACTTAAGACTACCACCGTGACGGTAGGGCGTCACCATGCCAAAGGATGGCTATCAAACAATAAACAGTTCTCTCTAGAAATTATTCAAGTGGCGACCATGCCGTGAAGGTTACCGCCCGGAAGTCACCATATGTATTCCGCAACTGTTGTATTTAAGCCATTTTTCCAAATCCCGGACCCGGAACTGCGCTTCAACAATGATTTCAATATAGTATCTTGCATCACTGAACAAAATTGCAAGTTCCTGGTCCTCTGGGCTATATTCGATGACAAAACTTTACAGCCATTACGAGAGTCTCAACGTCACCCGCGACGCCCCCCCAGAGGTCATCCGCGCGGCCTACCGTTCACTATCGCAAAAACATCATCCTGATAAAAATATCGGGAACCATCACGCCGAGCAGATGATGGCGCGCCTGAACGCGGCGTACAGCGTGTTGTCCGATGCGGATCAACGGGAACTGTACGATTTGCAGATCCTTAGCGAGCAGCGCGCCCGTGAAAAGCATTTCGGCTTTCACAGCAACGTCGATCTGCCCGACTCCACCGTCGTCTATACGCCGTTTGACATGGATGAATCGGACCGGGCTAGCCGCCCGGCGCAGGAAACGTCGCGCCGCAAGCCAGGGAAACGCCTGGATGCCTGCCTCGACTTCATCCGCCACCACACCCAAGGCCGCCGCGTACGCATTACAACCCTGCTGGTCGGTTTCCTCTTCCTGGCCATTGCAATCATCCTGTGGTTTATCTGGAAAGACAACCAATCGATGATGCGCCTTGAACAGGCCGCCATCTATGCCTCGGTCCCTGAACAATCGGTGCCGGCCACGGGCGATGACACTAAAGTGATTCAGGCGTCGGCGCCGTCCAGCCAGGGCGCGAAAGCCGCCGAGACTTCGAAGCCTGCCGCAGCGCCGAAAGCGCCGCCGGCGGCCAGTCCCGCCACCACCAAGGCGTCCGAATACGAGCGCCTGACCGCCATGTTAAAGAGCATGGGCTTGGGCCTGCACAAGCTGGACGTGCCGGTCCAGGCGTCCAACACCAGGCAGCCGCCTGCGCCGGCCAAGGCAGCCGAACCGGTCAAAGCGGTCGAGGCGCCAAAGGCGAGTTCCGCAGCACCGGCGCCGACGCCGGCGTTGGCCGCCAAACCCGCCCCTGCGCCCGAAGCTGTGCGGGAAGCTGAGCGGCCGGTCGCGCCCGAGCCTGCGCGCAGCGAGGCCAAGCCCGTGGCCGACGCCAGCCGTGCCGCACCGCGCACCGCCGTCATCGTCGACGCCAAAGCATGCGTCCCGCCTAAATATCCGCCCAATTCCTACCTGAGCGGTGAAAGCGGCTCGGTGCTGCTGGCGCTGCTGGTGGGGAATGACGGCAAGGTGCTCGAATCGAAGGTGCAGAAGTCCAGCGGCTTCCCGGATCTCGACAAGGCTGCGCGCCGGGCGCTCTCGCAGTGCAAGTTCAAACCAGCAAGCAGCGATGGCCAGGGCGAGCCGGTCTGGGCCACCTTGACCTACGTGTGGTCGCTGGACTGAGCGATTCGGCGTATCCGGTTAGCTACTGTCATAATGCTGCCAATAATTATTGTTGGCATCTGGACGACTCATGAAATTCGGCACTTTCGCGGTGATTTTCGCCATCGGCACCGGCCAGGTCTACGGTGCGGCGGCCTGCGAACCGGTACGAATAGGCTACCTGGACCAGGAACGACCGCCGTACTGGCTGGGAACCGGAACCGAAGTACCCGCCAAGCCCGGCGCGTCGGCGGAACTGGTGCAGCGCTTCGCCGCCAGCACGGGATGCCAGGCGGACCTGAAACGCCTGCCGGTGATGCGCATCAAGCCGGCCCTGATCGCAGGCGAAATCGAATTCGCCCCGATGGACTCCAGCGCCGCGGACACCGCCGGCATCGTCTTCCCGCTCGACAAAAACCATCAGCCGGACACTGCGCGCGCGCTGGCGCTGAACATCGTCGTCTTCGTCCGCAGCGCCGACCGGATACCGCCGGCCACCGCCCCGGCCAGCTATTTTCAAAACCGCCCGCTGGGCATCACGCTGGGGGCGAGCTACAAGACCCGCCTGCAAAGCCTGGGCCTGAAAGTCGACAGCGGCGCGGTCGATATCGCGCGCAATCTCGAAAAACTCAGGCTCAACAGAATCGACGGCTTCGCGGTCTCCGTCACCTCGCCGAACGACATGGACGCCTACATCGCCCAAAAATACAAGGGCGCCATCGTCAGGCTGCCGCAGCCGATTTTTTCCGACCACATCTGGCTGGCCGCCAGCGCCGGCTACTACGCCGCCCATGCCGCCCAGGTGGAGAAAATGTGGACCTGGCTGGGTTCCGCCGGCGTGCGGGAATTTTCCGCCCTGCTCAAGGAATATTCGGAACTGCCGCCACCCGCATCAAAATAAATTCAATCCGCCGCGCATCGATCGGAGGGCGGGGCCCCACTCTCCGACATTAATGCAGCAGGCTTATGCCACCGCGCGCGCTTTGCGGCGCGCCATCCAGCCGACCAGTCCCATGCCGCCGATCAGCATGCCGTAAGTCGAAGGTTCCGGCACGGCGGTGATCGACACATTGTCGATCGCGATGTCGAAGTTGGTGTAGCCGTAGACATATCCGGGCTGCAAGGTGGTGAACACAATCTCATCGACACTGGCCAGCACGCTGGCGAAGGTGCGGCCGGCCGGCAGCGTCGGTCCTTGCCCGTCGGGGCCGCCATAACCGCCCCATCCGGCCGGCAGCAGCGTCGAGTTGGTGTCACCGATAGTCACCGACAAATGCTGCCAGCCCTTGGTCGAGTCGATACTGCCGAGGTTGTAGAACACGCTGGTGTACGGCAAGCCGGACGGCGTGTTGTCGTAGTCGCGCAGCTCGACGATCACGTTGCGCGACACCTCGCGGTTGAAGAAGTAAATCTGCTGCGCTGAAATGTCCAGCCCCAAGGTCACGCCCGGCAGCTTGGTGTAGTCGCCGAGGAAAGCCTGGTTGCTGCGGGTGCCCCACTCCAGGCCGAAATTCTCCATCACGGTGCGCAGGGCCGGCGCGCCATGGCCCATGCCGGTATCGATGCCGGAACCGCCGTTGCCGTCGAGGGGCTGCATGCCCGACCAGCCTTCCAGCCCCTTGGAGAAATCAACTGTCGCGGAATGCGGCACGGCCATCGCGGCACCGCCGGCCAGGGACAGTAACAACGCCATCATTGCTTTATTCAAAGTCATGGTTTTTCCTTTACACACAGGTTAGAGGGATACCGCTAACACCACACCGTCCTTCCGGCCGCGCGCGGTAGCACGTTGCCAAGGTTGAAAACGCCTAAAAATTAGCGTTTTTGTAAGCCGGTGTGAGGCCGATTCTGTGATCGGCGAACCCGTCTGTCAAAGACAACACGACACTAAATTGTAAGGAAAATGTAACCAAGTTTCTCAGCTGGCATCCGCTATTCCTAGTGGAAACTTGTAACTGGCAGTTAGCGGGCGGGCGAAAAGCCGCCGCTCTCCTATGAGGAAATAATTTAAACGTCAAGCAAATTTGACCGCCCGGAAAAGAACAAACGCCGTCGCCGGCGGCAAGCACCGGCAACGGGAAAATGTTTGTTTTTTGCTACACCGTCAGCGCGTTCCGACGGTGACCGGCGATCTTGAAGACGCTCACCGCTTCCGCCAGGTTCAGCGCCTGCTGCTGCATGGCTTCGGCGGCCGCCGCCGCCTCCTCCACCAGGGCGGCGTTCTGCTGGGTCACGCTGTCCATCTGGGCGATGGCGATGTTGACCTGGTCGATGCCTTCGTTTTGCGTGCCGCTGGCGACGGCGATATCGCTGATGATGGTGCTGACGCTGCGCACGCTGGCCACCACGTCGTCCATGGTGCTGCCGGCCTGGCCGACCAGCCGGCTGCCGGTTTCGACCTTGGCGACCGAATCGCTGATCAGCTCCTTGATTTCCTTGGCCGCCGCCGCCGAACGCTGGGCCAGGTTGCGCACTTCCGAGGCCACCACCGCGAAGCCCCGGCCCTGCTCGCCGGCGCGCGCCGCCTCCACCGCCGCGTTGAGCGCCAGGATATTGGTCTGGAAGGCGATGCCATCGATCACGCCGATGATGTCGACGATCTTCTTGGACGACTCATTGATCGAGCCCATGGTGTCGATCACCTGCGCCACCGCCTCGCCGCCGCGCACCGCCACCTGCGAGGCGTTGCCGGCCAGCGTGCTGGCCTGGTTGGCGTTCTCGCCGTTCTGCTTGACGGTGGCGGTCAGCTGCCCCATCGATGCGGCGGTCTCGCTCAGCGAGCTGGCCTGTTCCTCGGTGCGCGCCGACAAATCCAGGTTGCCGCTGGCGATTTCCTGCGAGGCGTTGGCGATCGCCTCGGTGCCGGCCCGCACCTTGCTGACGATGCCGGCCAGGCTGTCCTGCATGTGCTTGAGCGCATCCAGCAAGGTGCCGATTTCATCCGTGCCGGAGACTTCGATTTCCGCGCTGAGGTCTCCGCTGGCCACCGTTTGCGCGATGGCGATGGCGGCGTTCAGCGGCGTCGTGATGCTGCGCGCCAGCCAGGCCACTGCCAAGCCGCCGACCACCAGCGTGGTCGCCACCACGGCGAACAGCATGATGGCCGAGCGGCGCTGGGCGGTCTCGCGTTCTTCCGCCATGCTGGCCAGCAGGCGGTGCGACTCGCCCTCGATGAACAGCACGATGTCGTCCATTTTCTTGGTCGGCGCCCGGTCTATGCTGCGCACCGATTCGTCGACCGCCCGCGCGCTGTCGGGCGAGTCCGGCTTGTAGGGCGCCAGCGCTTGCAGGAATTTCCCGGTCATTTCCTGATGCACCTGTATCGTCTCGTCCACCAGCGCGGTATTCACGCCCACCTTGGTCATCAACTCCTTGGCCTTGCCCAACTCGGTGTCGGCGACGGCGGCCGACTTCTTGAAGGTCGCCGTGTATTTGTCCGCCTCGGCGCCGCGCATCAGGATGTTCTTGAAGGCCTGGACCTGGTTCTTGAATTCCACCTGCGCGCTGCGGGTGGTGTCGATGGCGTCACTCAGATTGGCGGCGCGCTCCAGCGCAGCGGCGCTGCGCGCATTGCCGGACGCGATCGCGATCCAGCCGCCCAGTCCCACCGCCACCAGCGCAATGAAGACAAAACCGCCCAGTAAGCCCAACCGTACCGCAATCCTGAGATTCGCCAGATTCATCGCCAGCTCCTTGAAGGTTGAGCTGTCCATGATGCTCCGGTGCATCTGAAATGCCAAGTTACACTAGTTGTATGCTAGCAACGGCATCACACCAGTTTCAGCTGGTTGATGAACCACCGCCCGGCCGGACCGGGTGGATGGTCGCGCATGTGGATGGCGTGCATCGAGAAGCCTGGCCCCAACGGCGCGTGCGCCTCCAGCGCGATGCGCACCAGCTTGCCGGTGCGCAGGTCTTCCTCCACCATGTGCAACGGCATATAGCCCCAGCCCAGGCCGGCGCGCAGGAAGGCGTGCTTGGCGCCGAGGTCGGCCAGCCGCCAGGTCTGCGCCGCCACCACGCCGAAGTTGCGGCCGGCCGTCAGCGTCGAGCGGTCGGTCAGCACCAGTTGCACGTGCTGCGCGGCCTCCGCTTGCGGAATCTCTCCCGGCGCCGCCGCCAGCGGATGGCATGGCGCGACCACGCACACCGCCTTCACGCTGAGCAGGAATTCCGCCGCGCAGCCAGGCGGGATTTCCGGCAGCGAGCCGATGATCGCCACCCGGCAACTGCCCGCGAGCAGCGGCTGCACCACCGCCCCCAGCGCTTCCACGTACAGCCGCAGCGGCGTGGTGGGAAATTCCGCCTTGAACGCCTGCACCGCCGCCGTCAGCGTGGCGATCGGGAACATCACATCGACGGCCACCGCCAGTTCCGGCTCCAGCCCCTCGGCCAGCGTGCGCGCCTTGGCCTTGAACGCATCCATGCCGCCGACGGTGGCGCGCGCCTGCTCCAGCAGCGCCCTGCCCGCCTCGGTCAGCTGCGGATAACGGCCGGTGCGCTCGAACAGCGCGAAGCCCACCTGCTGCTCCAGGTTGGCCAGCGTGGTGCTGACCACCGACTGCGCCCGGCGCAGCTTGCGGCCGGCGGCCGAGAAACTTCCTTCGTCAGCGGCGGCGATGAAAGTGCGCAGCTGGTCCATCGACATGGCGTCAAGCATGTATCGACTCCTTGGATACTATCCATCCAATTATATAGGCTATTCAGATGGATAGCACCGGCCTAAGATGCTCTCCATGCACTGCAACAAACAAGGAGCAAGCAAATGAACCGCAATATCGCATTCCGCACCAAAGGCAGCACCCGTGGTCCGATTACCCGCCTGGTGAGTCCCGGCGACGTGGGCCAGTTGATCAAGCCCTTCGTCTTCCTTGACCGCTTCCGCATGGAAGCCAGCCGTGGCGGCAAGATGGGCATGCATCCGCATTCCGGCATCGCCACCACCACCGTGATCATGGAAGGCGCGATGGCTTACCGCGAAACCACCGGCAGCGAAGGCGTGCTGCACACCGGCGGCGTCGAATGGATGAGCGCAGGCAATGGCGTCTGGCACGACGGCGGTCCGGCCGAAAACGTGCCGGTGCACGGCTTCCAGCTGTGGCTGGCGCTGCCGCCGGAAGATGAAAACGGCCCGGCGCACAGCCAGTACCTGGCGGCGGAGCATGTGGTCAGCAACGGCCCGGCGCGAGTGATCCTCGGCCGCTACGGCGACGCCGCCAGCCGCATCCAGCCGCGTGCTTCGCTGACCTATCTGCACGTGAAGCTGCGTGATGGCGAACGCTGGAGCTACCAGCCGCCAACCGGCCATGACGTGGCCTGGGTCGCGGTGGCGGACGGTGCGCTGCATGTGGGCGCGGCGGTGATCGGCCGCGAAGTGGCGGTGTTCGAGGAAGGCGCCAAGAGCATCGACTTCGTCGCTGAGGGCGAGACGGAATTCGTGCTCGGCTCGGCGGTCAAACATCCGCACGATCTGGTCACAGGGTATTACTCGGTACACACCAGCGAGGCCGCACTGGCGCAAGGCGAAACAGAAATCGAACGCATCGGCACCCAACTGCGCTCGGCAAATTTGATGTAATCCAACTCACGAAAAGGAACGATCATGAACAACGCTAACACTTCCGTCATCCCGGCAATCGGCCGCGTCCTGATGGCCACCATCTTCGTCATGAGCGGCATCGGCAAGCTGGCCGCGCCGGCCGCCACGATGGGCTATATCGCCTCGTCCGGCCTGCCGTTGCCGATGCTGGCTTTGGTGATCGCCATCGCCGTCGAATTGGGCGGCGGCCTGCTGCTGGCACTGGGTATCCAGACCCGCCTGGTGGCGGCAGGACTGGCGGCGTTCTCCATCGTCACCGGCCTGGCCTTCCACCACGCGGTCGGCGACCAGAACCAGATGATCCACCTGTTGAAGAACATCGCCATGGCAGGCGGCCTGCTGCAAGTGGTGGCCTTCGGCGCCGGCGCCTACAGCTTCGACAATCGCCGCGCCGCCAACGCTGGCCGTCAACCGGCCTAATCAGCTCAGGCGATAAACAGCTTTTGCAGGTCGCCGTACGGCATCGCTTTTTCAACCAGTGGACCGGCGCTGCCGGTGGCCAGGAAGCCCTTGGCCATATCGGCGGCGACCGCCCACAAGGCTTGCGAAATGCCCGAGCCCGCGCTCAGCCGGCGCACGCCCAGCTGATGCAGTTCGTCGGCGGACGGCACGCCCGGCCAGTCCATCACATTGACCGGCAAGCCGGCGCCGGCCACCACCGCCTTGATCTCGTCCACCTTGCAGATGCCCGGCACGAACAGGCTGTCGGCGCCGGCTTCCTTGTAGAGCGCGGCGCGCTTCAGCACTTCGGCCACGCGTTCGCCTTCCGGCGCCAGGCCTTTCAGATACACGTCGGTGCGGGTGTTGATGAAGATCTGTTTGCCCGACTGCGCCGCCAGCTTCTTGATCGCGGTGATTTTCGCGGCCAGCAATTGCGGCGCGTCGTTGCCGTCTTCCAGGTTGATGCCGGCCACGCCGACATCGATCAGGCGCAGCACGGTTTGCGCGACCGCGTTGGCATCGTCCGAATAACCGTTTTCGATATCCACCGACAGCGGCACCGTCAACACGCGGGCGATGCTGGCGGCGACGTTGATCGCCACCTCGGCCGGCATCTGGCCGCCATCGGCATAACCGGCGGCCCAGGCCACGCCGGCGCTGGTGGTGGCGATGGCCGGTGCGCCCAGGCTTTCGAACAACCGGGCGCTGCCGGCGTCCCAGGCGTTAGGCAGGTGCAGCAGTTTACTTCCGTCATGCAGTTTCTTGAAATCGCTCATGCTATCTCCGTTTTAGAAAAGGCTGGCTTGCGCCGTGGTCAGGCTGGTGAAACTGTCGTGCATCGGCAGCAGGATCGAATCGGCGATCGGCTGCAGTTGCTTGGTCAGATAGTGCTCGTAGTCGATATTCGAGCGCATCACTTCGGTCGGCTCGGGGCCGCTGGTGGTCATCACATAACTGATCCAGCCGCCGTTCTGGTAACGCAGCGGGCGATGCTGCGCCTGATTGTACTCGTCGGCCAAGCGCGCGGCGCGCACTTGCGGCGGCACGTTAACCTTGTATTCGTCCAGCCGCTGGCGCAGGCGCTTGCGGTACACCAGCAGTTCATCGTAGTCGCCGGACATGGTCTTGCGCGCATAGTCGCGCACGAATTCCTGGTAGGGCTCGTCCTTGAAGATGCGCTTGAACAGACCTTGCTGGAATTGCTGCGCCAGCGGCGTCCAGTCGCTGCGCGCCACTTCCAGGCCGCGATAGATGACCTCTTCTTCGCCCTTGGCGTTGATGATCAGGCCGGCGTAGCGTTTCTTGCTGCCGGTTTCCGTGCCGCGGATGGTCGGCATGAAGAACTTCTGATAGTGGGTGTCGAACTCGATTTCGAGATGGCATTCGAGGCCGTGTTTTTCCATCAGCATGGTGCGCCACCAAGTGTTGATCTTGCCGGCCAGGCCTACACCGATGGCCAGCGCCTCGCTGTTTTCGTATTCCTTTTTCAGCCAGATGAAGATGGAATCGGTGTCGCCATAAATGACGTCGTAGCCTTCCGCCTCGACCAGTTCGCGGGTCTGCTTCATCATCTGGTGGCCGCGCAGCGTCACCGAGGAGACCAGGCGCGGATTGAAGAAACGGCATTCGGTCGCGCCCAGCACGCCGCAGAAGGAATTCATCAGCAGCTTCAGCGCTTGCGACAGTGGCTCGTTCTTGGCGCGCTTGGCGGCGTCGCGCTGCTTCCAGATCTGGGTGGTGATCTCGGGCAGGCAATGCTTCGTGCGCGAGAACACGGTGCCGTTGACGCCCTCCACCACCGTCGACTGATCGGCGGCGTTTTCGCCTTCGATCAGGCCGACCGGATCGACCAGGAAGGTGCGGATGATGGAGGGATACAGGCTCTTGTAATCGAGCACGACGACCGAGTCGTACAGGCCGGGCTTGGAGTCCATGACGAAGCCGCCCGGCGAGGCGCCGCCGGAGACGTCGCCGACGCTGGGCGCGACATAGCCTTCGCGGTGCATGCGCGGCAGGTAGTGGTGGCCGAAGGCGGCGATCGATCCGCCCAGGTGGTCGGCCTGCAAGCCGGTCACCGTGGCGCGCTCGATCATGAAGGCCAGCAGATTGGCCTTGTCGAAGATGCGCGTGACCAGCTCGCAGTCTTTGATGTTGTAATGGGCCAGCGCCGGCTTGTCCTCGTGGAAGCGGCGCTCGATCTCGGCCATCTTGTCGTAGACGTCGCCGATGTCCTTGCCCTCGCCCAGCATGGCCTGCGACACGTTTTCCAGGCTGAAGGATGGGAAGGTCCACGAGGCCGCCTTTAGCGCGTCGATGCCGTCGAGGACGATGCGGCCGACCACCGGCGCGAACATATAGCCCTGCTTGCCAGGATGCTCGCGCCACTCGATGGTCTTGCCCTCGCGGCCCAGCGCCAGCGGGATCTTGTGCTTGTCGGCGTTCTTTTGCAACACGCGCAAGTCGAACTGCACCACATTCCAGCCGACCAGCACATCGGGATCGTGGCGCACGAACCAGGCGTTGAGTTTCTCGATCAGCTGGCGCGGCGTGGCGCAGTATTCCAGGTCGAAGTCGATCTCTTGCGACGACTCCTGCGGCGCGCCCAGCATGTAGACCTGGCGCTGGCCGCAGCCTTCCAGCGCGATCGAATACAGATCCTCGAAGGCGCTGGTTTCGATATCGAGCGAGACCATCTTCAGCTTGGGGCGGTACTCGGGCGCGGGCTTGAGTTTGCAGTTGTGGATGACGGATGCGCCTTCCGCGCGCCCGCCTTCGAACTGCACGGCGGCGGTGATGAAGCGCTCCATCAGATAACGTTCCGGCGGACGGATATCGGCCTCGAGCATCTTGATGCCGTGCTCGCGCAGCGTGCGTTCCAGTGCGGTCAGTTGCTTGTAGCGGGAGGAGTAAATGCCGACGACCGGCTCCTGCTGGAAGGTTTTCAACTCCAGCGGGCGCAGCTCGATGCCGGACTTATCGTCGATCAGCGCCTCGATGGCCGAGCGCTGCCGGGCCTCGGCGAAGGCCACCGAAGTCTGGGCGGTCAGGCGGATCTTTTTCGGGCCGTCGTCGGTCGCCAGCCAGAATTCGATCTCCGTCCCATAGTCCGCGTCTCGCCAGTGGCGAGTCAGGATAAAGCCATGTTGGGCGGTAAGCGTCATGACAGAATTATACTGTATGTGCATACAGCCCGCAAAACAATCCGGGGTCAGGTCCCCCATTACAGCATGAGCTCGGCTATACCAGCCGAGCTCATGCTGTAATGGGGGACCTGACCCCGGATTAGCGACTTAGTACTTCACATCCAGCTTGATGCTGAAGTAGCGGAACACGTCACGTGGCGGCACCCAGCTGTTGACCGTCAGCGCCGGCGAGGTGGCCGTCGGGCCGGAGCGGAAGGCCGGGCCGCTGGCGTTGGCGTTCGGGATGTAGAAGCGGTCGAACAGATTGTTCACCCGGAAGCTGATGCCGTAACGCCCTCTCTGGTCCTTCACGCCAAAGCCCAGGTCGGTAATGCTGTAGCCGGCGTTGACCGAGCGCGGGTCGTTGTTGATGTTGGTGTTGTACTCGCCCTGGTAACGCACGTTGACGTTGACGAAGCCATTGACCGGCAGGCGCGGCACTGGGAACTCGTAATTGGCGCCGATGTTCAGCTTGATCTTAGGCGTGCCGGGGAAGATGCTGTTGTCCAGGTTCTGCACGCCGGTGGTCGAGCCGGGCGCGATCGGGAAGCAACTCGGGTTCTGGCCCGCCAGCGAACCGTTGGCCGCCAGCTTGCTCGTGCCGACCGCGACGTTGGTGGTGTCGGCAAAGCACGGACCGTTGGCCCACTTCTCGATGGTCGGCAAGGTGAACGCCAGCGCCGCGTTGATGGTCAGGTCCTTGGCCGCCAGCACATTGGTGTCGAGCTCGAAGCCATGCGTGCGGATGCGCGGGATCGAGTTCAGCTGGCTGTAGATGGTCGGGTCGTTCGGCAGCACGTAGGTGACGTTCTGCTGGTAGTTGAAGAACTCCGAGTTGTACACCGTTGCCGCCACCGACATGCGGTTGTTGAACAGGTTGGCCTTGGCGCCGAGCTCCATGGTCTGGCTGGTTTCCGAACGCACCGGGAAGGCCGCCACCGCCTTCAGGCCGGACGTCACGTCATACGCCTTGCCCTTGTAGCCGGTCGCGCCCATCACGTACACCATCAACTCCGGCGTGACCTGCTTCTGCAAGCTGACCTTGCCGGTGTAGGAGCGGTCCGAGTTGCCGGTGCTCTGGAACTGGTCCACGCCCACCGGACCCGGCACGAAGCTGGCGCGGTCCACCTGGTTGGTGTAGTAGTTGCGCGCATAGTGGAAGCCCGAGGTTTCCTGGTTGTCGCGCAGGCCCGCTTCCAGCGTCCAGGTCGGGGCGAATTCCCACGAGGCCTGGCCGAACAAGGCCTTGTTGGTGTTGTAGATGTCGGTGTAGTAGTTGGTCGGGCTGGAGTTGGAGTTGCCGTTGCACGCGGCCGGCGCCACGCAGTAGCCGCGGATGAAGTGGCGGTAGATCTCGTTATGCGCCAGCCACAGGCCGGCCACGTACTTGAAGCTGCCCTTGTCCGGCGAGACGTAGCGGAACTCCTGCGTCTTGGCGCGGATGTCGTAGGTGCCATACTGGTTGTTCCCCTGCGTCAGCGCGGTCTTGCCGGCTTCGGCGATGGTCGGCACGTCGGTGAAGTCCTGGTCGCGGAAATCGTTGGCCAGGTATTTGTCCACCGAGGTGATCGACATCAGCTGCGCATCGTTGGGCAAGGTGTAGGTCACCTTCAGGCCGGTGCCGCGGTCGCTGGAGACCAGGCCGGTCGGGAAGTCGCGCCGCACGTTGCGGTTGTTCGGATCGTTGACGTCGATGCCGGCCAGCACCGACGTGGCCGGCAGCAGCGGATTGCCATTGAAGTAAGCGCCGTTCAGGCCAACCGGGGTCGACACCAGGTTGCCCGCCGCAGCCGAACCGGTGCGCAGGAAGAAGCCGTTGATGGCGGTGACGCCACGGGTGTTTTCCGAAAAATTGTAGTGCGGCGTCAGGTCGACCGACAGGTTGTCCAGCGGCGTCCATTGCAGCTTGGCCAGGAAGGTCTTGCCGCCCGAGCCGTTGACGTCGCGGCCGTCGGTCAGGTTGTGGAAGGTGCCGGGCAGCCGCGTGTTGCTGGCGGCGAGGCGCATGGCGAAGTGCTCGTTGATGGTGCCGCCCATCGAGGCGTTGACGCGCCATTCGTGGTCGCTGCTCAGGTAGGTGCTGCCGCGATAGGTCATCGGTCCGGTCAGCGGCTTGGTCACGATGTTGACAGCGCCGGCCACCGCCGATTTGCCGAACAGCGTGCTCTGCGGGCCCTTCAGCACTTCGATGCGGGCCACGTCGGCCAGGTCCTTGAAGGCCTGGAACTGGGTGGCGATGGGGATGTCGTCGATGATGACGGCCACGTCCGACTCGACGCCGATGCCGACCGAGACGGTGCCGATGCCGCGCATGAAGATGGCGTTGTTGGCGGCCGTGGTGCCGGAGTTGAGCGTCAGCGACGGCATCATGTTGACCACGTCCTCGAACTCGCGGATGTTGGCGCGCTGGATTTCCTGCTCGCTCATGACCGAGATGGCCATCGGCACGCTTTCCAGTTTTTCGACGCGCTTGTTGGCGGTCACCACCACGGTTTCCAACTGGCCGGGTTTGGCGGTCGATTGCTCCTGTGCCTGGGCGCCCATGGCAAACAGCGCCAGCGCCAAGGCCGACGCCAGCGGCGTCATCTTGATGGTGGTCATCGTGGTTGTATGCATATCGTGATGCTTGTAATTTTTGTTAAACACTATTGTCCCCTAATTAACAGGTAAGAACTACTCTGCGTGACTCCACTCAGTTGTACGATGTGTAGGCGTTTAACAACAGCTTAGGCCACACCACCGGACTCCCGCGCCGTACCATTTCATCAGCCTAAACGGGGTATCCCCTATGAAATGCCGCTGGCGCCAGTGTGATGGTACCGGTACCAGTTGTACGATGACTTAGGTTAATCCGGTGGATAGGAGATGTCAATAAGTTTCAGAAACGGGGGCGAATCGATTTGTAACGGATGTCAGGCGCTGTCGCGCTCGATGATGGAGAAGCCGATGTCGAGGATGCTGTCGCTCACTTCGCGTTCCTGCGAGCGTTCGATGATGAAGCGGGCGGCGGTGCTGCCGATCCGGGCGCCGTCGATGCGCACGGTGGTCAGCGCCGGCTGCAGGTCGCGCGAGAAGCTGAGATCGCCCAGGCCGACCACGGCCAGTTGACCCGGCACGGCGATGCCCCGGGCCTGGGCTTCGGTCAGCACGCCCAGCGCCACCATGTCCGAGCTGCAGAACAGCGCGTCGATGTCGGGATGGCGGGCCAGCAGCTCGCGCAAGCCGCTGCGGCCGAGGCCGACGTTGGTCGGCGCCGGCACCACCCAGCCCGGCACGGCGTCCTCGCCCGGCGCTGCCATGCCGAGGGCGATGGCGGTGTCGGAGAAAGCCTTCATGCGGCGCATCGCGCGCTGGTCGTTGGCGCTCAGCGTGGCGACGCGGCGCTTGCCGCGCGCGTGCAGGTAGCGCGCCACCGCCTCCCCCACCTTTTCGTGGGAAAAGCCGATCAGCATGTCGATCGGGTCGGGCGTCAGGTCCCAGGTTTCCACCACCGGGATGCCGCTGGTGAGCAAGCGCTGGCGGCCCTGCGGCGAACGCATGATACCGGTCAGTATCACGCCGTCGGGACGGCGGCCGATGATGGCCTCCAGCAGTTCATCCTCGCGCGAATCCTCGTAGCCCGACTGGCCCAGCATCAGCTGGTAGCCGGACGCCGCCAGCGACGCGGTCAGCGACTGCACCATCTCCAGGAACACGTTGCCGGAAATGGTCGGGATCACCGCAGCCACCAGCCGGCTCTTGCGCGAGGCCAGGCCGCCGGCCAGCATATTGGGCACGTAGCCGGTCTGCTCGACCGCTACACGCACCCGCAGCAGGATGGCGTCGGACACCGCGTTCGGCGTGTTCAGCGCGCGCGAGGCGGTGATCGGCGCCACGCCCGCCAGCTTGGCGACGTCGCGCAGCGTGGTGCCGCCGTTCTTGCGGCGGGTGCGGCGCGGCGCGGCCGCCGGCGCTACCGCGTTCGAGTCTGTGTTGTGGTCCGGGGCGTCATCCATGCGGCGATTCTAACACCGGCGTCAGT
The DNA here is from genome assembly GCF_036688705.1 of Duganella sp. S19_KUP01_CR8. Classification (NCBI taxonomy): domain Bacteria; kingdom Pseudomonadati; phylum Pseudomonadota; class Betaproteobacteria; order Burkholderiales; family Oxalobacteraceae; genus Duganella; species Duganella sp. S19_KUP01_CR8. The sequence goes on along the minus strand of NZ_JAQQPR010000001.1, from coordinate 259,546 downwards.
GGCTGCGCGGCGCCTTGTAGCGCGCCAGCTCCATCTTGCCGATCTGGCTGCGGTGCACTTCGTCCGGACCATCGGCCAGGCGCAGCGAACGCGCACCGGCGTAGGCCGAGGCCAGGAAAGGATCGGCCATGCCGCCGCCGCCCTGCACCTGGATCGCCCAGTCGATCACCTTGCAGGCCATCGCCGGCGCCGCCACCTTGATCATGGCGATCTCCTTGGCCGCGACCTTGTTGCCCACCGTGTCCATCATGTAGGCGGCGTTCAGCACCAGCAGGCGCGCCTGGTCGATCATGATGCGCGACTCGGCGATGCGTTCCAGCGTCACGCCCTGCTCCGCCACCGGCTTGCCGAAAGCGACGCGGCTCAAGCTGCGCCTGCACATCTGCTCCAGCGCGCGTTCGGCCAGGCCGATCAAACGCATGCAGTGGTGGATGCGCCCAGGCCCGAGGCGGCCCTGGGCGATTTCAAAACCGCGGCCCTCGCCCAGCAGCAGGTTGGAGGCCGGCACGCGCACGTTGTCGAACACGATTTCGGCGTGGCCGTGCGGCGCGTCGTCGAAGCCGAACACCGGCAGGTGGCGCAGCACGTTCACGCCCGGCGTATCGCGCGGCACCAGTATCATCGACTGCTGCACATGGCGGTTGGGGTTATCGGGATCGCTCTTGCCCATGAAGATGAAGACCTTGCAGCGCGGGTCGTTGCCGCCGGAGGACCACCACTTGCGGCCATTGATCACATACTCGTCGCCGGAGCGCACGATGGAGCTGGCGATGTTGGTGGCGTCGGACGAGGCCACGTCCGGTTCGGTCATGCCGAAGCAGGAACGGATGCGGCCATCGAGCAGCGGATCGAGCCACTCGCGTTGCTGCGCTTCGGTGCCGTAGCGGGTCAGCACTTCCATATTGCCGGTGTCCGGCGCCGAGCAGTTGAACACTTCCGGCGCCCACACGGCGCGGCCCATGATCTCGCACAGCGGCGCGTATTCCAGGTTGGTCAGGCCGGCGCCGTGCTTGGAGTCGGGCAGGAACAAATTCCACAAGCCCGCCGCGCGCGCCTTGAGCTTGAGCTCCTCCATCACCACGGTCGGCACCCAGGCGTCGCCGGCGGCGCGGTTGGCGTCGATCTCGGCGTGGAAGCGCGCTTCGTTCGGATAGATATGCTCGTCCATGAAGGCCGTCAGCTTGGCCTGGAGTTGCTGTACTTTCGGGCTGTAGTCGAAATCCATAATGTGGTCCTTAGCGGTAGGTGACGGCGCCGGGTTGTCCCAGCCATTCCAGGTGCGAGTAGTTGTTCAGGTAACTGAGGGTGAACTGGCCGGGACGCTGCAGCAGCTTGGTGACGGCGCAATTGGCCAGCGTCCAGCTGAGCTCCATCACCTGGTAGTCCTGCAAGCCAAGCAGGTGCTGCATCAGTGTGGCGATCACGCCGCCGGAGGTGAACACGATGGTGGACTGCTTGCTGCTGTCGGTATCGAGCCGCTCCAGCGCGCCCACGCAGCGGCGGCGGAATTCCGGCCAGGTCTCGCTGTAGTCGTCGTCGTGCCAGCCGCTCATCCAGCGCTGCATGGCGGCGCGGAACAGATGCTCCAGCGCGCGCTGCGGCTCCTCGTGCTGCGCCAGCATCTGCTGGAAGGCGGCGGCGTCGTCGACCTCCGGGCAGTGGCGCCGCAGTACTTCGAGGTGGTCGAATTCGGCGAAGCCGGGGTCGGTGATCCACTCGGTGTCGGCCAGCTGCGCCTTGGGCAGCTCGGCCAGGCAGGTGTCGGCGGTCTGGCGATGGCGCGCCATGCCGCCCACCACCACCCGCTGGAACGACTGGCGGCCGTTGGCATACCACTGCCCCAGCAAGCGCGCCTGCTCATAGCCCAGCGTCGACAGCTGGTCGTAATTGGCGCTGCCGAACGAGGCTTGCCCGTGGCGCACCAGATAAATTTGTCCCATTTTCTTCCAGCTCCAGATCAAAACAGACACCAGCTTAACGTCCGGCCTATAATTCATCAAATGAATAGTTTTAATTGAGCCGAATAAATTTCATGCATATATCCAAGGTCGATCTCAACCTGTTCATCGTCTTCGAGGCGATCTACGCGGAAGGCAGCATCACCCGCGCCAGTCTGAAGATGAACCTGACCCAGCCCGCCATCAGCCACGCGCTGAACCGGCTGCGCCAGTTGTTCGACGATCCGCTGTTCGAACGCCAGGGCCACGTGATGGTGCCGACGCCACTGGCCCGCTCCATCATAGACTCGGTGCGGCAATCGCTGCGCGGCTTTGAGGTGACGCTGAACGGCGCCGAGCGTTTCGACGCCGCCACCAGCGAACGCACCTTCTCGCTGGCGCTGCGCGATGTGCTGGAGGCGAGCGTGCTGCCGCCGCTGATGGCGCGCGTGGCCGGCGATGCCCCAACGGTGGGACTGAACACCTTGCAGGTGGGCCGGCGCGAACTGGAAAGCGAACTGGCGGCCGGCACACTGGACGCCGCCATCGACATCCTGCTGCCGCTGTCGAACGACATTCGCCGCACGCTGCTGGCGACCGACCAGACGGTGGTGCTGGTGCGGCGCGATCATCCGCTGGTGCGCGGCGCGCTGGATCTGGACGCCTACCTGAAACTGGAGCACATCCAGACCAGCTCACGCCGGCGCGGGCCGGGGCTGGAGGATTTCGAATTGAGCCGCATGGGATTGCAGCGGCGCGTGCGGCTGCGTTGCCAGCACTACTTCGCCGCCTGCCGCGCGGTCAGCCAGACCGACCTCGCGCTGACGATGCCGGAGCGCCTGGCGCGCGTGGTCAACCAGCAGTTCGGCAACCTGATCCTGCCCTTCCCTTTGACGATGCCGTCGCTGGACATCTACCTCTACTGGCACAACAACATCGACACCGACCCCGCCAGCATATGGCTGCGCGAGCAGGTCAAGCAGGCGATGCAGACGGCTGACTAGCTCATTTGCTCCAGTCTTCCAGGATCACTCCTGAAGGATAAAAACTGAAGGCGGCGTCACTGGTAACGAGCGTGGCCCCGATTGCCTTCGCATGGGCCGCGATCAACATATCCATCGGCGCCAGCGTAACGCCCGCAGCTTCACGAAGCACACGCAAATTCGCATATGACAACACCACATCACTGGTCCAAGGCAGTACCCTTACCAGTCCTAGAAACTTATCAACCCGCGTCTTCAAGCCAACGCCGCCTCCACGCTTGGCGACGCCATATTGCAGTTCGGCCTCGGTCATTACTGAAACGGTCAGACTATTACGTGGAAAGCTCCGCAAACGTTGAGTTACCAATGGATGATCGTCCCGGATAGCATAACTAGCGATGTTGGTATCCAGCATATAGATACTCATACATCCATACCCGCAAACGGATCGCGCTCCTGCGCACCTTGCTGACGATCTGCTGCATTCATAAAGTCCGCAGGCACAACTTTCGACGCATCTTCCGCAAAGAACTCAGCCCAAGACAGCGGTGGCTTGCTCGATAAAATAACATCGCCGGACGCTGAATCCCGATGGACATAAACTTCGCCTCCCTCAAACTGACAGCCACGCGGCAACCTGAGCACCTGAAGACCACCAACCATCGATAATTGAACTTTCTCACACATATCGGCCTCCCGTTTTCGTTGCGGCATCCACTCAATATATGCCGTCGCAGGAAGAGATCAAGCTACCAGTGCCCAGCTCTTTGATCAGGATTAAAGCAGATTCAGCAGCCGGCGTTGGCGCCGGAGGCCAGTGTGCGAACGGCTTTTGAGATATCGGCGGCGATGCGGGTGACGGCGCGGCGGTGGCCGGCCACCAGCGCGTCGTAGCCGCCGCCGACCGTTTCGTTGGCGACGCTGCGGCAAGTCAGCACCTTGCTGCTGCCGACCAAGCGCACGCTCCACACCGCATCGATCAGAGCGTACTGTCCAGGTGCGGATTCAAACCGCTGCACATTGGTGCTGATGCGGTAGACCGGCGCGCCATCCGCCGTCGGCGTGCGGAACACATCCACCGTTCCCAGCTCGCCGGTGATCGCCAGCGACAGCGCCTGGCCCAGCTCCGACGCCGGCATCGCCGACCAACGCTCGTGCTCCAGCAGGTCGATGCGGCCCGCCTCCGTGCTGACCACCAGCTGATAGCGCGCCACCTGCTGCGGCACCGTCACCGCCGGCAGCTCGATGTAGTAGCCCGGCGGTTTGGCGGCGGGCGCAGGCACGCCCATGCCGTTACTCAGGCTGTAGAAATGCTCCGGCGGCGCGGCGGCGCAGCCGGCCAGCAGCATGGCCACCATGGCCAGCGCGGTTGGCGCAGTTTTATGCGGCATCATTTAGGTTCTCCCTTGGTGTCCTGCTTGTTCGTCTTCCCGCGCAGCAGCGACTCCGGATGACGCTCCAGATAATCCGACAACGCATTCAGCGATTGCAGCGTTTGCGTCAGCTGCTGCAAGGCCTCGCGCAGGTCGGACTGCACCGGCGAGTCCTTTTGCAGCAGCTGGTTGGCCTCGCCGAAGGTCTTGCGGGCGGCGCCCAGCGTGTCCTTCATCTCCGGCACCACCTGGGCGTCGATCTGCTTGAACAGCACATTGGCGCTCTTCAGCGTGTCGCGCAGGTTGTTGCCGATCTCGCCGAACGGCACCTGATCCAGCTTGCGCGCGATGCTGGCGATCTGGGTTTGCAGCTCGTCCAGGCTGTTCGGCACCGTCGGCACCTCCAGCGGATACTGCGCCACATCCAGATTAACCTTGGGCGCGTTCGGGAAGAAGTCCAGCGCCACATACAACTGGCCGGTCAACAGGTTCCCGGTGCGCAGCTGGCCGCGCAGGCCGCGCGCCACCATGCGCTCCAGCACCACCGGGCCGGCGTTGCGATCCTGGTCGCTGGAGACGGTCTGCTGGAAGCTGCGGCCCAGGCGCGCCGGGTACATGTCCACCGTTACCGGCATGCGGAAGTTCTTCTTCACCGGATCGAACTCCACGCCGACCGAGCGCACCTCGCCCAGCACGATGCCGCGGAAGTCCACAGGCGCCCCCGGCGACAGGCCGCGCAGCGACTGGTCGAAGTACAGCACCGTGGTAATCGGCACGCCGTCCGGTTCGCGCAAGGCGTTGGCCTGGTCGGAGGCCAGCGGGAAATCGGTGCCGGGCGCCGCCTGCTGGTCCGGCTTCTGGCCATTCATGGTCTCGAACGCGATGCCGCCCACCAGCAACGCCGCCAGCGACTGCGTGTTGACCTTGAAGCCGTTCGAATCGAGCCGCACATCGACGCCGCTGGCATGCCACCAGCGTGTGTTCTTGCCGACGTACTGGTCATACGGGGCGCTGACGAACACCGTCATTTTCACGCCGCGCCCTTTTTCGTCGAGGTCGAAACCGATCACCTGCCCGACCTGAATACGACGGTAGAAGATCGGCGAGCCGACGTCGATGGAGCCGAGGCTCTCGCCGTGCAGCGAGAATTTGCTGCCCTTGTCGTCGCCGGCCACCTGCGGCGGCTTTTCCAAGCCGGTGAACTCCTCCTTGACCTCCTCCGACTTGCCGGCATCAACACCGATATAGGCGCCCGACAGCAAGGTACTCAGGCCGGAAACGCCGCTCGCGCCCACACGCGGCCGCACCACCCAGAACCGGGTATCGGCGGCGGTGAAGCGCTTGGCCTCCTTGCTCATGTCGATCTGGACCAGCACCTTGGACAAATCGCGCGACAGCGTAATCGTGCGCACCAGGCCGATATCCACGTCCTTGTATTTGACCTTGGTCTTGCCCGGCTCCAGGCCGTCGGCGCTGCGGAAGCTCACCGTCACCGTCGGCCCCTGGTCCATCACCGACTTGACCACCAGCGCCAGGCCGATCAAGGCGGCCAGCAGGGGGATCAGCCAAACCAGCGAAGGCAGCCAGCGATTGGCCTTTTCCACTCTCGGCTCGGGCAGCGGCGGCGCACCGCTTTCATTTTCAGGCATGGTTCTCTCCATTTGAATCGATTGGGTCCCAGATCAGGCGCGGGTCGAACTGCATCGACGCCAGCATCGTCAGCACCACCACCGCGCAAAACGCCAGCGCGCCGGGACCGGCGGTGATCACGGCCAGCGACTGGAAGCGCACCAGCGCCACCGTCAGCGTAATCACGAAAATATCGAGCATCGACCAGCGGCCGACAAACTCCACGATCCGGTACAGCATCGTGCGCTGCAAGGGCCGCCAGCGCGAGCGCCGCTGCGTCGTCAGCGCCAGCAGCGACAACGCCGCCAGCTTCAGCACCGGCACCACGATGCTGGCGATAAAAATGATCGCCGCCAGCGCCGGCGAGCCGCTGGTCCAGAAGTAGACCACGCCGCTGATGATGGTGTCGTCCTCCTTGCCGAACAGCGAGTGCGTGTACATCACCGGCAGCAGGTTGGCGGGGATGTAGAGGATGGTGGCCGCCAGCAGGAAGGCCCAGGTGCGGCCGACGCTGTCGGGACGGCGCCGGTGCAGCACGGCCCCGCAACGCGCGCAATGCTGGTGCGCGGCCGGCCGGTCCTGCGCCACCAGGCCGCAGCTGTGGCAAGCGGCCAGCCGGGTATGCGGCGTGTAGCGGAACTCCGCCTGCGCCGGACGGCGCGGCCCCGGCAGGTGCTCGCCGATATTCCACAGCATCTGCGGATCGAAAGAGGTGACGATGGCCAGCATCAGCGTCAACGCGCCAAACGCGAACAGGCCCGGTTGCACCACCACCTGCGCCAGGCTGGTCATCTTGACGATGGTGATCAGGATGCCGATCATCAGCACCTCGGTCATGCCCCAGCGCCGCGCGGCGCCAACGGCGCGCAGCAGGTGATCGAAGCCGGGCGGCCGCAGGCCGGCGCGCAGCGCCAGCGTTACGTACAGCAGCGCGCCCAGTTCCACGGCCGGCAACAGCGCCGTGAACAGGAACACGATCACCGCCACCAGCTGCATCTGCTCCGTCCACAGCACGCGTATCGCGCCGAGCAAGGTGGCGCTGGACGAGTAGCCGCCCACTTCCAGTTCAACGATGGGACAAAATTGGGCGATCAGGAAGGTGAAGATGGCGCACAAGGTGATGGCCGCCATGCGGTTGACGTCCGAATGGATGCCGCGATAGAGGATGGAACGGCAGCGCACGCAGCGCGCTTTCTCGCGCGGCAGCACCGGGCGCCGCTTGTGCAGTACGCCGCAATCGTGACAGCTGATCAAATCGTATCGATGCACTGGCTGGCCGTTTGTTCAATAATGGGCCTATGATACGACAATCGATCTGATAATCCGCTAAAATCGCGGCCTCAAATTCATCGGCAATGAAGGTAACCATGTTCCGCAGCCAGTTCAACATCCTGATCGCCGCAACGCTGGCCGTTGCAGGCTGCGCGCACGCGCAAGCAGGGAAGGAACTGGTATTCGGCACCACGCATGACGAGAACTCGCCGCTGTTCCTGTACGCCGGCGCCTACCTTGAGCAACTGTGCGCCGAGAGCAGGCAGCGCTGCACGTTGCAAAGCCTGCCGGGACGGCGCTCCGAAGCGATGCTCGCCGCCGGCAGCATCGTCGGCGAGGTAGGCCGCGTCAAAGGCTATATCCAGAAGCATCCGGACTATGTGCGCCTCGACGAACCCTTCATCGTCTCGCGCACGCGCATCTTCACCCGCACCGACAAGGACATCACCAGCTGGGAATCGCTGGCGAAGAAGGTCAAGACGGTCAGCTACAAACGCGGCATCTACCTGTACCAGCAAAGGTTGGAGGCGCTGCAGCCGGCGATCCAGCCGCATGACGTGCAAAGCGAATCGGCCTGCCTGCAAATGGTGCTGGCGGCGCGCGACGACGCCTGCGTATTCGACGACGGCGGCCTCAACGCCGAGGCCAGGCCGCTGCTGGCACAGGGCCATAGCAGCGCTTCGCTCGAGGACCTGCCGTTGTACATCTATCTTGGGAAGGACAACACGGCGCTGGCGCCATCGCTGTCCGATGCCGCCAGGCGCCTGGCGGCGCGCGGCGTTCCGGGGCAGCTGCACCGCAAGTTCTACGAGGCCAAATAGTCTCGAGGCGGCGCTTATTTGATGCTGGTGTTCAGTTCCTGGAAGTCGGCGGTCTTGCCCAGCGACTGCCAGGTGGCCAGCAGATTGGCAGGTGGCGCAATCAGCTTGCGGGCCGCCAGGTCAAGCCAGCCGCCGGTGCTGGTCACGCGCGCGGCCAGCTTGCCGTCGGCGCGGATGATGTCGGTGCTGAGCGACCAGCGGCTGCCATCTTCGGACAGGCCGGCCACGCCCAGCGTGACGGTGATCTCTTCCAGCAGCATCACTTCCTTGAAGTAGGCGATTTCGTCCTTCATCACCACCGGGCCGATTTTCAGGCGCATGAATTCACTCATCGGGAAGCCGTTCTCCGACAGGAACAGCATGCGCACATCGCCCGCCTTGTCCAGGAACGCCGTATTGCGCATATGGCTGTTGAAGTCCATATCGCCCCAGCCGGCCATCATCTTCTTTTCAAACATCTTACTCTCCAAGGAAATCCAATAGCGTGCATGCTACCACCTTGGTCGCCTTGCGCAGGTCTTCCAGCAGCAGGCGCTCGTCCGCCTTCTTGGCGTTGGACTCGGGCACGGAGCGCGGGCCGGCGCCGTACAGCACCGCCGGGATGCCCTGTTCGCCGTACAGGCGGGCGTCCGCATACAGCGGCGTGCCTTGCGCGGGGATCTTCTCGCCGATGAAGGTTTGTGCGTTCTGCTGCAGGCTGGCCACCAGCTTCTCGGTGCCGGGCTGCTCGCGCAGCGCGTGCGACAACAGCAGGCGCTTGATCTCGATGCGGATGCCGGGCTGGCCTTCCACCGCTTTCTCGATCAGCGCGCGCACCTGCGCTTCCACCGCTACCGGATCTTCTTCCGGGATCATGCGGCGGTCCATTTTCAGCACGACCTTACCCGGCACCACGTTGGTATTGGTGCCGCCGTCGATGCGGCCCACCAGCATGGTCGGCGAATCGATGCCCGGGATTTTCGATTTAACCTTCTTCAGTTCCGGCAACTGGTCGTAGATCGCGTTCAGGATACGGGTGGCCGCTTGCAGCGCATCGTGGCCGGTCTCCGGCATCGCGCCATGACCGGACTTGCCGTGCACCGTGATCTCCAGTTGCAGGCAGGCGTTGTGCGCCGTGACGATGTTGTAGCTGAAGCCCGCGGCGATGACGAAGTCCGGCTTGGTCAGCTTCTGCTCCAGCAGCCAGCCTGGCCCCAGCAGGCCGCCGAATTCCTCGTCGTACGTGAAGTGCAGTTCCAGTCCGCCTTTCAACGGCACGCCCAGCGCCTCCAGCGCGCGCGTGGCGAAGATGTAGGTGGCGAAGTCGCATTTGGAGACGGCTGCGGCGCGGCCGTAGATGTAGCCGTTCTCCACCACGCCGCCATACGGCGGATAGGTCCAGTTGTCGCCCGGCGGCACCACGTCGCCGTGGGCGTTGAGCGCCACGGTCGGTCCGCCGGCCTGGTACGGGCGGCGCACGATCAGGTTGGTGATGGTCTCCATGCCGTAGTCCTGCACCACTTGCGCCGGCACCGCGTGCTTCTCGGCGCTCCAGCCGTAGGCCTTGACCAGATCGGCCACCATGTCGGCATGCGGCGCGTTGTTGCCGGGCGGGGTATCGGTCGGCACGCGCAGCAGCTGCTGCAATACGCCGACTTCTTCATCGAAGTGCGCGTCGATCCATTGAGCCAGTTGTTCTTTGTTCGTCGTCATCGCTGTTCTCTCACTTGGCGCCGGACTCGAACCAGGTCGCGATCTGCGCCCGTTCGGCATCGGTCATATTGGTCAGGTTCGCAAGCGGCATGGCTTTCAGCTGGACCGATTGCTTGTAGATTTTTTCCGCGTTCTGGTGCACCTGCTCGGCGCTGTCGAGCATGACACCGGCCGGCGCCGTCGCAAAGCCGGCTTGCGACGGATGGGCCGAGTGGCAGGCCACGCAACGCTGGTCGATGACGGCTTTCACCTTGCCGAATTGCGCCGCAGGATCGGCCGCCGCAGCCACCGCCACGGGACGCGGCGGCGCGATCGCCACCGCCACGCCAACCAGCAGCGCCACGCCGACGGCCGGATAGCGCCACTCCACGCGGCCCTTGTGGCGCAGGTTGAAGAAGTGGCGGATGAAGACGCCGGCCGCCATGATGAAGGCCAGCACCAGCCACGCATGGTCGTTCCGGTAAGTCATCGCATAGTGGTTGCTGATCATGATGAACAGCACCGGCAGCGTGAAGTAGTTATTGTGGACGCTGCGCTGCTTGGCCTTCTGGCCGTGGATCGGGTCCGGCAGGCGGCCGGCCGACATGGCCTCCACCATCTTGCGCTGGCCGGGAATAATCAGCATCAGCACATTGCCGACCATGATGGTGCCGATCAGCGCACCGACGTGGATGTAGGCGGCGCGGCCGCTCAGCACATGCGTGAGGCCATACGCGGCGCCGACGATCAGCGCGAACACCACCACGCCGAACCACAGGTCGCGCTGTCCCAGCGGCGAGCGGCACAGCAGGTCGTACACGGTCCAGCCGACGACCAGCGTGCCGATGCCGATGCCGATCGCCTGCCAGCTGCCGATATCGGCCACCGATTTATCGATCATCATCGCCTGGGCGTTGAAGTAGTAGGCGATGGTCAGCAGCGCGATGCCGGACAGCCAGGTGGAATAAGCCTCCCATTTAAACCAGTGCAGGTCCTTGGGCAGTTCGGCCGGCGCCACCAGGTATTTTTGCGGGTTGTAGAAACCCCCGCCGTGCACCGCCCACAGCTCTCCGGACACGCCCTTCTTCGCCAGCTCCGAACCGGGAGCCGGCGGGCGGATCGAATTATCCAGCCAGACGAAGTAGAACGAAGCGCCGATCCAGGCGATGCCGGTGATGATGTGCAGCCAGCGCACGATCAGGTTTAGCCACTCAAGGCCGTACGGGATCAGATAGGCGTATAAATCCATGGGAGCTTTCCGGGTAAAGAGTGTGGCTAATTTACAGAAGATAAACGGAATTGACGCCGACCACATGAACATTAGAGTATATTAAACATATCCGATTCCGTATAACAGAAATACTCCCATGGCCGCCCTGCCGCAACACCTGGATCTGCACCTGATCCGCATACTCTACCTGCTGCTGGTTGAGAAGAACGTCTCACGCGTCGCCCTCAAACTGAATCAGCCGCAGCCCTCGATCTCCGCCTCGCTGCGCAAGCTGCGCGAGCTGACGGGCGACCCATTGCTGGTGCGCGGCGCGCGCGGCATGGTGCCGACCCAGCACGGCGAAAGCCTGCTGATCCCGGCCAAGCGCATCCTCGACGAGACCGAGAACCTGTTCCTGAAAAAGTCGCCCTTCGTGCCGCAGGAAGAAGCGCGCACCTTCCACATCGCCGCACCGGACTACCTGGACAGCCAGTTCCTGCCCAACCTGGTGGCGCTGCTGCGCCGCGGGTCGCCCAACAGCCGCGTGAAGATCCACGGCCTGGGCCCCGGCGTGGACTACGTGCGCCTGCTGTCGGATGGCGACATGGACCTGGTCATCGCCAACTGGGACGAACCGCCCGAGCACCTGCACATGTCCAAGCTGTTCGAAGACCCGATCATCGCCGTGATGCGCTCCGACTGCCCGTATGCGCTGCGCACCGGCAGCGAGGACATGACGATCAACGACTACCTGTCCCTGCCCCACGTGGCGCCGACGCAGATCCTGCCCGGCTACCACGGCGTCATCGACGACTTCCTGGAGCGCCAAGGCATGCAACGCAACGTCGCGGTGGAATCGGCCTACTTCGGCCTGATCCCCTACATGCTGACGCAGACGGACCTGGTGCTGACCACCGGCCGCCAGTTCGTGCGCTACTACGAGCGCAACATGCCGCTGAAGACCTTCACGGTGCCGGTCAAGTTCCCGCCGATGCGCTTCTACCAGCTGTGGCACGAGCGCGTGCACCAGGCGCCGGAACACAAGTGGCTGCGCGAGCAGGTCGCCACGGCGGCCAAGGCGCTCGGCAAATAGTAAACCTTATAAACCGTAGCGGATACCGCATATAACTGCACGGCTCAGTTGCGATTACACTAGGCTATGACCACACTATCCGACTTAAACAGCTGCGACGCCGCCACCTTCACCGACCGCCTGCGCGGCATCTACGAGCACTCGCCGTGGATACCGGAACGGGCGGCGGCCCAGCGGCCTTTCGCCAACGCCACCGCGCTCAAGCTGGCCTTGCAGGCGGTGGTCAGCGCCGCCACGCTGGACGAGCAACTGGGCCTGATCCGCGCCCACCCCGAACTGGCGGGCAAGGCAGCTGTATCCGGCCAGCTGACGGCAGAATCCACCAACGAGCAAGCCAAGTCCGGCCTGCACCTGTGCAGCGCCGAGGAATTCGCCACGCTGCACCAGCTGAACGCGGACTACAACGACAAATTCGGCTTCCCCTTCATCCTCGCCGTCAAAGGTCCGGACGGACAGGGGCTGACGCGCCGCGTCATCATCGCCACCTTCACGCGCCGCCTGAAGAACCAGCGCGCCGACGAAATCGCCGAGTGCCTGCGCCAGATTAAGCGCATCGCCGAGCTGCGCCTGAACGACCTGCTGGGCGTGACGCTGGACTTCGGCCCGACCATCATGCAGTGGTGCGAAACCATCGCCGCATGGAGCGACACCGACAACAGCACCAGCGCGGACTTCGACCTGACCTGCGCCTACATGACGCCAGCGCACCGCAAGACCGCCGCGCAGCTGGTGGACTGGATGCGCGAAGCCGGCATGGACACGCACATCGACGCCGTCGGCAACGTGGTCGGCGTCTACCGCTCGGATGCGCCGGACGCGAAAACGCTGATGACCGGTTCGCACTACGACACCGTGCGCAACGGCGGAAAGTACGACGGCCGCCTCGGCATCCTGCTGCCGATCGCCATCGTGCGCCACCTGCACCAGCGCGGCGAGAAGCTGCCCTTCCATTTCGAGATCGTCGGTTTCGCCGAAGAGGAAGGCGTGCGCTTCAAGAGCACTTTCCTGGGCAGTAACGCGGTGACCGGCCACTTCGACCTGTCGCTGCTGGACCAGACCGACGCCGACGGCGCCACCATGCGCGAGGCGCTGCTGGCGGCCGGCCACGACGTGGCGCGCATTCCCGCCATCGTGCGCGATCCGGCGCAGCTGCTCGGCTTCGTGGAAGTCCATATCGAACAAGGCCCGGTGCTGCTGGAGCGCGACCTGGCGCTGGGCGTGGTGACGGCCATCGCCGGCAGCTCGCGCTACCTGGTCGAGCTGACCGGCCTGGCCAGCCACGCCGGCACCACGCCGATGACGATGCGCAAGGACGCGGCAGCGGCGGCGGCGGAAATCGTGCTGCTGGTGGAGCAGCGCTGCGCGCAGGGTGAGTCGCTGGTCGGCACGGTCGGCCAGTTGCAGGTGCCCGGCGGTTCGGTCAACGTGATCCCCGGCGCGTGCAAGCTGTCGCTGGATATCCGCGCCGCCGACGATGCGGTGCGGCTGGCCGCGGTGAAGGATGTGTTGGATGGCATCGCGGCGATCTGCGCGCGGCGCCAGGTGGAAGTGGGCATGCAGCAGATCGTGAATGCTTCGGCCGCGCCGTGTGCGCCGCGTCTGATGCAGCAATTCGGCGCCGCCATCGAACGCGCCGGCCTGCAGCGTTTCGACCTCCTTTCCGGCGCCGGTCACGACGCGATGGCGATGGCCGCGATCACCGACGTGGCCATGCTATTCACCCGCTGCGGCAACGGCGGCATCAGCCACAATCCGCTGGAGACGATGACGGCGGACGATGCCGACATCGCCGCCCATGTCCTGCTGGATTTCCTGCGCAGCTACGCCTGAGGAGCGACCGCCGGCGCGCGCCGGCGGCGCGTCAACGCAAACGGCAGCACGCCCGCCAGCAGTAGCACGACGCTGCCTGGCTCCGGCACCGCCGTGGCGCCCACCAGCGAGAACGAAGCATTGAAAGCGCCGGCGCCGACGATGTCCGTGCCGATACGCAGCCAGTCCGGCGCCAGCGGCTCGTTGCGTATCCAGCTTTGCAGGTCAGGCACGAATGGGCCTGTGCCGCCGGCGATGGGCTTCGCGGCGGACAGCCAGTAGAACTCCCCTCCCGACACCTCCACCTGCGGCACAAAAAAGTAGTGATCGGCCGGCAGATCGAACGGCGTGCCGAAGTTGACGGTGATGGTCACCTCGGTGCCGCTGATCGGGCCTTCGCCGCCGGTAGTCTGTCCAGGTAACGGGTTGATGCCATTGAGGACGCTGTTGGCGGCGCTGAAGGCGCCCAGCGTAGTGATCGAGAAAGTCAAGCTACCACCGCTATCGCGGCTGTCGAACGCCGCGTCGGACGGCGAATTGATACGCGTCGGCACGCGGCCCGACGGCGGATTGGTGGAGTCCTTGGGGAACACGCGATAGATCTCCGCCACCACCTGGCCGATGTTGGCCGCCGTGGCGCCGCCGGTCAGCAGGCCCGTGAAGCTAGCGCTGGTGATGCTGGTGTGCGAGCCGAGGATGAAATCGTCCGCCGTTTCGATTTCGACCTTGCCGGCGCTGCCGGGCCGCGTGGCCGTGCCGATCAGGCCATCGGGGCCGCCGGTGCTGAAGAAGAACGGCGCGGCCGATGCCGGCAGCGCCGCCGCCATCGTGGCAAGCACTGCGCCAAGCATGCAGCCGCGCCGGATTCTGGAATGGATGTTCATGTCGCGTCTCCCTGGTCAACCGCCGGCGGAAATGCCGGCCGTTGAGACGCGATGCAGGAAGTATGCCCCGACAGGTGTAGCCAATGAAGTCAATGACTTGGACCAGCGGATGCCGCCGCGACGGCGCCGGCTGTCAAGAAAGCCGACAGCGATATCAAGGCGTCCGCAGCTCTTTCACCTGGGCCTCGCTGACCTTGCCCGCCTGCCCGCCCCAGCTGACGCGCAGGAAATTGATCAAGCCGGCGATTTCCTTGTCGCTCAACTTGGTCGCGAAGCCCGGCATCGCCTGCATGCTTTCCTTCTTGCCAAAGCGCTGCGCCTCGATGCCGTCCAGCGTGACGGCGATCAGGTTGTGCGGATCGGCGCTGCGCACCGTGGTGTTGCCCTTCATCGCCACCGCCACATGCGGCTTGCCGCCGCCATCGACGCCATGACAACCGGCGCAGACGGCGACGTAGGTACGGCGGCCCGCATCGATCGCCGCATCGCCGGTGGCCGCAGCGGGCTTCAGCGGCTGCGGCGGCAAGGGTTTGTCACCCAGCAGATAAGTGGTCATTGCCCACATGTCGCCCGGCGTCAGATGCTGGGTGCTCAGGTGGACCACGGCGAACATCTCGCCATACGCCGAGCCTTGCGGCGCCACGCCGGTGCCCAGGAACGATGCCAGGTCGGTCGCCGTCCATCCCGATGCCGACAACCCGGCCGGCGAGATGTCCGGCGCTGCGATGCGCGCCAACGCGCTGCCGCCCAAAGGCTTTGCTCCATCCATCTGCCCCAGCGAGCCGCGCGGCGTATGGCATTCCGCGCAGTGGCCCATCGTGTTGACCAGGTAGCGGCCGCGCAGATACGCCGGCGACTGGCCGGCCGAAGCATCGGGCAGCGTGTCCTTCAAAAACAGCATGTTCCAGAAGCGCATGCCGAAGCGCATGTTGTACGGGAACTTGAGATCGGCGGCCTTGCTGGCCACCGCCGCCGGCTTGATCTGCATGAGATACGCGAACATGGCGTCGCTGTCGGCGCGGCTCGTCGAGCGGTAGGAGGTGTAGGGCATGGCAGGATACAGATGCCGGTCCGGCGCCACGCCGTCGCGCAAGGCCGCGTAGAACTCCTCGGCGGTCCACTTGCCGATGCCGTGCTCCTTGTCCGGCGTGATGTTGGTGCCGTAAAAAGTGCCGAAGTCGGATTTCAATTCCACGCCGCCGGCAAACGGCGCGCCGGTCGCAGACGTGTGGCAGGCGGCGCAATCGGCCGCCTTGACCAGATAGCGTCCGCGCGCGACGGCATCGCTGGCTGCCGGAGCAGCTGCCTGGGCACCGCCGGCCAATACGGCCAGCAACGCTGCGGAGGCGCATAGAGCGAAATGGCGGCTCATCATTTACCCTCCTTAACCAGCCCGGGTGTATTCAACACGACGTCCTTGACCGCTTCGAAATAACGCACATAGCCGGTACAGCGGCAGATGTGGGCGTTCAGGCTTTCCGTGATCGTCTCGTCGATCTGGTCGCGGCTGACCGGCGTGCGTTTCAAGCGCTCCAGCAGCACCGTGGCCGCGTTCACGAAACCCGGCGTACAGTAACCGCACTGGAAGCTGAAATGCTCGAGGAATTTTTGCTGCACCGGCGACAGCGCCACCACCTCGCCCTTGTCGTTCAACTTGGCGTGTCCCTCCACTGTGCGCACTTTTTTACCGTCGAAGAAATGCGCGCCGGTGATGCAGGAGCGGACCTCCTCGCTGGTGCCGTCGGCTTTATCCAGGATCACCACGCAGGCATGGCAAACGCCCTGTCCGCAGCCCAGGCGGGAGCCGGTGAGGTCCAGGTACTCATGCAGGAAGTCGATCATCATCAACCCTTCCGGCGCCGGCAGCGGGCCGACCGTCTTGCCGTTGACGGTCAGCGTGATTGGTTTGGTCGCGATGCTCATGCCAGCACCTCCTGGATATGTTCCGGCGTGACCGGCAAGTCGGTGAAGCGATGGCCGATGGCGTGGGCGATGCCGTTGACGATGGCGCCGACCACGGGAATCATCACTACTTCCGCAATGCCCTTGGGCGTATCGGTCTCCGTCAACGGCGGCAGGATATCCGCCGTCTGCTTCCATACCGCGACATCGCTGGCGCGCGGCAGCTGGTAGCGGTTGAAGTTCCAGGTGCCGTTGCCCGGGCCATCCTCGTACAGCGGCAGGGATTCGTACAACGCATGGCCTATGCCCATCGCCAGCCCGCCCTGCAACTGGCTCGACACCAACTGCGGCGACAGCATGCTGCCGCACTCCATGATGGAATGATGGCTGAGCACTTCGACCTTGCCGCTGGCCTCATGCACCGACAACTCGACCAGCGTGCCGACCGCGCTGTAGTAGGTGACAGTGGCGTTATTGCGCTGCACCGGCGGGATGAACACGCGCTTGCGGTTCAGCACATGGTAGCCGCCGGTGGAGCCCATGCTGGCTTTCTTGCCTTTGTCCGCGCCGTCGCCGTAGCGCAGCGACAGGCCGTCTATCGGCAGGCGCACGCCGGCGCCGTTGACGTCGAACTCCGCCTCGGTCCACTGCCAGCGGTTGAACACGTGCACCGTGGCGCCGGTCACCAATCCCAACTCGTGCGCCTTGCTCGCCAACTGCTCGTACGACAGCGCCTGCAAGCCGCCGGCCGACAGCTTGCCGTCGACCCAGCGCGCATCCTCCACCCGTATCACCAGCGACGCCGCCTGGCCGCCGGCATAGCCTTCGCTCCAGATAGCCATCGCGGCGGGCCACAGGCCGTGCATGAAGACCACCCGCGCCGCCTCGCGCGTGCTGTGCGTGAAGTAGTAGGCCGAGTTGGTGGCGCTGGCGGGAGAGCAGTAGGTCGGCGACCAGCGCGGATTGGCCGACAGCTTGTCCTGATCGGCCTGGCTCATGATGTAGGGATCGCCGCTGCTGACCACCGGCAGGTCGTCCCATTCGGTGACGGCGGTATGCACCACGCCGGCCGGCTTGCCCAGCCATTTGGCGCAAGCCACCGCCTGCGAGGTCGACATGCCGGTGCCGATCTCGGTGCCGCTATGCGACAGCTCGATCGCACCGTCGGCGTTGATCTGCACCTTGGCGAATGAGCTCTCGGCGCCGGTGCCGAAGTCCTTCTGCACGCAGGCGAACCCCACGCCGTAACGATGGCCGGGATGCGCCGCTTCAAACGAGCGCTTGGCGCCGGCGCGGCCGGTCCACAGCGGATGGACCTTGGCTTTTTGCAGCACCTCGTCGACCCGCACCGCACCGGCCGGTATCGCGCCCTGCGTGTTCTTCATCCCTGACCGCAACGCGTTTTTCAGCCTGAAATCGATCGCATCGAGTCCCAGTTTTTCCGCGAATTCATCGATCATCATTTCGGTCGCGGCCATGCTCTGCAAGGTGCCGTAGCCGCGTGCCGAGCCGGCATCGACGGCGCGCGAAGCGATGGCGACGGCGGCGAAATCGTTCTTCGGAAAATAGTAAATCGACTGCGCTGCCGTCGCCGACACCATCGCCACCGATGGCGAGAAGTTACAACGCCCGCCGCCGTTGGCTTCAAAATATCCCTGGAACGACTGCAGCATCGCGCTCTTGCGGTCGACCGCGATGCGGTACTTCATCTTGAACGCATGGCGCTTGATCGACGACTGGAACTGCTCGTAGCGATCGTTGGCCAGCCGCACAGGAACGCCGTTCGCGTAGAGCGCCGTCATCAGGCCATAGAACGGAAAATTGTAGTGGTCCTTGGAGCCGTAGCCCACCGTGTAGCACGGATGCAGGAACAGCTTCTTGAGCGGGAATTTGCTCTTCTTGAGCATTTCTATCGTGCTGTCGATGACCTCTTGCGGCGACTGCGTCGGCACCACCATGTGCAGCGTTTGCGCGGCGGCGTCGTACCAGCAGTTGGCGTTGTCCGGCTCCATCGCTGCCGTGTCCACCGACTGCGTGTTGTAGTCGCGTTCCAGCACCAGCCAGTCTGCCGGCGGGCGATCCAGTTCCTCCTTGATCTGGTTGGCGTAATACATGCCCTGCTCGCCCAGCTTGCCGTGTTCTATGCCGTCCGGCCAGACCGGCTGCTGCTTGCGCATCGCGCTGGGGAACACCGGCGCATTTTTCAGACTGGAGAAAACGTCCATGTCGGCCGAGGTGGCGCCGCCCACCCGCACAAAGCGGAAGGTGCCCCAAGGGTCGCGCTCCATCGGCGGCGCGGCGGCGCCGTAGCGCACCACGCCCTCCTTGAACTGCAGCGCATCCTTGGCCGCGCGGAAGCGGGCGAAGTCGTTGAAGATCAGGACCGCCACCGCATGTCCCAGATAGGCAGGCTGCTTCCCGACCGGAAGCAGCATGTCTGTGCCATAGAAACCGGGGAAGGCGACGCCGTCGCGCACCAGGTCTTCCGCCGTCACGACGCGGTCCGGTTTCAGGTCCGCCCCCAGCAGCGACAAGTCAATGCCGTCAAACAGCGCGTCGGTGCGGGTGGTGCGCAGCATCAGGGCATGGGCTTGTTGCTGCGGCCAGTGCGGCATGTCGCGCGAGCGGATGTCGCGGGCAAAGACTTTGGCGCCGGTTACCTTGGACAGGCCGTCGATACGGAATTTGGCCAGTCCGGCCTTGCCGTCCCAGGCGACCGGCGTGAGGATTTTTTCCTCGAACAGGGCGGCGAGTGCCTTGCCGCCCAAGGGCGCGATATAGACCGAAACGCCAGCAACCACACTGGCCTTCAAGAACCCGCGGCGTGAAATGTCCCCATTCATCTTGTAACCTCCAGTGAGTCAGGTCAAGCGTTTCTTCTTTTTCGAGTAACCTAGTTGACCAGAGAGCGGAGGACGAGTCAACATCTTTCAGCGAGGCGCCGCCACAGTTAATCGCCGCGCAACAGGGCCAGTTCACGCCTGACGGCGTCGATCACCGGCACCCAGTCGCCGGCTGCGGATTGGCGGAACAGGCGCATGGCCGGATACCACGGCGTATCGCTACGTCCGGCCAGCCAGCGCCAGTCGCAGCGATAATCCGGCAGCAGCACCCAGCACAGCTTGCCCAGGGCGCCCGCCAGATGAGCTACCGCCGTATCCACGCTGATCACCAGATCGAGGTTGGCGATGACCGCTGCGGTGTCGGCAAAGTCGTGCAGTTGCGGGCCGGCTGCGTACAACGGCATGCCGGCGGGCGGATTCAGTGCCTCGTCCTCGCCCTGGCCTTTTTGCAGGCTGATGAAATGTACGGATCCGGCGGCGGCCAGTGACGCCAGTGGCGCCAACGTCGCCAACGATGGCAGCGAACGATCGGCATCGTTCTCGAAATCCGGGTTGCCCTTCCAAGCCAGTCCAACCCGCAAGCCTTGCCGCGGCAGGCGGCCGGCCCAAAGCCGCACCAGTTCCGGCTCCGCTGCCAGGTAGGGAGTCGCGGCCTGCATGGCGGACAGGCTGACGCCAAGCGTGGCGGCCAGGCGCATCGGATGCGTCCAGTAGTCCCAGTGCTCATCCGGGATCGGGTCGCCCAAGGCGTACAGACGGTCGACGCCCTCCAGCGTGGCGAACAGGCGCTTCAACGGCACATGGCAGATCACGGCGACACGCGACGCTCCCCGCGCCTTCAGCTGCGCGGCGTAGCGGCAGAAGTGGATCATGTCGCCCTGCCCCGCCTCCAGCACGATCATCACCGATTTGCCATGCAAAGGCTCACCGTCCCAGCGGGGGCAGGCGAAGGTATGCGCCAACGAATCGAACTGCCAGCGCGCCTCCAGCAAAGGCAGGCCTTCCTCAAAGCGCCCTTGCCGCAGCAGCACGTAGGCCAAATTGAAGCGCGTCCGCGCATGCTCCGGGTCCAACGCCAGCGCGCGGCGGTAGCATAGTTCGGCCTCCTGCTCGCGCTTTACGCAGGCCAGCAACACGCCCAGCTGACTCCACGCGGATGGGGATTCCGGCGCCAGATCCAGCGCGATGCGTGCCGCAGCTTCCGATTCTTCGAAGCGCTTCGCCTTCAGCAGCACCACACCCAGATTCTGGTAAAGCTGTGCATGATCGGGCATCAGCGCGATCGCCTGGAGATAGTGGAATTCCGCCTCCGCGAGCGCGCCCTGCTGCTCCTTCAGATAACCGAGATTGGCGCGCGCGGCGCCGTGCATGGGCTCCAGCATCAGGGCCTGCAAAAAGCAGTCCTCCGCTGCGGCAAAATCGCCGGCGGCCATGCGGTGATTTCCATCGAGGTAGGCTTGCTGTGGATCCGAATGCATCAATCTATAGGCCTGCGATGAGTGTCAACAGCTCCGGCCCGGGCAGCGGCTTGCTGAATAAATAACCTTGATAATACTGACAGCCTTCGGCGATGACAAAGTTGAGCTGCTCCTGCGTCTCCACACCCTCGGCCAGTACAGACATGTTCAGCGCCTTGCCCAGCGAGACGATGATGCGGACGATCGCGGCGCCGCTATCTTCCTTGACCGCGCTCCAGATGAAGGAGCGGTCGATCTTCAACTGGTCCAACGGCAGCCGGTGCAGATAGGACAGCGACGAATAGCCGGTGCCGAAATCGTCCAGCGCGAAGCTGACGCCGGCGGCGCGCAGCTGCTGCATCTTCCCTACCGTTCCCTCGACATCCTTTAACAGCAGGCTTTCCGTCAGTTCCAGCCGCAGCCTGTCGGCGCGGGCGCCAGTCTGCGCCAGCACCTCCAGCACATGTTCGACGAAGTCCGGCCGGTGGAATTGCGAAGCGCTGACGTTGACCGCGATTTCCATCCCGGCCGTGCGCGCATCGACGGCCCATTGCGCCAGCCGGCTGCATGCTTCGCGCATCACCCAGCGCCCCAGCGGCAGGATCAGGTTCGACTCCTCAGCAACCGGGATGAATTCGGCCGGCGGCACCAGGCCACGCTGCGGATGCTTCCAGCGCACCAGCGCCTCGGCGCCGGCCATGGTTCCTTCCATGCCCATCAGCGGCTGGTAGTACAGCACGAATTCATCATTGCCCAGTGCACGCCGCATGTCGGCTTCCAGAGCGGCCCGTGAGCTGACGCGCGCCTGCATCGCCGGATCGAAGAACGAGACGGTGTTGCGTCCCGCCGCCTTGGACTGGTACATGGCCAGGTCGGCGCGTTTCAGCACATCGTCCACGCCACTGCAGGCGCCGCTGAACACCGTGATGCCGATGCTGGGCGTGCTGTATTGCTCTATTCCCTCGATATCGAACGGCTCGGCGAAGGCATGGACGATCTTGAGCGCCATGTCCTGCGCCGCCCTGGCGACGTCGTTCTCGGTGGTGCCCAAATCCTCCAGCAGCACGATAAACTCGTCACCGCCGAAACGGGCCACCGTATCGCATTCGCGCACTGCGGCGCTCAGGCGGGCTGCGACCAGCTGCAACAACATGTCGCCCTTGTCGTGGCCGCGCGTATCGTTGATGGTCTTGAAGTTATCCAGGTCGATGAACAGCATGGCGCCCAGATGGCCCAGCGACAGCGCATGGCCGGCTCGATCCAGCAGCAGTTGGCGGTTGGGAAGGCCGGTGAGCTTGTCGTAAAAGGCCATGCTGTGGATCTGCGCCTCGATGGCCTTGCGCTCGCTGATGTCGCGGAAGTAGATCGTCACGCCCTCTTGCGACGGATAGGCGCGGATCTCGGTCCACAGATTGAGCGGCGCGTAATGCTCCTCGAACGCCACCAGGCTGTTGGTCTCCATCGCTTGGTGGTAGGCGCGGTAGTACGGGCCGTCGACCGCCTCGGGGAACACCGACCATACGTTCTTGCCCATCACTTCCAGGCGTTGCACTTGCAGCAGCCGCTCCGCATTGCCGTTCATGTAACGGATATTCCAACTGCGGTCCAGCATCAGGACCGCATCGGAGATGCTTTCCAGCGTGGCCGTCAGGCAGGCTGTTTCCAGCGCCGTCGCGTGGGATTGGGGTGGTTCTTGCATGTTGAAAGCCGGGAGAGCCCTGATCCGTTCTTGTGGTCCGAGTAGGCCACTACGGGTCAGTATGCCCTCCGGCCGGGCGGCGGTCAAACGATACGGGCGCGCTCCAGCATCGCATGCAACAGAACGTTGCAGCCTGCTTCCAGGTGTTCAGACTTGGCGTCCTCGATTTCATTGTGGCTGATGCCATCCTTGCAAGGGACGAAGATCATGCCGGCCGGCGCCAGCCGCGCGGCGTAGATCGCATCGTGGCCGGCGCCGGAGACCACGTCCATCGTCGAATATCCCAGCTTGGCGGTGGCGTTGCGCACCGCATCCACGCACTCCGGATGGAAAGGGCATGGCGGGTAGTAGGACACGCGCTCGATCGAAATCTTCAAGCCGGTCTCGGTGCGGGTCTTGTCGATAAACGCCAACATCTCCTCATGCATGGTGTTGAGCAGTTCATCGTTCACGTTGCGCAGGTCGATGCTGAACTTGACCTCACCGGGTATCACGTTGCGGCTGTTCGGGAACACCTGCACCATGCCCACCGTGCCGCGTCCATATGGTGGATAGCGGTTGGCGATGGCGACCACTTCCTGCATGATCCTGGTCGACACCTGCAACGCGTCCTTGCGCAGGCCCATAGGCGTTGGGCCGGCGTGGGCTTCCATGCCGGTCACCACGCAGTCGTACCAGGACAGGCCCATCACCGCCGGCACCACGCCGATCACCTTGTCGGCGTCTTCCAGCACCGGGCCTTGTTCGATATGGGTTTCGAAGTAGGCGCCGATCGGATGGTCACCCGGCACCTGATCGCCCTTGTAGCCGATGCGCGCCAGTTCCTCGCCGACCGTCTTGCCTTCGGTGTCCTTGGCGGCGTAGGCAGTCTCCAGGCTGAAGGCGCCGCAGAACACGCCGGACCCCATCATCACAGGCACGAAGCGCGAGCCTTCCTCATTGGTCCAGAAGGCGACTTCGATCGGCGCTTCGGTCTTGATCTTCAAGTCGTTCAGCGTGCGCACCACTTCCAGGCCCGCCAGCACGCCGTAGTTGCCGTCGAATTTGCCGCCGGTAGGTTGGGTGTCGATATGGCTGCCGGTCATCACAGGCGGCAGCGCGTTGTTGGTGCCGTCGCGGCGCATGAAGACATTGCCGATCTGGTCGACCGTGACCGACATGCCGGCCTGCTTGCCCCAACCTACCACCAGGTCGCGGCCCTGCTTGTCCAGGTCCGTCAAGGCCAGGCGCTTGACGCCGCCCTTGGCGGTGGCGCCGATTTGGGCCAGTTCCATCAGCGCCGCCCACAGGCGGTCGCCATTGATGCGCATTTCGTTCATCATCAATCTCCAGTAGATCCGTCATTCCCGCGCAGGCGGGAATCCATGCTGAGCGGGCACGCCGCTGACCTATGGATTCCCGCTTTCGCGGGAATGACGAGGTAATTTCAACGCGCCGACGTCGGCTTGAACGACGGACGGTCGATATGGCGGCCCGCCCCCTCCACCGCCATCAGCACGCCGCGATGGAACACGACGTTACCTGCGGCCAGCGTAGTGCTCGGGATGCCGCGCACGGTGCGGCCTTCGAATACATTGAACCCGCCCTTGGCGAACTGCGTCAGCGACGAAATGGTGCGGCTGCCTTCCGGGTCCCAGACCACGATGTCGGCGTCGGCGCCGACGGCGATCACGCCCTTGCGCGGATACATGTTGAAAATTTGCGCAGCGTTGGTCGATGTCACCTTAACGAACTCCGACGGCGTCAGCAAACCGCTGTTGACGCCCGCATCCCACACCACGGACATGCGGTCTTCCACGCCGCCGCAGCCGTTCGGGATCTTGGTGAAGTCGTCCTTGCCGGCGGCCTTCTGCTCGGCGCAGAAGGTGCAGTGGTCGGTCGCGGTGGTGTGCAGGTTGCCGCCCTGCAGACCATGCCACAACGCGGCCTGGTGATGCTTGCTGCGGAACGGAGGGCTCATCACATGGCCTGCCGCGAAGTCCAGGTCCTCGCTCTGGTACACGCTGTCGTCGATGACCAGGTGGCCGGCCAGCGCCTCGCCGTACACGCGCTGGCCGTTGGCACGGGCACGCGTGATGGCGTCCAGCGATTCGGCGCAGGAAACGTGCACGATGTACACCGGCGTGTTGAGCACATTGGCGATCGCGATGGCGCGGTTGGCCGCTTCCGCCTCCACCGCCGGTGGACGCGACAGCGGATGCGCGCTCGGTCCGGTCATGCCCTTCTTTAACAGATCCTGCTGCAACTGATAAACCAGCTCGCCGTTCTCGGCGTGCACGGTCGGAATCGCACCCAGCTCCAGCGAACGGCGGAAGCTTTTCACCAAGGTCTCGTCGTCGGCCATGATGGCGTTCTTGTACGCCATGAAATGCTTGAAGCTGTTGACGCCATGATCGCGCACCAGGATGCCCATGTCGCGGTGCACCGTCTCGTCCCACCAGGTGATCGCCACGTGGAAGGTGTAGTCGCCGGCGGCCTTCTGCGCCCAGCCGCGCCATTGGTGATAAGCCTCGATCAGGTTCTGCTTCGGCGCCGGGATCACAAAGTCCATGATGGTGGTGGTGCCGCCGGCCAGGCCGGCCGCCGTGCCGGTGTAGAAATCGTCCTGCGTGACAGTGCCCATGAAGGGCAGGTTCATATGGGTGTGGGTATCTATCCCGCCCGGCATGACGTACTGGCCGCTGGCGTCGATCACCTTGGCCGATGCCGGCGCATCGAGGTTATCGCCGACGGCGACGATCTTGTCGCCATAGCAGAGCACATCGGCACGAAAAGCCCGGTCGGCATTGACGACAGTGCCGCCACGGATGATAGTTGTCATGGACATCTCCTGAATCTCTTTAGGGGTGAGCTGCCCGGATCGCGGGCACCGCTTTGCCCTTCATCATAACCCCATACACCAGCGCGGAAATAGCGATTCCCACAAACCAGGCGTAGGTATAAATCGTTTTAAAGACGGGCGCCACATCGGGGAAGGACGCCGGGAAAGCGGCATTGAGGAAGCCTGGGATATTCGGCAGTACGCCGATCACAAACGCCACCAGCGCGGCCATGTTCCAGCCGTTGCCATATGAGTACTGGCCGTCTTCGCGATACAGTTCGCCGACATTCAATTCGGTCTTGCGCACCATGTAGTAGTCGACGATCAGGATGCCGGCGATAGGCCCCAGCAGCGCCGAGTAGCCGATCAACCAGGTGAAGATATAGCCTTGCGTGGATTCGAGTATCTTCCATGGCATCATCAAGATCGCGATACCGGCCGTGATGTAGCCACCGACCTTGTACGAGATCTGCTTCGGCGCCAGCGACGAAAAATCGTAGGCCGGGCCGACCAGGTTGGCCGCCAGGTTGACGGACACGGTATCGATCAACAGTATCAACAGCGCGATCAGCACGGCGGCGCCGGTCATGCGGCTGGCCAAATCGACCGGATCCCAGATCGCCTTGCCGTACAAGACCACGGTGGCCGAGGTGACGATCACCGCCATCATCGCCAGCAAGCCCATAGGCACAGGCAGGCCGACCGACTGGCCCAGCACCTGGTCGCGCTGCGATTTGGCGAAGCGGGTGAAGTCGGGAATGTTCAACGCCAGCGTGGCCCAGAAGCCGACCATCGCCGTCAGCGAAGGCCAGAACACGGACCAGAACTGGCCGGCCTTCTTGCCGCCCGCGACAAATTGCGAAGGCGCCGACAACAGGTCACCGAAGCCGCCGGCCTTGTTGTAGACCCAGCCAAGCAGCACGAAGCAGATCAGGATCTTCAGCGGTGCGGTATAGGTTTCCAGTTTGCGGATCGCGTCCATGCCGTGCACGATGTACCAGAACTGGATGCCCCAGAAAGCCAGGAAGCACAGCAGCTGTCCGCCGTTGATGCCGAGGCCCGCGATCTTGTCGCCGCCGATATCGCCGCCCAGCATCACGCCGAGCAGCGTGTAGATCATCTGGCCGCCGAACCAGGTCTGGATGCCGTACCAGCCGCAAGCGACGATGGCGCGCATCAGCGCCGGCAAGCGCGCGCCGGCGGTGCCGAACGACGAGCGGGCCAGCACCGCATACGGAATGCCGTACTTGGTGCCGGCGTGGCCAATCAACAGCATCGGCAGCAGAACGATAGCGTTCGCGAGGAACACCGTCAGCACGGCCTGGTAGCCGGACATGCCGCCTTCAATCAAACTGGCGGACAGCGTGTAGGCCGGTATGCACATCACCATGCCGACCCACAGTGCGGCGAAGTGATACCAGCGCCAGGTGCGTTGCGCCTCCGTTGTCGGGGCCAGGTCTTCGTTCCAGAGTTGCGTGCTGCCAGAGAGTTCTTTGCTCACGGGGCTTTCTCCAAAGGTTGATGTGTCCTTTTGTCGCTGCAAGTTCCATACCTAACCCGCACTGCGGCGCCAGGGGTCCGACCCAATGGGTCAGACCCCATCGGGGTGGGGTTGCTACGCTGTTTCCGTCACCTTGATGTTCTCCGCGCGCGGGTTGCGCGGGTCCTGCGTCCAGTTCATGTATGGCTTGCCTGTATTCTGCGGCACCATCGTGATGCAGCCCTGCACCGGGCAGGTGATTTCACACAGGTTGCAGCCCACGCATTCTTCCTTGATGACCTCATACGTGCGCACGCCGCTGGCCGCGTCGATCAGCTGCGCGATCGACTGGTGCGACGTGTCTTCGCACGCCACGTAACAGCGGCCGCATTTGATGCAGTCGTCCTGGTTGATCTGCGCGATCACCTGGTAGTTCATGTCCAGGTATTTCCAGTCCGTCGTATTCGGCACGGCCTTGCCGACGAATTCGCTGATGCTCTTGTAGCCCTTCTCGTCCATCCAGCGCGACAGGCCGTCCTTCATCTCTTCGACGATGCGGAAGCCGTGCAGCATGGCGGCGGTGCAGACCTGCACGCAGCCCGCCCCCAGCGCCATGAACTCCGCCGCATCGCGCCAGTTGCCGATGCCGCCGATGCCGGAGATCGGCAAGCCTTTGGTCTGCGGATCGCGCGCGATCTCGGCCACCATGTTCAGCGCGATCGGCTTGACGGCCGAACCGCAGTAGCCGCCGTGCGTGCTGGCGCCGCCGACGATCGGGAAGGCCACCATCTGGTCCAGGTCCAGGTGGGTGATCGAGTTGATGGTGTTGATCAGCGAGACCGCATCGGCGCCGCCGGCCTTGGCGGCGCGCGCCGGAGCGCGCACGTCGGTGATGTTGGGCGTCAGCTTGACGATGACCGGCAGCTTGGAGTGCGTCTTGCACCAGCGCGTGACCATCTCCACGTATTCGGGAACCTGGCCGACAGCGGCGCCCATGCCGCGCTCCGGCATGCCGTGCGGGCAGCCGAAGTTAAGCTCGATGCCGTCTGCGCCGGTGGATTCCACCAGTGGCAGGATATCGGCCCACAGCTTCTCTTCGCACGGCAGCATCAGCGACACGATGATGACGCGGTCCGGCCAGTCCTTCTTCACCTGTGTGATCTCTTGCAGGTTGATTTCCAGCGAACGGTCGGTAATCAGCTCGATGTTGTTGAAGCCGAGGACTTCGCGGTTCTTGCCGTAGTGCGCCGAGTAGCGCGACGACACGTTGACTGCGGCCGGATCTTCGCCCAGCGTTTTCCACACCACGCCGCCCCAACCCGCCTCGAATGCGCGCACCACGTTGTAGGCCTTGTCGGTCGGCGGCGCGGAGGCCAGCCAGAACGGATTGATGGACTTGATGCCGCAGAATTCTATGCTCAGGTCAGCCATTATGCAGCCTCCTTCATACCGTTAATGTCTTGATGAATGGCGTGTGCCGCCAGTTTTCCGTGCTGTACCGCCTGCACGGTCAGGTCCTGTCCGGGCGCCACACAGTCGCCGCCGGCGTAGATACGCGGCAGGACTGTGCGGAACTGATCATCGACGTGGATTTTGTCACCGTCGCGTTTCAGCGTTTTCGCCAGTGGATCACTGATGCTCTTTTCGTCCATGCTCTGGCCGATGGCTTTGAAGATCGCGTCGGCCGCGATCTCGAAAGTCTCACCGGTGCCAGCCAGACGGCCGTTGGTGATTGCGGTTTTCTCGAAGCGCATGCCGCGCACGCGGCCCGCTTCGTCCAGCAGCACTTGCTGCGGCTGGGCCCAGGTGCGCATGCGGACCTGGTTTTCTTTCGCAATGTGTTGTTCGTGTTCGGTGGCGCTCATCGCGTCGAAGCCGCGGCGGTACACCAGCGTGACCTCTTCCGCGCCGAGGCGCTGGATCTGCACCGCCATATCGATCGCGGTGTTGCCGGCGCCGATGACGATGGCGCGCGCGGGCAGCGGCAGCTTGCTCAGGTCATCGGCCTGGCGCAGCGCGGCGATGTAGTCGACGGCGGCCAGCAGGCCGGGCGCGTCCTCGCCGGTCAGGCCCAGCTGCTTGCTGGCGCCCAGGCCCAGGCCGAGGAACACGGCGCTGTATTGCGCGTGCAGGTCTTTCAGCTGCACGTTGCCGCCCAGTGTCTGGCCATGCTTGATTTCGATGCCGCCGATTTGCAGCAGGAAGTCGACTTCCTTCTGCGCGAAGTTATCGGTCAGCTTGTACTTGGCGATGCCGTATTCATTCAGGCCGCCGGATTTTTCTTTCGCCTCGTAGATCACCACGTCGTTGCCCAGCATCGCCAGGCGGTGCGCGCACGACAGGCCCGCTGGACCTGCGCCGACCACGGCGATCTTCTTGCCGGTCGATGCGGCGCGCGCGAATGGATGCTCGGTGAGCGTCATGTTGTCGATCGCGTAGCGCTGCAGCAGCCCGATTTTTACAGGCTGGCCTTCGGCATCGTGATTGCGCACGCAGGCGTCTTCGCACAGGATCTCGGTCGGACAGACGCGCGAACAGCTGCCGCCCAGGATGTTCTGCTTGAGGATGCCGACCGCCGCGCCGTTGATGTTTTCGTCGTGGATATTGCGGATGAAACTGGCGACGTCGATTTCGGACGGGCAGATGCGCGTGCACGGCGCGTCGTAGCAATACAGGCAGCGCGAACTTTCGATCGCGGCCTGGCGCGCGTTCAGCGCGGGTGCCAGGTCAGTGAAGTGTTCCGCCAGTGTGGCATTGGCTTCCTTCGGCTGGGGCATGTATTTGAGAGATTCGATCATCATACGATTTCCTGGCTGAGATTTTGTTATTTACTTCATCTGAGGGAATGCAAATTCTGCGCCAGCGCTTGCGGTGTTCGGCCAGCGCTGCATCACTGCCTTGTGGCGCGTATAGAAACGCACGCCTTCGGGACCGTAAGCGTGATGGTCGCCGAACAGGCTGCGCTTCCATCCGCCGAAACTGTTGAAGGCCATCGGCACCGGCAGCGGCACGTTCACACCCACCATGCCGACCTGGATCTGGCGCACGAACTCGCGCGCCACGCCGCCATCGCGCGTGTAGATCGCCACACCGTTGCCGTACTCGTTACGGTTAATCAGCTCCACCGCGCTGCCCACGTCCGGAGAACGCAGCATGCACAGCACAGGACCGAAAATCTCTTCCTTGTAAATCGTCATATCCGGCGTGACGTGATCGAACAAGGTACCGCCGATGAAGAAGCCGTTCTCACGACCCGCCACAACGTGGTTGCGTCCATCGACCACCAGTTTCGCGCCCTGCTCCACGCCCTCGCCGATCAAGCGCTCTATGCGCTGCTTGGCCGCGCTGGAAACCACAGGCCCCATCTCGGCATCCGACGCCATACCGTCGCGCACTTTCAGTGCAGCGGTGCGCTTTGCCAGTGCATCGACGATCTTGTCGCCCGCATCGCCAACCGCCACCACCACGGAGATCGCCATGCAGCGCTCACCGGCCGAACCGTAGGCCGCGCCCATCAGCGCATCGACCGTCATCTCCATGTCCGCATCCGGCATGACGACCATGTGGTTCTTGGCGCCGCCCAAAGCCTGCACGCGCTTGCCCGCAGCACAGCCGCGCGAGTAGATGTATTCGGCGATCGGCGTCGAGCCGACGAAGCTCACCGCCTGCACCACCGGATGATCGAGCAAGGCATCGACGGTCACCTTGTCGCCTTGGATGACATTGAACACGCCGTCCGGCAAACCGGCTTCCTTCAGCAGCCGCGCATGCAACAGCGACGGCGACGGATCGCGCTCGGAAGGCTTGAGAATAAAGGTGTTCCCGCATGCGATGGCAACCGGGAACATCCACATCGGCACCATCACCGGGAAGTTAAACGGCGTGATGCCGGCCACCACACCCAGCGCCTGGCGCATCGACCAGGCGTCGATGCCGCGCGAGATCTGGTCGGTGAATTCGCCTTTCAACAGTTGCGGAATGCCGACCGCGAATTCCACCATCTCGATACCGCGCGCCACTTCGCCTTGCGCATCGGCGAAGGTTTTGCCGTGTTCACGCGTCAGCATCGCCGCGAATTCGTCGGTGTGCTGCTGACACAGTTGCAGGTATTTGAACAGAACACGGGCGCGCGTCAGCGGCGGCGTGGCGGACCATGCCGGGAAAGCTTTTTCCGCTGCGCGCACGGCGGCATCGACTTCTTCCGTCGTACCCAGGGCGACCCTGGCCACCGGTTCGCCCAGCGCGGGATTGAATACGTCCGCATAGCGGCCGCTTTGCGTATCGACTTTTACGCCGTTGATGTAATGGGTGATGGTGTCCAAGTTGCTCATGATCTTCTTTCAAATTTCGGCATCAGCCCAGCAGGCTGTCCGGGTCTACATAGGTATAGCCAAGGCCGTGCGCCACCGCTTCGTAGGTGACGTGGCCGAGACAGACATTCAAACCGTTTTTCAAATGCGGATTGGCTTTCAGCGCTTTCTGCCAGCCCTTGTCGGCCAGCGCTACCGCGTGGCCGATGGTTGCGTTATTCAGTGCGAAGGTCGACGTGCGGGCGACCGCGCCCGGCATGTTGGCCACGCAGTAGTGGATCACGCCGTCGACCACGTAGGTCGGCTTTTCGTGCGTGGTGGCGTGCGAGGTTTCGAAGCAGCCGCCCTGGTCGATGGCGACGTCCACCACCACCGCGCCCGGCTTCATGCGCGCGATCATGTCCTTGGTCACCAGCTTGGGCGCGGCCGCACCGGGCACCAGCACGCCGCCGATCACCAGGTCCGCATCGAGCACCGCTTCCTCGATCGAGTGCGCGTTCGAATACATGGTCGAGATGCGGTTGCCGTAGATCAGGTCCAGCTGGCGCAGGCGGTCGATGTTCTTGTCCAAAATCGTCACACGCGCGCCGATGCCGACCGCCATCTGCAAGGCATTGGTGCCGACCACGCCGGCGCCGATGATGGCGATGTGGCCCGGCGCCACGCCCGGCACGCCGCCCAGCAACAGGCCCATGCCTCCCTTGGATTTCTCCAGATGCGCGGCGCCGGCCTGTATCGACATGCGCCCCGCCACTTCGCTCATCGGCGCCAGCAGCGGCAAGCCGCCGTTGGCGCCGGTGATGGTTTCGTAGGCGATGCAGACCGCGCCCGATTCCACCAGCGCCTTGGTTTGCTCCGGGTCCGGCGCCAGGTGCAGATAGGTGTACAGGATCTGCCCCTTGCGCAGCATCGCGCATTCTTCCGGCTGCGGTTCCTTTACTTTGACGATCATCTCGGCGCGAGCGAAGATTTCGGCCGCCGCTTCGATGATGGTGGCGCCGGCGCCTTCATACATCGCATCGGTCAGACCGATGGCGACGCCGGCATTTTTCTGCACAAGTACTTGATGGCCACGCAATACGAGTTCCTTCACGCTGGCCGGGGTAAGGCCAACGCGGGACTCCTGGTTTTTGATCTCTTTTGGGACGCCTACCAGCATGGTGTTCTCCTCGTTATCCGCCACCACCGTCGCTCCCGCGAAAGCGGGAGTCCATGCTGAATATGCTCAGCATGGGTCCCCGCTTGCGCGAGGACGACGGCGGTCAGGCTAGGTTTTTAAGTACAGTCGTCAGTTTTCCAAACAATTCATCGATGTGCTTCTTCTCCAGGACTAACGGTGGCGACAGGGCGATGATGTCGCCGGTGGTGCGTATCAAGACGCCGTCGGCAAAGGCCTGCTTGAAGGCGGCGAAGGCGCGCGCGCCCGGCTTGCCGGCGATAGGCGCCAGCTCGATGCCGGCGATCAGACCGATGGTGCGGATGTCGATCACGTGCGGCAGCCCTTTGAGCGAGTGCACCGCGTCGGCCCAGTATTCGGCCATGCCGGCGGCGTGTTCGAGGATCTTCTGTTCCTTGAACACTTCCAGCGTCGCCAGCGAGGCGGCGCAGGCGACCGGATGGCCCGAGTAGGTGTAGCCGTGGAACAGCTCAATGCCGGCCGGCGCTTCCATGAAGGTGTCGTGGATGAATTTTTTGCTGAACACCGCGCCCATCGGAATCACGCCGTTGGTCAGGCCTTTGGCGGTGGTCATCATGTCCGGCTCGACGTCGAAGTAGTCGGCCGCGAAAGGCGTCGTCAGCCGGCCGAAGCCCGTGATGACTTCATCGAAGATCAGCAGGATGCCGTGCTTGGTGCACAGCTCGCGCAGGCGCTTCAGATACCCCTTCGGCGGTATCAGCACGCCGGTGGAACCGGCCACCGGCTCGACGATCACGGCGGCGATGGTCGATGCGTCATGCAGCGCGACGATGCGTTCCAGTTCGTCGGCCAGCTCGGTGCCGTATTCCGGTTCGCCGCGGGTGTAGGCGTTCTTCTCCAGGTTATGCGTGTGCGGCAGGTGATCGACGCCGGGCAGCATCACGCCATACGGCTTGCGGTTGCCGGCGATGCCGCCCACCGAGATGCCGCCGAAGCCGACGCCGTGGTAGCCGCGTTCGCGGCCGATCAGGCGGGTGCGGCTCGCTTCACCGCGCGCCTTGTGATACGCCAGCGCGATCTTCAGCGCGGTGTCCACCGCTTCCGAACCGGAGTTGGTGTAGAACACGTGGCCGAATTTGTGGTTGGTGTACTCCATCAGCTTTTCAGCCAGGTCGAATGCGGCCGGGTGGCCCATCTGGAAGGTCGGCGCGAAATCGAGCTGGCCCACCATCTCGCGCACGGCGGCGACGATCTTCGGCTGTGCGTGGCCGCACGGCACGCACCACAGGCCGGCGGTGCCGTCCAGGATGCTGTTGCCGTCGACGTCCTTGTAGTACATGCCTTCCGCCGACACCAGCAGGCGCGGATGGGCTTTGAAATCGCGGTTGTTCGTGAAGGGCATCCAGAAGGACGCCATCGATTCAGGTCTGGATTCGTTCATGCTCATCTCCTGGAATAACAGTCTGCTCGCAGTTTGCTTACAATCGTGTGGATTTTTTTGACGAACCGTAAAAAAATTTACCAGTTGGCAAAATGATGATGCAATAATAGACAGCGCAACAACTATGGCACAGATACACAAATATCAAAACTGCCCAACCGTACTGGCAACAAAAACACTACAGTTTTGCTTTACGCTTTAAGTGGAGTCAAGGATGGAGCTA
Source organism: Duganella sp. S19_KUP01_CR8 (assembly GCF_036688705.1). Taxonomy (NCBI): domain Bacteria; kingdom Pseudomonadati; phylum Pseudomonadota; class Betaproteobacteria; order Burkholderiales; family Oxalobacteraceae; genus Duganella; species Duganella sp. S19_KUP01_CR8. The sequence continues at coordinate 225,550 of NZ_JAQQPR010000001.1, read as the reverse complement.
GCGAATCCTGCGATCGATCAAGCCGACTGCCCGCCCGGAGCGGTGGGCTGGCCCGTGCTCGCCATAGAGCGCAGCAAGAAGGGCAGCCTGGTCGACCAGATCGTCTCGGCCATCAGCGCGATGGTGGGCCGCAGGGAGTTGCGCATCGGAACGAAAATGCCTTCGGTGCGGCAATTTGCGAAGTGTAATGGCATCAGTACCTTTACAGTTGTCGAATCCTATGACCGTCTGGTGACACTGGGGCTGTTGTCATCGCGCCGCGGCTCCGGCTATTTCGTGGCGCGCCAGGACGTTCCCGCGACCTTGCTGCCTTCCACCTTGCAAGCCACGCCGACCGCCATCGACGCCCTCACCCCCGACCTGTATTCCGGCACCTCGGACGCGCTGGCCGTGGGCGCCGGCTGGCTGCCGCCCGAGTGGTATGGCGAGGACACCATCCTCGATGCCGTGCGCCACGCGATGCGCATACCCGCCAACCGGCTGCGCGGCTATGGTCATCCGCTGGGTTTCCCGTCGCTGCGCCAGCAGCTGGCGTCCACCTTGAGCGACGAGCTGTTCCCGGTCGAACCCGAGCAGGTGCTGCTGACCCACGGCGCCACCCACGCCTTCGACCTGATCCTGCGCACGCTGACCAAACCGGGCGACACCGTGTTCGTCGAAGATCCCGGCTACAGCAACCTGCTGTCGCTGATACGCCACCACGGCTGCGTGCCGGTCGGCATTCCGCGCGGCGAGCATGGCCTCGATTTCGACACGCTGGCGAAGCAGGCCGCGCAAACCCAGCCCAAGCTCATGTTCGTCAACACGGTGCTGCAAAATCCGCTGGGCACCTCGCTCAGCGTGGCGCAGGCGCACCGTCTGCTGGGCCTGGCCGAGCAGTTCGATTTCTGGCTGGTGGAGGACGACATCTACCGCGAACTGGCGCCGCGCGGCGAAGCCTCGCTGGCGGCGATGGACGGCCTGCGGCGCGTGATCCGCGTCGGCAGCTTCTCCAAGACCTTGTCGCCGGTGCTGCGCGTGGGCTCGATCTGCGCCTCGGCTTCGCTGATCCCCGAGCTGCTGCGGGTGAAGATGCTGGCCGGCCTGACCACCTCCGAAATCAACGAGCGCGCCGTCTACCACGCCATCACCGCGCGGCCCTACAAGCGCATGGTGGACAAGCTGGCCACCCAGCTGGAAGCGGGCCGCGAACGCGCCATCGACAGCCTGCGCGGCGTCGGCATGGAGCCGCTGGCCAGGCCGCGCGGCGGCATGTTCGTCAGCGCCGGCTGGAGCGAAGCGCCCAGCGCCGACTGGAACGGCAAGATCATCGCCGACCTGGCGCTCAAATCCGGCATCCTGCTGTCGCCGTGCGATTTCTTCATGTTGCGCGCGCCGGAATCGATCTGGTTCCGCTTCAACGTAGCCTACACCGACCACCCTCAACTCCTGACCTTCCTGAGACTCACATGCCGACAGCAAAACTGAATGCCGAGCCAGCGCCGAAGATCAAGCGGCGCGTTCTCAATCGCGACAAACTGGAAGCCGACATCGCCGCCGAGGCGGTGCGGGTGTTCGCCGAATGCGGCTACGAAGGCACCTCGATCGCCACCGTGGCGGAGAACGCCGGCCTGTCGAAGCAAAACCTGATGTACTACTTCCCCACCAAGCAGGCGCTGTACCAGCGCGTGCTGGACGAGGTATTGGACGAGTGGCTGGAGCGGATGGAAAACCTGGCCGCCGGCGACCAGGACCCGCGCGACGTGCTGCGTACCTACGTGCAGGCCAAGCTGAAGTTCTCGCGCGAGCAGCCGTGGGCGTCGCGCGTGTATGCGATGGAAGTGATCAGCGGCGCGCAGATGTACGGCGCGCAGATCCAGAACCGCGTGGTGCCGCTGGTGCGCAAGGATATCGAGGTGTTCGAGAAGTGGATCAGCGAGGGGAAGATTGCGCCGATCAATGCGACGCACCTGCTGTTCGCCATCTGGGCGATGACGCAGTCCTATGCGGACTTTTCGGCGCAGATGGCGCTGGTGTTGAACCGCAAGCAGCTCACCAGGAAAGACTTCGACGATGCCGAGAAGGTCATCGTCGATATGGTGCTGTCGGCGATCAGCGTGCCGCAGTCTGCTTGCGACGGCGCGCCGTAAAGCCCACCAGGCCCAGGCCCGCCAGCAGCATGGCGTAGGTTTCCGGTTCCGGCACCGCGCTGACGTAGCCCCGGACGTCGACCGACTTGAAGAAGTGGTTGGCATTGATCTGCACCGACGAGCTCCACGAATCGACGATCACATTGCCGTTGATCACGCCGCTGCCGCCGTTGATACTGGCCAGTGGCGCCAGGATGCTGCCGGTCAGGCCGGTATGGATGCCCAGGTCGGTCGCCTCGTAGAAGTTGAACAGCACGTTGTAGTTCTCGAAGCCCTGGTAGCCGCCGTTGAAGCTGCCCTTGTCGCCGCTGACGTTCAGGATCAGCGTGGAGCCGGCGCTCAGGTTGCTGAAGTTGAAGTAGGTGACTTTCGACAGCGTCTTGGCGTCGATATCGATCACTTCCACACCCTTCTTGCTGCCGGCGATGTTCAGGCCGCCCCACTGCTCGGTGGCGGTGCCGGTGGTGGAGAGCTTGGACAGCGAGGTCGAAGTGGCCGTCAGCTGGCCGGCCAGCGCAGTCATGTTGACGGGCGCGGTGCCGGTCTTGATTTTCGAGTACACATCGACGCTCTGGGTCAGGCTGGCTTGGCCGCCGACAAAGGTGTCGCCGTTCTTGATCGAGCCGCTGGTGAATTTCAGGTTGCGGCCGGCGATCAGCGAATAGCTGCCGTAAGCGTCGACATTGTTGGCGTTGACCGAGTAATTGGCCAGCTGGACATCGCGGCCGGCCATGATGGAGCCTTCGACGTCGGAGCTAGGCGCCTTGAAATCGGTGAAGGAGAATACATTGGCGCCATGCAGCCCCAGATCCAGCACGGCAGCCTGCGCGCTACCCAGGGTAGCCATTGCAAGAACGACAGCAGAAACAGCGGTTTTCGTGACAGCGACCATGAACAATTCCTTGATAGCAATTTAAATTACTTCAAGGATATCATGGTTCATTAATGAGTGAAACCATTTTAAGTTTATTTTGCGGCGGCGCAGCATCACTCCAGCCGATAAGAATATTAAAAAAACACGCCTCCTTGAAAGTCCGCTAAGCTGGCAGACCGTCTATCAACTTAAGAACCAGCATGCCCAGCTTCGAACCCGTCCAGCTACAGACCGCCCGCCTGACCCTGCGCTTCGTCGACCACGGCGATGCCGATGCGCTGTTCCGCCTGTTCTCCGATCCCGTCGCGCTGCGCTACTGGAGCAGCGGCCCGTGGCTGCACCCCGCCCAGGCCGTCGACAACATCGAGCAAACCCTCAAGGGCTACCAGGACGGCAGCTCACTGCGCCTGGCGGTGGTGCTGCCGGATGGCGAACTGATCGGCACCGTCACACTGTATGAGTTCGACCGCCGCAACCATCGCTGCGACATCGGCTACATGCTGGCGCAGCCGCACTGGGGCAAGCGCTACATGCAGGAAGCGCTGGCCGCACTGATAGCCTATGGCTTCGGCCCGCTGGAACTGCACCGCATCGAAGCCGATATCCATCCCGACAACATTGCCTCCGGCCGCATCCTGGAAGGCCTGCACTTCCAGCGCGAAGGCTTGCTGCGCGAGCGCTGGTTCGTCAGCGGCGAAATCTCGGACAGCGTGATCTACGGCCTGCTGCGCAGCGACTGGGATCGTGCAACGGTCATTACGCAGCAGCACTGATTTGGCCGCCGCTTATCCTCTGGAATAACCGGCCATCCCGCTCAAACCGCAGTTGATCGGAATCCGCAACAGCGCGCTTGAGGGCTTTGCTACAGTGATTCCATCGCAACGATTTTGATGGAGTTCCAAATGAGTAAATTGAACAGCCAGGCCGTGATGGATCTGATGGAAGAAATCTTCCGCGCCTTCGCGCAGACCGTGCGCTACGGCGTGCGGCTGGTGCAGCGCATGTCGCCGCCCGCGCTGCTGGGCGCCGCGCTGATCCTGGCCTTCATCATGACCATCCTGCCGCTGGCGATGGTGCTGTTCGCCTTCTTCCTGGTGCTGAAGATCGCGGTCGGCGCCTGCGTGGTCGGCGGCCGCCGCCAGCGTCGCCGCCAGGAGCATCAGCAATGAAAAAACGAGGGCTGGCCAAGGCCGGCTACGACAACGCCAAAAGCCTGCTCGACATCATCCGCGAGATCGGCGAAACGGCCACCAGCATGTGGTGGCGTTTCTTCGACTGGCTGGCGCAGGTGGAATGGCGCAAGCTGATGATGGTGTGGCTGCTGTTGCTGCTGTTCGGCCTGACGCCGTTCGGCCTGCCCAAGCAGACCGCCGCCTTCATCGCGCTGTCGCTGGGCCTGAAGGTGCTGGCCGGCGGCAAGCGCAAGGCCGAGATCGAAGCGCGCGACGCCACCAGCCACGCCGACGAGGAAGGCATGGAACGGCGCCTGGTCGAGGCGCGCATGGCGGCCTTGCAGGCGCAGGTCGAGCCGCACTTCCTGTTCAACACGCTCGCGCTGATCGGCCAGCTGATCGAGACCGATCCGCCGCAGGCCGCGCGCATCCACCAGAACCTGATCGACTACCTGCGCGCCACCTTGCCGCAGATGAGGGCCAAAGGCAGCGGCACGCTGGGCCGGCAGATCGAGATGTCGCGCGCCTACCTGGCCATCATGCAAGCGCGCATGGGCGCGCGGCTGGCGGTGTCGGTCGACGTGCCGCCGGAAATGCTGAGCGCCACCTTCCCCGTGATGATGCTGCAGATCCTGATCGAGAACGCCATCAAGCACGGCCTGGAGCCGAAAATCGAAGGCGGCCGCATCGACATCCGCGCCAGCGTCGACGGCGCCATGCTGCAAGTGGACGTGCTGGACGACGGCATCGGTTTCAACGTCCATGCCGGCGACGGCATCGGCCTGGCCAATGTGCGGGAACGCTTGCGCATCCTGTACGGCAACCGCGCGCAACTGGTGATCGAAGCGCCGCTGACCGGCGGCACCCGCGCCACCGTCCGCATCCCGTATGCGCCGGATATTTTCGCTGGGAGTTTCAAATGAATATCGCCACACCGGGCGGCCAACGCCGCGCCACCGCGCTGATCGCCGACGACGAGGAACCGATGCGCCGCCAGCTGCGCGCGCGCCTGCTGGAAGCGTGGCCGGGACTGGAGATCGTCGCCGAGGCGGCCAATGGCATCGAGGCCGTGGCGCTGGCCGGCCAGTACCAGCCGGACATCGTGTTCCTCGACATCCGCATGCCCGGCCTGTCCGGCATCGAGGCGGCGCGCATGCTGTTCAACCGCTGCCACCTGGTGTTCGTCACGGCCTACGATCAATACGCGATCGAGGCCTTCGAACAGGGCGCGCTGGATTATCTGCTGAAGCCGGCCGGAGGGGAGCGCCTGAAGACCACCTGCGCGCGCCTGCAATCGCTGATCGGCCAGCAGCCGTCCAACATCGAGCGGCAGCTGAGCCAGTTGTTGTCCAGCCAGAGCAAGCCGGCCGCCAGGCCGGACTACCTGCGCTGGATCCAGGCGGTGGTCGGCAGCAACCTGCGCATGATCAGCACGCGAGAAGTGCTGTTCTTCCGCGCCGACGAAAAGTACACGCGGGTACAGACCGCGCAAGCGGAAGTGCTGATACGCAAAACGCTGAAGGAGCTGGCCGACGAACTGGACCCGGACGAATTCTGGCGCATCCACCGCTCGACGCTGGTGCGGGTCGATGCCATCGAAGAAGTCACGCGCGACTTGCGCGGACGCCAGATGGTGAAGATCCGCAACTTCGACGAACAGCTGGAAGTCAGCCGCGGCAATGCCCATTTATTCCAGCAAATGTAATCTCCGTCTGATCGTTATCAATATATACTTTCTTGCATCGTTCCGGCGCATCAGGCCGCCGAACGGATGGGGGTAAATATTGATCGAATCTGTTCCAGACCACGACAGGGAGAAAACAATGTCCAGCATACCCAAGCAAACCCGCAGCAACGTCATTCCATGCATGCGCTACCGCGACGCGCCAGCCGCCATCGACTGGCTGTGCACCACTTTCGGCTTTGAAGCGACGCTGGTGGTGCCGAACGAAGACGGCAGCATCGCCCACGCGCAACTCAGTTTCGGCAACGGCATGATCATGCTCGGTTCAGTGTTCGACACCGAGTTCGGCCGCCTGATGAAGCAGCCTTCCGAGATCGGCCAGTTCAACACGCAGAGTTCCTACCTGGTCGTCAACGACGCCGACAAGGTGTACGACAACGTGAAGCAGGCCGGCGGCGAGTTCCTGCTCGAAATCAAGGATGAGGACTACGGCGGACGCGGCTTCACCTGCCGCGACCCCGAGGGCCACATCTGGAGCATCGGCACTTACGATCCAGCAGATTAAGGAGCAGACCATGGGACGTCCGGTACATTTTGAAATCCAGGCCAGCCAACCGCAGGTGCTGATCGATTTTTACGGCACGCTGTTCGGCTGGAGTTTCAACAAGTGGGAAGGCGGCGAATACTGGCTGATCGACACAGGCGATCCAGCGCAGCGCGGCATCAACGGCGGCCTGCTGCCGCGCCAGGGGCCGGTGCCCGCGGCGATGCAGAGCGTGAACGCCTTCGTCTGCACGGTCGATGTCGAAAATCTCGACGACACGCTGGCGCAGGTGGCGGCGCTGAAGGCGGAAGTGGTGGTGCCGAAGATGCCCATCCCCGGCATCGGCTGGCTGGCCTACGCCAAGGACCTCGACGGCAACATCTTCGGCATGATGCAGGCCGACGCCAAGGCGGCGTAGCGCTTCAGGCCAGCGCTGCGATCAGGTCCTGATCGGCGACTTGCGTGGGGCGGATGCGGATGATGTTGCGATACAGCGGCGGCATGGCGGCGCATAGCGCTGCCAGTTCGGCTTCCGGCATGCCCGGCAGTACGTACTGAAACTGCGTTGGATTTTTCAGCGGCAGCGGCCCTTCCATCGTCGAGCCGTAGGCGCCCAGGTTCATGAAGCTGATGGCGCCGCGGTCCGGCCCTTGGGCGAAGACGAAGGTGCCGTCCTTGGGATGGCCCAGATACTGGCGCACTTCGTCCTGCTGTGCCGGCGTGGCGCCGGCCATCAGCTTGTAGCGCAGCTGCGCGTAGGCGCGCGTGGTTTCCATGAAGGCGCTGCGGATGCCCGACTGCGACATCCGGCCCGGCATGCATAGCAGCAGATTGCCGAACGAATCCAGCAAGGCCACCGCATCCCCTGCCCCGCCGTGTTCGCGGTCGCGCGCCATCGCTTGCAGCAGGAACGGCGCCAGGCCGGCGTCCGGATGCTGCGGCGTGCAGCGGTAGGCCAGCGCGTCCGGATACAACTGCCGCAGCGCGTGCACGATCGCGTGGTCGGGTGCCAGCGTCATCGGGCATTTCAATTGTTGTTGCGGCAGATCGGTGTTGAACAGCTCCGTCACCTCGCCGGCCGTGGCCTCGAACACCAATGAGCACAAGGCCTGCGTCGGTTCCGAGATGGTTTTACCGATGAAGAAGGACTTCGGCGCAGCGCCCGAACTGGCGCGCGTGTACAGCGACGAGCCGAGGATGGCCGGGTAGCTGAACGTCGCCTCGGCTTGAGGCCGCAGCGCTTCCGGCAGCGCATTGAAGGTGGCGCTGGCGTCGTAGTTGACGCCCGCGCTTTTGTCCGGCGCGGCCACCACCACATTGAAGCCACCCGCCAGGATCGCGCCGCTGCACATGCAGCAGGGATCGAGCGAGGTGACGATGGTGATGTCCTGCGGTTCCGGCAGCTCGCGACCCTTGGCGCGTTCGGCGTAGTACCAGTCAATCAACTGGCGCTCGCCGTGCGCGGTCGGGTCAAAGATCAGCCCCTGCTTGATGACGTTGTTGTGCAGCGACTGCAGCACGTTGCCGTGCTGGTCGAGCATCAAACCGCCGACACCAAAGGTGCCCTGCGTTTTGGCGGCAATAGCCTCCGACGCCGCGATTGCGACGGCAGCCTGCACATCGATTGTCTTCTTGAAGGCCAAGGTCTTATTTCTTCTTCAGGTCGGCGCCGCCGAAGGCGTTCGGCAGTTGTTCGGCTGCGGTGGTTTCATAGATGTCGCCTTTGAGGTTGGTCAGCAGCACAGGCAGCTCGTTACCGCCCAACTCCAGGATCACCTGACGGCAAGCGCCGCACGGTGCGATAGGACCATCGGTCTCACCGATGACAACCAGCTGCGCGAAATCGCCCGGTTTGTAGCCGTGCGCGAAAGCGCTGAACAAGGCGGTGCGCTCGGCGCAGTTGCACAAGCCGTAGGACGCGTTTTCCACGTTACAGCCGTGGAAAACCTTGCCGTCATTGGTCAGCAGCGCTGCGCCGACCTTGAAGTTGGAGTACGGCGTGTAAGCCTTCAGGCGCGCGGCCGTGGCTTCGACGATCAATTCTTGTTTGTTCATGTCAGTTCCCTTTGAGCCGTCATTCCCGCGAAGGCGGGAATCCATGCCGAGCGCGCGTTCAGGCGTTCTATGGATTCCCGCCTTCGCGGGAATGACAATGCTATGCGTTATGGACGGATCGTGCGGTAGATGACCGGGTTCGCGGCCGGCGCAGCGCCGGCGATCTGGTAGGCCGCCTGGATTTCGCGGATCGCCTGCTCGGCGGCTCCCTGCGTGCGCGCGTGCACCATCGCCAGCGGCTGGCCGGCTTCGATCTTGTCGCCAAGGCCAACCAGATCGGTCAGGCCGACGGCGAAATCGATCGGATCGGCAGCGCGGCGACGGCCACCGCCCAGGCTCACCACGGCCAGGCCGATATCGCGGCAGTTGGCGGTGGCGGCGTAGCCGGAAACCAGCGCAGGCGCCGGCACGATGATAGGCGAACGCTCCAGGTACTTGTCAGGATTGTCCATCAGGTCGGCCGGGCCGCCCAGCGCGACCACCATGCGCGAGAAGCGCTCGGCGGCTTCGCCGCTGTCCAGCGACGCTTGCAGCTTGGCGCGCGCGTCTTCTTCGGTGGCGGCCAGTTTGCCCAGCACCAGCATCTCGGCGCACAGCGCCATCGTCACTTCGTGCAGGCGCGCCGGACGCGATTTTCCGGTCAGGTAATCCATCGCGCCGCGTACTTCCAGCGCGTTGCCGGCGTATGGCGCCAGCGATTCGTTCATGTCGGTCAGGATGGCCGAGGTCATCATGCCGGCGCCGTTGCCGACCTTGACGATGCTGTCCGCCAGCTCGACCGACTTGTCGTAGGTCGGCATGAAGGCGCCGCTGCCCGTTTTCACGTCCATGACCAGCGCGTCCAGGCCCGCCGACAGCTTCTTCGACAGGATGGAGCCGGTGATCATGGCGACCGATTCCACGGTGGCGGTCACGTCACGCACGCCGTAGAAGATCTTGTCCGAAGGCGCCAGCGATGCGGTCTGGCCGATGATGGCGACGCCGACTTCCTTGACCACTTTGCGGAACAGCTCATTGGTCGGCACGGTGCTGTAGCCGGGGATGGAGTCGAACTTGTCCAGCGTACCGCCGGTGTGGCCCAGGCCACGGCCGGAGATCATCGGCACGAAGCCGCCGCAGGCTGCGACCATGGGGCCGAGCAGCAGCGAGACCACGTCGCCGACGCCGCCGGTCGAGTGCTTGTCGACCACCGGGCCTGGCAGGTCCAGCGAGCGCCAGTCCAGCACTTCGCCGGAATCGCGCATCGCCAGCGTGAAGGCGACGCGTTCGTCCATGTTCATGTCGTTGAAGTAGACCGCCATCGCCAGCGCGGCGATCTGGCCTTCGGTGACGCGGTTCGAGGTGATGCCGCCGACGAAGAACTGGATCTCTTCAGCGCTCAGGACGCCGCCGTCGCGCTTTTTGCGAATGATCTCTTGAGGTAAAAACATGGAATTCTCCACTTGGGTAAATTGATAACGCCGCAGTGGAATTCGCGGCACCTGCGAACCCCGCACTGCGGCGGCTGGGGTCTGACCCCGATGGGGTCAGACCCCTACGTCTTAGGGTTAAACGCCGTATGGAATCCAGACGTTTTTAACTTGCGATGCGTGCGCCAGTACTGCGCGGCCGCCCGATTGCGCGGTGCTGTACCAGTCGCGGCCCTTCGCGCCGCCGACCCAGGTACGCTTCAGCGAAGCAGCCGACAGGCGCTCCACTTCCGCACAGCCCTCAGCCGAACCGTCATGACGCCATACCGCGTCGATGTCCGAGTGCGTCGCCAGCGTGCGCGCCAGTTCATCGGCCGAACCGGTGACGATGTTGACCACGCCGTCCGGCAGGTCCGACGTATCGAACACCTGATACAGATCGGTCGCCGACAACGGATGCGCTTCCGACGGCACCACCACCACGCGGTTGCCCAGCGCGATGGCCGGCGCCACCAGCGAGATGAAGCCCAGCAGCGGCGACTCGTTCGGGCAGACGATGCCGATCACGCCGACCGGTTCGTTCAGCGCCACGGTGATGCCGTGCATCGGCGGCTGGTGCGCCAGGCCGTCGTACTTGTCGGCCCATGCCGCGTAGTAGAACAGGCGCTCGATCGAAGCCTGCACTTCTTTTTCAGCGTTCTTGGAACCGGTCATCGCGGCGATGCGGGCTGCGAATTCCTCGCCGCGCGCGGCCAGGTTTTCAGCGATGTAGTACAGAACCTGCGCGCGGTTATGCGACGTGGCTTTCGCCCAGCCGCCGGCCTTGTGCGCCGCTTCGACTGCATTGCGGATGTCCTTGCGATTGCCTTCGCCGACTTCGCCGATGAAGGCGCCGTCAGCACCGTGGATCGCGCGGCTGTAGGCGCCGTCAGGGCGGGCTTGCTTGCCGCCGATGTACAGCTTGGCGGTGCGGTCGATGGCGAAGGCGCCGCCTGCTACCGGTGCTGCAGCCTTGGCTTTGGCCTTGGCTTCCACCACAGGCGTCGCAGGGCGCGCATCTTCCGATTTGGCGGTCAGGTATTCGTACATGCCTTCACGGCCGCCTTCACGACCGAAGCCGGATTCGCGGTAGCCGCCGAAGCCGCAAGCGGCGTCGAACTGGTTGGCGGTGTTAATCCACACCACGCCGGCCTTGATCTGCGGCGCGACGTCCAGCGCCAGCGAGATGTTCTCGGTCCAGACGCAAGCGGCCAGGCCGTAGACGGTGTTGTTCGCCAGTTGCACGGCTTCCGGCGGAGTACGGAAGCTCATCGCCACCAGCACTGGGCCGAAGATTTCGGCTTGCGCCACGGCGGCGGAAGTCGATGCGCCGGTGATCAGCGTCGGCGGGAACCACGAGCCGTTGGCAGGAATTTCGCATTTAGGCTGATAGACATCGCAACCTTCGGCGCGGGCCGATTCCACCAGGCCGGCGATGCGCTGCTGCTGCACCGGATCGACCAGGGCGCCGATGTCCATCGACTTGTCCAGCGGCGAGCCGAGGGTCAGCTTGTCCATGCGGGCGCGCAGCTTGGCCAGGAATTTATCCTGCACCGATTCCTGCACCAGCAGGCGCGAACCTGCGCAGCATACCTGGCCTTGATTGAACCAGATCGAATCGACCAGGCCTTCAACAGCGGCATCCAGGTCGGCATCATCGAAGACGATGAACGGCGACTTGCCGCCCAATTCCAGCGACAGCTTCTTGCCGCTGCCTGCGGTGGCAACGCGGATCAAGCGGCCTACTTCGGTCGAGCCGGTGAAGGCCAGCTTGTCGATACCTGCATGGTTGACGATGGCTTCGCCCACGCGGCCGTCGCCGGTGACGATGTTGACCACGCCGGCAGGCACGCCGGCTTGTACGCAGATCTCGGCGAACAGCATCGCGGTCAGCGACGTGAATTCGGCCGGTTTGAAGACGATGGTGTTACCAGCGGCCATGGCCGGCGCGATTTTCCACGACAGCATCAGCAGCGGGAAATTCCAAGGCACGATCTGGCCAACCACGCCGACGGCGCGGTAGTCCGCGAATTCTTCGGCTTGCAGCTGCGCCCAACCGGCGTGGTAGTAGAAGTGACGCGCCACCAGCGGCAGGTCGACGTCGCGGGTTTCGCGGATGGTCTTGCCGTTGTCCAGCGTTTCCAGCACGGCGAACAGGCGCGCGTGCTTCTGCATCAGGCGGGCCAGCGAGTACATGACCTTGGCGCGGCCATGGCCGCCCAATGCCTGCCAGCCCGGCTGCGCTGCGCGCGCGGCCGCCACGGCGCGATCGACGTCGCTGCCGGTGGCTTGCGTCAGGTCGGCCAGCCTGGACGCGTCGGAGGGGTTAGTCGAGGCGAACAACTCGCCCGGCTCGCTCCACTGGTTGTCGATGAACAGGCCGAAGGTGCGGCCGTGCTGCTCCAGCCACGCTTGTGCTTCTTTCGTGCTTTCCGGTGCTGGGCCGTATTCCATGGTGTTCAGGATCTCTTTGATGGTTGGCATGACTTGTCCGTATTCTTTATGGTTGCGCATGGCGGTGTGCGGCGGAGTAGTTGCCGGTCACATAGTGCTCAAGCTGGCGTTCGATGTCGGTCAGCAGGCTGGATGCGCCGATGCGGAACAGGTGTGGCTCCAGCCACTCGTTGCCCAGTTCTTCCTTCATCAGCGACAGGTACTGCAGCGCGGCCTTGGCCGTGCCGACGCCACCCGCTGGCTTGTAGCCGATCTTGAAGCCGGTCTGCTCGTGGTAGTCGCGAATCGCGCGCACCATCGTCAGCGATACCGGGATCGTCGCGTTGACCGGCTCTTTACCGGTCGAGGTCTTGATGAAGTCCGCACCAGCCATCATGCAAACCCACGAAGCCTTGGCCACGTTTTCCAGCGTGACCAGTTCACCGGTCGCCAGGATCGCCTTGACGTGCGCTTCGCCGCAAGCCTTGCGGTAAGCCAGCATCTCGTCGTACAGCGCTTGCCAGTTGCCGGTCAAGACGTGCTGGCGGGTGATGACGATATCGATCTCGGTCGCGCCTGCGGCCACCGACAATTCAATCTCGCGCACCTTGGTTTCCATGCTGGTCAGGCCAGCCGGGAAGCCGGTCGATACGGCGGCGATCGGCAGGCGGCCTTGCAGCACCTGGGTCGCCGGCTTGATCATCTCGTGGTACACGCAGACGGCGCCGGTGGTCAGCTTGTAGTCCTGCAGGCCCAGTGCCTCGACCAGGTCCGAACGCAGCGGACGCATGGCCTTCATGCACAGGCGCTCGACGCGGCCCGGGGTATCGTCGCCGGACAGCGTGGTCAGGTCGATCAGGCCGATGGCCTTGACCAGCCAGGCGGCCTGGTATTCCTTCTTCACCGTGCGGCGGTTCGCCAGACTGGCGGCGCGGCGATCGGCAGCGCTCTTGTTGATGTGGATGTGATTGATCCAGCCCAGGTCCAGCGGGACCGCTTCGTTGCGTTTGAAGTCGGTAATGATGGTCATAACAGATTGCTTCCGTGGGAAAGTGGTTTGACGCCGAGGTGGTGGGCCAGCGTCTGGCCGATATCGGAGAAGGTTTCGGAGATAGGCAGCTTCTGCGCCTTCACGCCCGGACCGAAGAAGATCATCGGGATATGCTCACGGGTGTGGTCGGAGCCCGGCCAGGTAGGATCGCAGCCATGGTCGGCGGTGATCACCACCAGGTCGCCCTCTTTCAGCTTGGCGATGAATTCCGGCAGGCGCGCGTCCATCTCGTGCAGCGCGTTCGAGTAGCCGGTGACGTCGCGGCGGTGGCCGAAAGCCTGGTCGAAGTCGACGAAGTTCACGAAGGTCAGCGACTTGTCGCCGGCTTCTTCTTCCACCTTCATCAGCGCGTCGAACAGCGCCATATTGTCTTTACCTTTGACCATGCGCGATACGCCCTGGGTCGCGAAGATGTCGCTGATCTTGCCGAGGGCGATCACTTCGCCGCCGTCGTTCTTCACGTGGTCCAGCAGCGTAGGCGCCGGCGGTGCGACCGCGTAGTCGTGACGGTTGGTGGTGCGGGTGTAGTTGCCGTCCGCGCCGGTGAACGGACGCGCGATCACGCGGCCGATGTTGTACGGCTCGACCAGCTTGAAGGCGATCTCGCAGATTTCATACAGGCGCTCCAGGCCGAACGATTCTTCGTGCGCGGCGATTTGCAGCACCGAGTCGGCGGAGGTGTAGATGATAGGCTTGCCGCTGGCGACATGCTCGTCGCCGTGCTTGTTGATGATCTCCGTGCCCGATGCGTGGCAGTCGCCCAGGAAGCCCGGCACGCCGGCCAGCTGCTGCAGCTTGGCGGTCAGCTCGGCCGGGAACGATGGCACGGTTTTCGGGAAGTAGCCCCAGTCGAATTCCACCGGCACGCCGGCGATTTCCCAGTGGCCGGACTGCGTGTCCTTGCCGGTCGAACGTTCGCGCGCCGCGCCGTAGGCGGCGGTGAAGCCTTCGCGCTGTGCGAAGCCGGCGGCCCACTGGCCGCTGGCGGTATGGGCGGCCGCGGCCAGGCCCAGTTTTTCCATGGTCGGCAGCGACATCGGCTTGCCGCTCTTGGCGGCCCACTCGGCGATGTGGCCGAAGGTGTTGGCGCCGACGTCGTTGTACTTCGCGGCATCGGGCGTGGCGCCCAAACCAAACGAATCGAGCAAGAGGATAAATGCGCGTTTCATAATTTCGAACTCCGGTTCCGTCATTCCCGCGCAGGCGGGAATCCATAGCGACTGGGCTAGGATACTCAGCATGGATCCCCGCTTTCGCGAGGATGACGCGTTAACAATGCAAAAGGGGCGGTCCAGCCGCCCCTCGGGAATCTTACGCCTGCGGCGTTTTGGCCACGTTGGCCAGGAAGCCCAGGATCACTTCAATCAGCGAGGTCGCTGCGACAGCCGCGTATTTCAGCGTCTGCTCGTGCGACAGCGGGAACGGCGACAGGCCTTCAGCCAGGTTGGTGATGGCCGACACGCCGACCACTTTCAAACCGCAATGACGAGCCGACACCACTTCCGGCACCACCGACATGCCGACCATGTCTGCGCCCAGCGTCTTGAAGGCGCGGATTTCGGCAGGGGTCTCGAAGTTAGGACCGGCGTAGGCGATGTACACGCCGTCGTGCAGGGTGACGTTCTTCTCTTTGGCCGAGGAGTGCAGCAGCGCTCGCAGGTCGGCGTCGTAGGCGTTGGCCATGCTGAAGAAGCGCGGACCGAAACGCTCGTCGTTCGGGCCCATCATCGGGGTGCCCGGCAGGTAGTTGATATGGTCGGTCAGCGCCACCAGCGAGCCGGCGTCGACTTCGGTGCGCAGCGAACCTGCGGCGTTGGTCACGAACAGCATCTCGCAGCCCAGCAGCTTCATGGTGCGCACGGCGCTGGTCATCACGCCCAGGCCGTAGCCTTCGTAGACGTGGCCGCGGCCCTTCATGCACACCACCGACACGCCCGACAGGGTGCCGATCACCAGTTCGCCGGCGTGGCCGTGCACGGTGCTGATCGGGAAACCTGGCAGTTCATTGAAACTGATGGTGACCGCGTCGGTCATTTGTTCCGCCAGCACGCCCAGGCCGGAACCCAGAATCATTGCGATGCGCGGCTTGAAGCCCGCAGGGACACGGGCGCGAATGATGTCAGCTGCCTGGAATGGGGAATTATTAGACATGGTTATCCTCTGTTTTTCTGTTGTGGCTGGGGAAGCTGACACTATGCATCATCGTCCATATGTATGGCAAATACCATTTTTCTTAAGCATTTATACTAAAGCGATATAAATCAGGGGTATTATAAAACAAGGCAAACTTAGCCGCAGTGCGTGATTGACTTGATTTGAACAAATGTTTACCATGATGGACAAATGTTTTAGCGAGTAAGCCGTGACCGATTCTTCCAAGAAGGACCAGCTCTACCAGCTGATCCGCGCCAATCCCTTCATTTCCCAGCAAGACCTGGCCGTGGAACTGCGCCTGTCGCGCTCCGCCGTGGCCGGCCATATTGCCGGTTTGATACGCGAACGGCGCCTGCTGGGCCGTGCTTATGTACTGCCGGACAAGCGTCCGGTGATGTGCATAGGCGCCGCCAACCTGGACCGCAAGCTGCGCACCATCGCCGCCATGCAGCTGGGCACCTCCAATCCCGCCACCGCCGAGGAAGTCTACGGCGGCGTGGCCCGCAACATTGCCGAGAACCTGACGCGCCTGAACCTGCCGACCGCCCTGCTGACCGCATTGGGTGACGATGTCGCCGGCCGCAGTCTGCAAGACCATGCGGAAGGCGCCGGCATCGACACGCGCGGCAGCCTGAAACTGCCAGAGACGCCGACCGGCACCTACACCGCCATCCTCGACGACGCCGGCGAACTGGTGGTGGCGCTCGCCGACATGGCGCTGTACGACCGCATTACGCCCGACTACCTGGCCAGCCGCCAGCCGCAGCGCTCCGCCGCCGCGATGACGGTGGTCGACCTGAACCTGCCGGCCGACAGCATCGCCCTGCTGCTCGACAGCGCCCGCGCCGACAACGTGCCGCTGGTGATCGTCGCCGTATCGCAGCCGAAGATGGCGCGCCTGCCGGACGACCTGAAAGGCTTGCGCCTGCTGATCCTCAATCGCGGCGAACTGGAAACCCGCGCCGGCCGCGCGCTGCCGACCGAAGCCGACGTGCGCACCGCCTGCCGCGACGTGCTGGCCCAGGGCGCGCAGGACGTCATCGTCACCTGCGGCAGCCAGGGCGTGTTCCACACCCGCGACGGCGAGCTGGTTTGGCTGGCGGCGCACCAGGTGGACGTGGTCGACGTCACCGGCGCCGGCGACGCCTTCTCGGCCGCCGTCTGCTGGTCGCTGTACCAGGGCAGCCAGGATCTGACGCTGGCCTGCCGCCGCGGCCTGAAGGTGGCCGCGATGACGCTCGAATCCCAGGAGACGGTGTCGCCGATGCTGGCCGCCGATGTCCTCGACGAGATCCACGACTTCGACCTGTCGGCGGAATACAACCCGCCGCTCTTCCCCAACAAGGCATAAGGAATCCCACCATGCACCAATATCTGCTGTTTTCGCCCGAAGTGGCGGCAGCCCGCGCCGCCGGCAAACCGGTCGTCGCGCTGGAATCGACCATCATCTCGCACGGCATGCCCTACCCGCAGAACGTGCAGATGGCGCGTGAGGTCGAACAGATCATCCGCGACGGCGGCGCCGTGCCGGCCACCATCGCCATCATCGGCGGCAAGATCTGCATCGGCCTGTCGGAAGAACAGCTGGAACTGCTGGGCACTTCGCCCGACGCCATGAAGGTCAGCCGCCGCGACCTGCCCTACGTGCTGGCGCAGGCCAAGCTGGGCGCCACCACCGTGGCGGCCACGATGATCTGCGCCGAACTGGCCGGCATCTCGGTGTTCGTCACCGGCGGCATCGGCGGCGTGCACCGTGGCGCGGAAACCAGCTTCGATATCTCGGCCGATCTGCAGGAACTGGCGCAAACCTCGGTGGCGGTAGTGTGCGCCGGCGTCAAGTCCATCCTCGACATCGGCCTGACGCTGGAATACCTGGAGACCCACGGCGTGCCGGTGGTCAGCGTGGGCCAGCGCGGCTTCCCCGCCTTCTTCACGCGCGAGAGCGGCTTCGACGCCGACTTCCAGCTCGACACGCCGGCCGAACAGGCGGCCTTCATCCACACCAAGTGGCAGTTGGGCCTCAAGGGCGGCGTGGTGGTCAGCAATCCTGTGCCGGCGGCCGAAGCGATGCCGAAGGCGGAGATCGACGCCATCACCGCGCAGGCCTTGCAGGAAGCCGATGCGCAAGGCGTCACCGGCAAGAACGTCACGCCCTTCCTGCTCAGCCGCATCAAGCAGCTGACCGAGGGCCGCAGCCTGGCCACCAATATCGCACTGGTGAAGAACAACGCCCGTTGCGGCGCCGCGCTGGCGGTGGCCATGCTCACCACCTGACCCGTCATTCCCGCGCACGCGGGAATCCATGCTGAGCGTGCCGGCCGGCGTTCCATGGATTCCCGCCTGCGCGGGAATGACGGTGGATCGCTCATTAGAGAACTCGCCATGTCCATCGATCTGAAACAACTAAAGTACTTCCTCGCCGTCGCAGAAGAAAAGAGTTTCAGCCGCGCCGCCGAGCGCCTGCACATTTCGCAGCCGCCTTTGAGCCAGCAGATCATGAAGCTGGAAAGTGAACTGGGCGTGAAGCTGTTCGCCCGCACCACCCGCACCTTCGAGCTGACGGTGGCCGGCAAGGCGCTGATGGGCGAAGCGTCCGACCTGCTCGGCAAGATGCGCATGACCATCGACACCATCCGCCAGATCGACCGTGGCGAAGTGGGCCGCCTGCGGGTGGGCATCGTCGGCTCGGCGATGTGGGGACCGATACCGAGTTTGCTGGAAGAGTTCCAGACCAAGTTCCCGCGCGTGAGCTGGACCCTGCACGAACTGGGTCCGACGCTGCAATACGATGCGCTGCGCGCCAAGCAGATCGACGTCGGCTTCTGGCGCGAGCCCAAGCTGGACGAGGATGACCTGAAGAACGACAACCTGCGCCAGGAGCTGTGTTTCCGCGAGGACGTGTGCGTGGCCATCAACGAGCATCACCCGCTGGCCAAGCAGGAAGCGATCGAACTGACCGACATCGCCGACGAGCCGATGCTGACGCTGGCGTTGGACAAGTCGTCCTTCCCGCGCTACCTGATTCAATGCTGTGTGAAGGCCGGCTTCCAGCCGACCATATTCCAGGAGGCGTCCGAGCCGCAGACGCTGCTGGCGATGGTGGGTGCGGGCCTGGGTGTGGCGCTGCTGCCGGAGACCACCAGCCGCATCGGCTGGCCGGGCGTGGTGTTTCTGCCGATTCGTACCAATCCGCCGTCGGCGAACCTGTACATCACCTACACCACGCTGGACGACGCGCCGGTGGTGCGGGCTTTCCTGAATATCCTCAAACCCGTCAAGCCTGGGGTCTGACCCCGTACGGGGTCAGACCCCTTCGGTTTGGGGTTAGTGGGTCACCCCGCCCGCCTCGCGCATGTCCACATCGTGGGCCAGCGTGGTGCGGATGGCGATGCGCAGGCCTTCGACCATGTCCTCCAGCTTCATGCTGGCCGAACCCGGATGCGCGGCGGCCTGCTGCGGCAAATACGGAATGTGTATGAAACCGGCCCGCATGGTCGTGCCCCACTCGTGTGCCTGATGCATCAGGCTATAGAACACGTGGTTGCACACATACGTACCCGCCGTCTGCGACACCGACGACGGCAAGCCCGCCTCGCGCAGCGCATGCACGATGGCCTTGATCGGCAGCGTGGCAAAATAAGCCGCAGGGCCGTTGGTGACGATAGGCTGGTCGACGATCTGCCGCTTCTGGTTATCGGCGATAGGCGCGTCATCGATGTTGATGGCGATGCGCTCCACCGATAAATCGACCCGGCCGCCCGCCTGCCCCACCGCGATCACGATGCTGGGCTGGAGCTCTTCCACCGCCTGGTGCAGCACCTTGCTGGCCTGCCCGAACACGCACGGCAACTGGCGCGAATGGACCACGAAGTCGCCTTCGTGCCAGCCCTGAAGGGTGCGCACCGCTTCCCACGAGGGGTTGATGGTCTCCTTGTTAAACGGTTCGAACCCGGTCAACAATATTATCTTTTTCATCTACATGTACTCCGTTTGCTGCGCTGTTTGTGCGCTACTCTACTCCAACTCACGTGCACGTCACATGTTCATCAGAAAATAAAGAAGTACAATATTAGCAAGCAATAGCGGCAACGCGGTGCCCACTTGAATCTTCACCACGGCGTTTTTATCAGGTAGTTCCAGCAGCGCTGCGGGCACGATGTTGAAGTTGGCGGCCATGGGCGTCATCAAGGTGCCGCAGTAGGCGCTGAACATACCGATCGCCGCCATCACCGCCGGATTGGCGTGGTACACGCCGACCAGCACCGGGATGCCGACGCCGCCCGCGATCACCGGAAACGCCGCGAAGCCGTTGCCCATGATGACGGTGAACAGCGCCATGCCGATGCAATACACCGCCACCGCCACCAGCCGCACATCGAGATTGATGTAGGACGTAACCACGTGCGCGACAGCTTTGCCCATGCCGGCCTCGGTGAACAACAGGCCTAGCACCGCCAGCATATGCGGCAGCACCACCGCCCAGCCCAGGTGATCGATCAGGCGGCGCGATTCGCGCATCGCCTGCATCGGCGTGGAGCGGGTCAGCCAGCAAGCGGTGGCCACCGCGAACAGCGAACCGCAACCGAGGCTGACCAGCGTGGCATTCTTCGGATCGAGCAGCAGCAGCAGGCCGCCAAGGTGCACATCCTTCAGCAGAGTGGAACCGATCACCGTCGTCGCCGGGATGATCAGCGCCGGTATCAGCAAACGATGGCCGAGCCGCTGCGCGCTACCCTTGCGCTCTTCCTGCGTGCGGTCGCCGTAGCGGCCCAGCGCCACGCCGCCGAAGCCGGCGATCAGCGCCATCACCACCATCAGCACACCCGCAGCCACCGGCGGCAACTGCTCGCCGGCCAGGTAGACCACGGCGTACAAGGCCCAGAACAAGGCGCTGGAATAGCGCCTGGGGTTGTGCTGGTCGGTCAGCGACATGTACGAGACCAGCAGCAGCATCGCGCCCAGCACGTAGTAGAAGTATTCGAGCTTGAGTATCATGCCGGCTCCTTCACCGCCAGCATGGCGCGGGCAATATGCGCATCCAGCCGGTGCAGGCGCCACGAATGGATAAGGAAAGCCGTCACCGCGGTCGGTATGCCCCACAGCGCCATGTGCAGCGGATCGACCTCCAGCCCCTCAGCGCGCAGGATGGTCTGCATCAGCAAGATGGCGCCGAAGGCCACGAACACGTCCTCGCCGAAGAACAGGCCGACGTTGTCGGTGGCGGCGGACATGGCGCGGATACGGTGCCGCAGTTCCTCGGTCAGCGCCGGGTAGCGCACTTCGGCGGCGCCCTCCGCCATCGGCGCGATCAACGGACGCACCATGTTCGGGTGGCCGCCGATGCTGGTCAGGCCGAAGGCGGCGCTGATCTCGCGGATCGCCAGGTAGACGATCAACAGGCGGCCGGTGGTGGCGGACTTGATGCGGGCAATCGACGCCTGCGCATGCTCCTTCAGGCCGAAGCGCTCCAGCAGGCCGATGGCCGCCAGCGGCAGCAACAGGATCAGCGGCAGGTTGCGGGTTTTGATGAAGGCCGTGCCCAGCGTGGCGAGCAGCTTCTCGACCGGCATGGCGGCGGCGATGCCGGTGACGGCGCAGGCGGCGATCACCACCAGCACCGGATGCGCGCGCAGGGCGAAGCCCAGGATGATGACGGCCACGCCGAGCAGCGGCCACAGATTGACGACGGTATGATTCACGAATCAGGCTCCATCCATAAAAAAAAATCCCCGCACATCTTACG
This sequence comes from Duganella sp. S19_KUP01_CR8, assembly GCF_036688705.1. NCBI lineage: Bacteria > Pseudomonadati > Pseudomonadota > Betaproteobacteria > Burkholderiales > Oxalobacteraceae > Duganella > Duganella sp. S19_KUP01_CR8. The sequence goes on along the minus strand of NZ_JAQQPR010000001.1, from coordinate 204,263 downwards.
ATGCGCGGGGATTTTCAGATAGCGGTCAATTTAGAAGTTGACTTTGAAGGTGCCGCCCCAGGTGCGCGGCTCGTTCAACATACCGGTCAGGTTGTCGAAGTCGATGGCGCCGAGGATCACACGCTTGTCGGTGATGTTGCGGCCGAACAGCGCCACTTCATACTTGCCGTTGCCCCACTTGTAGCCGGTGCGCACGCCGCCTTCCGCCAGAGGCTTGGCCTTGTACTCAGGCGCCTCGTACAGGAAGAAGTTGTAGCTGGTGCGGTAGGTCCAGTCGGTGTAGGCATAGAACTCGCCGTCGCCGATTTCCCTGCTGTACTTCAGCGTGAAGTTCAGCTGGGTCTTCGGCGCGCGTGGCAGCGGGTTGCCGTCGATCTTGGACGTGCCCGGGAACGGGCCGGCCGCGTTGGTCGGCGTGCAGCCGTACGGGTTAGGCGCGGTGTTCGGCAGATTGCCGCAGTACTGCACGAACAGGTTCTTGTCCTTGATCTCGGTATCGTTGTAGCTGCCGCCCAGGGTCATGCTGAAACCGTCGCTCAGGTTAGCCTGGAAGTCCACTTCAACGCCCTGGCCGGTCACTTTTTCAGCGTTGATCAGCTGGTTCATGTTGATCGTGCCGCTACCGGCGGTCAGCTGCTTGTCCTTGACGCGGTACTGGAACACCGAGGCGCTCAGGCGGGCGCGCTTGTCGAACAGGTCCTGCTTGATACCGGCTTCATACGACAGCGCTTTTTCGGCGCCGGCGAACGATGGCTTGTCGCCCAGGCCATTCAAGCGGCCCTGCATCGACGGCGCGCGGTAACCGGTGGCCACGCGGGCGAACAGGTTGGTGGTCTTGTCCAGCTCATAGGTGCCGCTCAGATCCCAGCTCATGTTGTGCGAGGTGTTGTCGATCCCGAACGGACCGGACATCGCTGGCGGTTCGTAGCGCACGGCCGAGAATTCCTTCTTGTCGGTGGTGTAGCGCACACCGCCGCGCAGCTTCAGCTTGTCGCTGACGGTGTAGTTCAGCGAGCCGAAGGCCGCCCACGACTTGGCGTGCTGGAACTGCTGCGCGTAGGCGGCGTTCTGCGGATTGCCAGGAGCGAAGGTATTAAAGCTGATCGAGTCGATCTGGATGTCTTCGTTGAAGAAGAACATGCCGCCGATCCACTGCAGCGGGCCCTTGTAGTTCGACTCGGCGCGGAACTCTTGCGAGAACTGCTTGTGGTTAGGCAGCAGGTCGGCCGTTTCGACCGCGAACGGGATGAAGCCCGGACCGTACGGCGGCGCGTACGACGCGCCGTAGCCGCCGTCAACGTCGGCGCGGCTGTTGAACTTCAGCGTTTCGTAGCCGGTGATCGAGTGCAGCGTGATGTCGTCCAGGTTGTACTTCAGGCGGATGTTGCCGCCCTTGGTGGTCAGCTTCTGGTAGTTGATGCCGTCGCTCGGGTAGGAGCTGTAGTCGAAGCCGTCGACCAGGTCGTTGGTGCCCTTCTTGATGATGTTGGCGCGGAACAGCGTGGCGCTGCCGTGATAGTCGCGCTCGTGGTAGTTGAACAGCGCGCTGAAGTCCTTGCTCGGCTTGACCAGCGCTTGCAGGCGGAAGGCGTTGTCGCCGTAGCCTTCGAAGTCCTGGGTGCCCTTGTTCGGGGTTGGATTGGTGTTGTGCACCCGGTCGCCGCGGTGCTGGCTGGTGCCGGAGAAACGCAGCGCAACGGTATCGCTGACCGGGATGTTGAACATGCCTTCGGCGGTCTTGGACGAGTAGTTGCCCACGCCCAGGGTCAGGTAGCCCTCTTGCTTGAAGACCGGCTTGGCCGAGTCGAACTTGATCACGCCTGCAGGCGAGTTGCGGCCGAACAGCGTGCCCTGCGGGCCGCGCAGCACTTCAACCTGGTCCACGTCGAACACAGGGAAGCCCTTCAGCATGGCGTTTTCCTGGACGATGTCATCCATCACCAGGCCCACAGGCTGGGAAGCGTTCAGGTCGAAGTCGGTGTTGCCCAGGCCGCGAATGTAGAAGCGCGGGAAGGTGCGGCCGTAGTCCGATTCCACGTTGACCGACGGCGAACGGCCGGCCAGGAAACGGATGTCGGCGGCGCCCGAGGTCAGCACGTCGAGCTTGTCGCCTTTCAGCGTGGCGATCGACATTGGAACGTCCTTGATGTTTTCCGCGCGGCGTTGCGCGGTCACGATCACGGTTTCCAGTTGGCCTTTGGTGGCGGTATCCGGGGCGTCGGCTGCCGGCTGGCCAGCTGCAACGGCGGCCGCTTCGGCGGCCATGGCCGCGTGCAGGGGGAATGCGCTTGCAACTGCCAGCGCGATCAGCGATCGCACTGCGTAACCACTACTTTTTTTGCTCATGAGTCCTGCTCCCTATTGTGTAGGCAAGGTTGAAATATCAATCCAGAATCCCGCCCTCACTGCGGATTGCAGCGGGCGATGTCTTTGTTTTCATTGGTAAAAATGTATCGGAACTACTATGTTTCGCATAAGAATATGCAAACTACCAACCATGCTAGCATGGAAAAAAATGACAGAAACTCACTTTCTGAGTGATTCGATTCATATCAATTTTATATAAATAGCTAAATAAAATCGAATTTGCCGTACATATCCACGCTGATGCATAGTAGTGGACGGCCTCCAAAACAGGCCGCCAGGCACGGGACAACCACCCCGCTTGCAGGTAAATTGTTGATTTCCAAGTCAAAGCCGAATGTCTCGAAAGCCCCGGTTTATGCGGAAAATTATTTATCCAACAAGCAGGAAATTTTTCCAAACGGACAAAAAAGCAACAGCACAAAAATATTAAATTCGGCACTAACTGTTGCGGCAGTGCGACATGAACCCCAGCACTGTCCCCGGCACTGGTCGCCAGGACACAATCTTGGACGGAAGATGTAGATGAATAACATGCTCGAACACAGCCGCCTGCGCGCGGTCGGCGACCTGGGACAACAAATCTGGCTCGACAACCTGAGCCGCAACCTGCTCGCCTCCGGCCAGCTGGCGGAGCTGATCGCCGCCGACGGCATCCAGGGCCTGACGTCCAACCCGGCGATCTTCTACCACGCCATCCAGCACGACCCCGCCTACCAGGCCGCCCTGCCGCAGCTGCGCAGCGCGCTGGCGACGCCGGAAGCGCGCTTCGAAGCGCTGGTGCTGCCGGACGTGCAGCGCGCCTGCGACCTGTTCGCGCCGCTATACCGCGATTCCGACGGCCGCGCCGGCTTTGTCAGCTTTGAAGTGTCGCCGCGCCTGAGCCACGACATCGAAGGCACCATCGCCGCCGCCAAGCGCCTGTGGGCCGCCATCGCCCGGCCTAACGTGATGATCAAGATCCCGGCCACGCCGGCCGGCATCGCCGCGCTGGAGGAAGTGATCTACGCCGGCATCAACGTCAACATGACGCTGATCTTCACCGCCAGCCAGATCCACGCGGTGCGCGCCGCCCACCGCCGCGGCCTGGCGCGCCGCCTGCAGGACACCGCCTCGGTGCAGCGCATCGCCAGCGTCGCCAGCGTCTTCATCAGCCGCATCGACGTCGCCGTCGACGCCCTGCTGGAAAATTCGGCCGACAGCAGCGCCGTCGCCCTGCGTGGCCGTGCCGCCATGACCGCCGCACGCATCGCCTACCACGACTGGAAGAACGACGGCGGCTTCGCCGTGTTCGCCGCCTTCGGCGCCACGCCGCAGTGGCTGCTGTGGGCCAGCACCGCCACCAAGCACCCGGACCAGCGCGACGTGCGCTACGTCGAAGGCCTGATCGGCCCGCACACCATCAACACCGTGCCCGACGCCACGCTGGCCGCCTTCCGCGACCACGGCGAGGCGGTGGCCACGCTGCTGGACGCCGACATCGACGCAGACCGTGCCGTGATGGCCCAACTGGCGCGCCACGGCATCGATCTGGAAACGGTGGGCCAGCAGTTGCTGACCGCCGGCTTGCTGCAATTTGAACAAGCTTTTGACAAACTACTGGCGCTGACGGCGTAAAACGCCGGCAAACCCCGAGGCAAACCTCTAAAAATCAGGGGTTTGCAGCGATAAACCGCCGCCAACTTACATGTTTCGTCCAATAAAAATATACAATATCGATCTTCCAGGAGCCTATTCATGAAACTTTCACAACTTAGTTTGACGGTTGCAGCACTGTTTATCGCTGCCAGCGCGTCCGCGGCTGACCCAAAACTGGGTATCGTGTATGACGCAGGCGGCAAGTTCGACAAGTCGTTCAACCAGTCCGCTTTTGAAGGCGCCTCGCGCTTCAAGAAGGAAACCAACATCAATTTCATCGAGGTGCAAGCCTCCAGCGACACCCAGGCCGAACAGGTGCTGCGCGGCCTGGCCCGCAAGAACCTGGACCTGATCGCCTCGATCGGCTTCGCCCAGCAGGCAGCCGTGCAGAAGGTCGCCAAGGAATTCCCGAAAGTCCGCTTCGTGCTGATCGACGGCGTGGCGCAAGGCGCCAACGTCAACTCCATCACCTTCAAGGAAGAAGAAGGCTCCTACCTGGTGGGCGTGGCCGCGGCCATGGCTTCCAAGTCGAAGAAGCTGGGCTTCATCGGCGGCGTCGACATCCCGCTGATCCGCACCTTCGCCTGCGGCTACGCCCAGGGCGCCAAGGCGGTCAATCCGAAAATTGAAGTCAGCAACAACATGGTCGGCACCACCTCCGACTCGTGGAACAACCCGGCCAAGGGCGGCGAACTGGCGCGCTCGCAATTCGACCGCGGCGTCGACGTGGTGTTTGCCGTGGCCGGCGGTTCGGGCCTGGGCACGCTGCAAACCGCCAAGGAAAAAGGCAAGCTGGCGATCGGCGTCGACTCCAACCAGAACAGCCTGTACCCGGGCAGCATCCTGACCTCCATGGTCAAGCGCGTGGACAACGCGGTCTACGAGTCCTTCATGCAGATGAAGGCCGGCACCTGGAAGGCCGGCGTCACCGCCAAGGGCCTGAAAGAAGGCGGCGTCGATTGGGCGCTGGACGAGAACAACCGCAAGCTGATCACGCCGGAAATCGAAAAGCGCGTCATTGGTGCCCGCAAGGACATCATCGACGGCAAAGTAAAAGTCATCGACATCCGTTCGGGCGCTGCCTGCCCGGCCTGATACCCGTTTGAACATTGAGCGCGCCGCCGTGGGGTCTTCCCCATGCGGCGCGTTTAACATTGTATTTAACCGCACCGAAAACGATCCTATGCAGCCAGCAGTAGAATTTCGCGGCATCTCCAAACATTTCGGAGCCGTCAAAGCGAACACGGACGTCAACTTCACCATCGCCAAGGGTTCGATCCACGGCCTGGTGGGCGAGAACGGCGCCGGCAAATCGACCCTGATGAGCATCCTGTACGGATACTACCGCGCCGACGGCGGGGAGATCCTGCTCGATGGCCAGGCGCGCAACATCCGCAACAGCCAGGAAGCGATCACGCTGGGCATCGGCATGGTGCACCAGCACTTCATGCTGGTCGAGAACATGACCGTGCTCGATAACGTGATGCTGGGCAGCGAAGGCGGCTTCCAGCTGAAGTCCAAGCGCGCCGCCGTCGAGGCACAGCTGCGCGAGATCTGCACCCGCTACCGGCTCGACGTCGATCCGCTGGCCACCATCCACGACCTGTCTGTGGGCGCGCAGCAGCGCGTGGAGATCCTCAAGCAGATCTACCGCAGCGCCAACATCCTGATCCTGGACGAGCCGACCGCCGTGCTGACCGCGCAGGAGACCGAGTCGCTGTTCGAGATCCTGCGCCTGTTCAAGGAACAGGGCAAGACCATCATCCTGATCACGCACAAGCTGCAGGAGATCCTCGACATCACCGACACCGTCACCGTGATGCGCGGCGGCCGCGTGATCGGCGCCGTGGCGACCGCCGGCACCACCAAGGAAGACCTGGCCAATATGATGGTCGGCCGTCCGATCGAAAACAACCTGCCGCGCAAGCCGTACAACCCGGGCGCGCCGGTGCTGCACGTCGAGAACCTGCAACTGCAGGACGAGCAGCAGGTCAAGCTGCTGGCCGACATCGGCTTCACGCTGCGGGCCGGCGAGATCGTCGCGATAGCCGGCGTGTCCGGCAACGGCCAGAGCGAGTTGATGGAAATCCTGTCGGGCATGCGCCTGCCGACCTCCGGCAAGCTGGACTTCCTGGGCAAGGCGCTGCCGTTCGGCGGCCGCTCGGATGCCGACGGCCTGCCGCGCACCTTCCGCGACCTGGGCATTGCCCACATCCCGGAAGACCGTCTGCGCGACGGCGTGGTGAAGGCCTTCTCGGTCATGCACAACACCATCCTCGGCTACCAGGACAAGCTGAAAAACCGCTGGGGCCTGTTCGACTTCAAGGCCATCGCCGCGCGCTGCGCGCAGCTGATGCAGAACTTCGACGTCCGCCCCAACAACCATGACCTGCGTATCGGCCTGCTCTCCGGCGGCAACCAGCAGAAGGTGGTGATCGCCCGCGAAGTGCTGGCGCAGCCGAAGCTGATGCTGGTCGGCCAGCCGACGCGCGGGGTCGACATCGGCACCATCGAAAGCATCCACACGCAGCTGCTCGCCTTGCGCGACTCCGGCGTGGCGATCCTGCTGGTCTCCGTGGAGCTGGAAGAAGTGCGCGCGCTGGCGGACCGTATCCTGGTCATGTGCGGCGGCCGCATCACCGGCGAACTGAAAATTGAAGAATTCGACACGACCCGTATCGGCTTGCTGATGGGCGGGATGCACAAATCATGAATAACCACGACCTGCCACGCTGGGCTACCGCGTTTGTAATGCCCGTCCTGAACCTGTTGTCGGCCCTGCTGGTGGCCGCGCTGGTGATCTATCTGCTGGGCGAAAGCCCGGTCGAATCGATGGGCATCCTGATCAACAGCGCCGTCATCAATCCGGAAGGCTTGAGCTACACGCTGTTCTACGCCTCGACCTTCATCTTCACCGGCCTGGCGGTTTCGATCGCCATGCAGGCCGGCCTGTTCAACATCGGCGCCGAAGGCCAGATGTACTTCGCCGGCCTGGGCCTGACCCTGGCCATGCTGACCTTCGACAGCTCGCTGCCGATGTGGGTGCTGATCCCGATCGGCATGCTGGGCGCGGCGCTGTTTGGCGCGCTGTGGGCTTTCCTGCCCGGCTACCTGCAAGCGAAGCGCGGCAGCCATGTGGTGGTGACCACCATCATGTTCAACTACATCGCCGGCGCGTTGATGAACACCGTGATCGTCAAATACCTGGTGCCGGTGGGCGAGCAGAATCCGGCCAGCCGCGCCTTCAGCGCCGCCGCCGAAATGCCGCGCCTGAACCAGTGGTTCCCGGTGCTGGGTGAGACGCCGCTGAACATCAGCTTCTTCCTGGCGATCATCGCGCTGGTGATCTACGGCGTGATGGTGTCGCGTTCCTCGTGGGGCTTCAAGCTGCGCGCCACCGGCTTGAACAAGCATGCGGCGCACTATGCGGGCGTCCGCATCAGCAAGATGATCATCACCGTGATGCTGATCTCGGGCGCGCTGGCCGGCCTGGGTTCGGTCAACTCCATCATGGGTTCGACCCACTACCTGTCGCTGAACTTCGTCGGCGGCGCGGGCTTCGTCGGCATCGCGATCGCGCTGATGGGACGGCAGCATCCAGTGGGGATCTTCCTGTCGGCCGTGCTGTTCGGCGCGCTGATCCAGGGTGGCTTCGACCTGTCGCTGGAAAAGCAGAACATACCGCCTGAGACCTTCATCTTCATCCAGGGCTTGATCATCCTGTTCTGCGGCGCGATGGAAAACTTCTACGCTCCCGCCATTGCCGCCCTGATCAAACGGACCAAGTGAGACTGTCATGACTTTTGAAGACCTCCAAATCGGCAGCATCCTGGTGTCCACCGTGCGCAATGCGCCGGTGCTGATTTTCGCCGGCATGGCCGGCCTGTTCGCCGAACGTTCGGGCGTGATCGACATCGGCCTCGAAGGCAAGATCCTGGCCTCGGCCTTCGTCTCGGCGGCGGTCGCCTTCGCCACGCAGAACCCTTGGTACGGCGTGGCCGCCGGCATGCTGGTATCGATCCTGCTGGCGACGCTGCAAGCCTACGTCGCGATTACCCAAAAGGGCAACCAGCTGGTGGCCGGCATCGCGATCAACATCGCCATGAGCGGCCTGACCTTCGTGGTCGCGCAATTCTTCTTCCAGCAGGGCGGCCGCACGCCGGACCTGGGCCAGGCGCGTTTGTTCGACGTGGTGCTGCCGGGCAGCGCCGCCGTGGAAGGCATACCGTTCATCGGCTGGCTGTACGCGCATCTGATCGGCGGTCATTCGGTGCTGGTGTACCTGGCGTTCGCGCTGGTGCCGCTGGTGCACTGGGTGCTGTATCACACGCGCTTCGGCCTGCGCCTGCGCGCCTGCGGCGAGAACCCGCATGCGGCCGATGCGGCCGGCGTCAGCGTCGAGCGCCAGCGCTACATGGCGATGCTGATCGCGGGCATCCTGTGCTCGTTCTCGGGCGCTTACCTGGCGATCGTGCAGAGCGGCTTCTTCCTGCGTGATATGTCGGCCGGTGCAGGTTATCTGGCGTTGACGGCGATGGTGTTCGGTAACTGGCGTCCGGTGTACACCTTCCTCGGCTGCCTGATGTTCGGCTTCTTCGGCGCGGTGCAGATCCAGATCGAAGGCGTGGACCTGCCGCTGGTCGGCCGCCTGCCAGGCTCGCTGATCCAGATGGTGCCTTACGTGGTCACCGTGATCGTGCTGGCAGGCCTGATGGCCAAGTCGGTGGCGCCGAAAGCGCTGGGTACGCCGTTCGTGAAGTCCCGCTGATTACTTCAGCGTCCGCATGAAAGACAGCAGGTCGGCGACCTGCTGTTCATCCTTGATTCCCCAAAAACGCATGCTGGTCCCCGGCACCACATCGTGCGGCGCGCGCAGATATGCGGCCAGCGTTTTCTCATCCCACACCAGTCCCGACTTCCTCATCGCTTCCGAGTACTTGTAGTCCTTGGTCGACGCCGCGCGCCGGCCGATGATGCCATTCAGCTGCGGCCCGAAGCCGCCCTGCGCGTAAGGCCCGACCTGATGGCAGGAGGCGCAGCGCTTGAACAGCGCCTCGCCGACCTTGGCGTCGCCCGCCGCTGCGACCTGGCCAGCCGCCAGCAGCACCAGCAAAAAGTATGTCTTCATGCCTGTCACTTTACAGCAGCTGCAGCGCGGCGTATTGGAGCAGCATGATGGTCTTGCCGTCGGCGATGCGGCCGTCGGCCATCATCTGCATGGCTTCATCCATCGCCAGCTCCAGCACTTCGATGTCCTCGCCCTCTTCCTCGATGCCGCCGCCATCGCCGATGCGCGAACTCGGGTCGTATTCGGCGACGAAGAAATACAGGCGCTCCGTCACCGAGCCGGGACTCATGAAGGCCTCGAACACCTTGCGCACCTCGCCCACGCGATAGCCGGTTTCCTCTTCCACCTCGGCCTTGATGCGGTCCTCCGGGCTGGCCTGGTCCAGCAATCCGGCAGCGGCTTCGATCAGGAAGCCGTCATGGCCGTTGCCGTAGGTCGGAAAACGGAACTGCCGCACCAGCACCACCGTGCGCCGCTCGCGGTTATACAGCAGGATGGTGGCGCCGTGGCCCCGGTCATAGGTCTCGCGCGTCTGGCGCTGCCAGCTGCCGTCGTTGCGACGGTAGTCAAAGGTGGTCTTTTGCAGCAGGAACCAGTCGTCGGACAAGGTTTCCACTTTCTGGATGCGGATGCGGTCTTCGGGCATGTCGATCTCCTTGATCAAGGTTGCGTTTTTTTACGATATCATGCAATATCGTGCAACATCAAGAAAATTCATGCATATGCTGACACGTCAACGCAAAGAACTGCTGATCGCCCGCCTGAAACAGGACGGCCAGATCGTCGCCAAATCCCTCAGCGAGGAGCTGGGGCTATCGGAAGACACCATCCGCCGCGACCTGCGCGAGCTGGCCACCGAAGGCCTGCTGCAACGCGTGCACGGCGGCGCGCTGCCGCTCTACCTTCCCCCCTCGCCGGCGATGGCCAACTTCGCCCAGCGCCAGCAGCTTTCCAGCGACGCCAAGCCCGCCATCGCGCGCGCCGCGGCGGCCATGATCGCGCCCGGCCAGGTAGTGTTCATCGACGGCGGCACCACCGCCGTCCAGCTGGCGCGCGCGCTGCCGCCGGAGCTGCGCTGCACCGTCGTCACGCACAGCCCGAGCGTGGCGGTGGAGCTGGCCGAACATCCTTTAATTGAGGTGATCCTGATCGGCGGCCGCCTGTTCAAGCACTCCATCGTGGCGATGGGGCCGTCCGCGCTGGAGGCCATTGCGCAAATCCGCACCGACATCTTTTTCATGGGCGTGTGCAGCTTGCATCCGCAGCACGGCATCAGCACCGGCGACCACGATGAGGCAGGGATCAAGCACGCCATCGCGGCGGCTTCCGTGAAAACGGTGGTGCTGGCGTCGCCGGAAAAACTCGACACCGCATCGCCATTCCAGATCGCGCCGCTGGAGCGCATCGGCGCGATCGTGGTGAACGCCGGCGTATCGGCGCGGCTGCTGGCGCCCTACCGCGAGCTGGGCATCGAGGTAATACAGGCGCAGTAAGGCCTACTTGTAGTCGACACCTTTTGCCCAGCGGTCTTCCCAGTGATCCAGAAAGGACTTCGCCAATTGCGGGTTGTCCCACACCACGAGCACGTTTTCGCTGTTCGACGTGGCGGCGTCCTTGCTGTAATTGAAGCTGCCATTCTGCACGGTGCGGTCATCGACGACGATGTATTTGTCGTGATGCATGGCGTACACCGCGACCGTTCGCGTCGGGATGCCTGCGTTGACCAGAGGGCGCAGCGCCGCAATGCTGGCGGGCCGCTGATTGCGCCGCGCATCCACCATCACCTTGATGTCCACGCCGCGCTTCTTCGCGTTGAGCAGCGCCTGCACCACGTGCGGTGAATTGAAGGAATAGGCGGCCAGCCTGATTTTTGAAGTCGCCGCGTCGATCACCTTCAAGACCAAAGCCTCACCTCCCGCATCAGGAGCGAACGCGTTCTCGATCGCCGGCGCTTGCGTCTGCGCGGCTGCTTCGATGACAGGCGCAGTTGCCAGGGCAAGCGCCAGAATGACGATGTTTTTTCTCATCCGTCCAGTCTATTGCTTCTCGATGCATGCAGCAAGCAGCGCAAGGAAGTCCGTGCGCAAGGCATCGAAGCCGGCGGAGTTGGTGTCGATCAGGTAGGCGGTGGCGACGGTGCCGGTGCGCTGCTGGATCAGCGTTTCAACGTTGGCGATGCCGTGGCCGTCCAAAGCGTTCTTGCGCACCGTCAGGTGCTCAATGCTGCCCTGCTCCGCCATATCGAGTATCGCGGAGCCCTTGGGATTGTGCTCCACCAGGTACTGCATCTGGGCGACGATGGCCGCGCGGTCCTCGACGATGCGGCCCGGCGCCGCACGTTCGATCTTCAGATTCACCACCGGGTTGGGACCGTCCGTGTAAAGCATCAGGCGGTAGCCGTCGTCCATCGACACCTTGGCCTTGCCGTCACGGACTTCCACCATGCGCCACTTTGTCGTTGCAGGCAACCGGTCCGTGGAGCCAACGCGGAACCATGTGCCGCTGAAGCACTTCGTCAGCGGCGCCAAGGGATCGGTGTCGCGCTGCTGCGCCGACGCCGCCGACATCAGCACCAAGGACAGCGAGGCAATAAGAATGCGCTTCATGGGATCTCCAAACATTTGCAATTTTGCAAATGTATCAGCTATCCCCATGCGCGGCGGGCGTTTTGTCGCTAGCGCTCCGCCACAGTACCAAAGCGCCCGGCCTGCGGTACATTGACTAGAACTCTTCCCACTCGCTGTCGGCCTTGGATGCAGGCTTGGACTTGGCGATGGCCGCACGCTGAGGCGCTGGCGGGCGAACGGCCGGCGCAGCCACGCTCTTGCGCGCAGGCGCAAGGGCGGCAACAGGCGCCGGTGTTCGCGGTGCTGCATGTGCCGCCGGCGCTGCCCTGCGATCCAGCTTGAACACGCTGACCGCTTGCGCCAGATGCGCGGCCTGCTCCTGCAAGCTCTCCGCCGCAGCCGCGGCCTCCTCCACCAGCGCCGCGTTCTGCTGCGTCACGCCGTCCATCTGCACGATGGCCTGGTTGACCTGCGAGATGCCTTCGCTCTGCTCCGCCGTGGCGACCGTGATCTCGCTCATGATCGCCGTCACGCGGCGCACGCTGGACACCACTTCGTCCATCGTGCTGCCCGCCTCGTCCACCAAACGGCTGCCGACCGCCACCTTGCCGACCGAATCGTCGATCAGCATCTTGATCTCCTTGGCCGCCGCCGCGCTGCGCTGCGCCAGGTTGCGCACTTCCGACGCCACCACCGCAAAGCCGCGTCCCTGCTCGCCGGCACGCGCCGCCTCGACCGCCGCATTCAACGCGAGGATATTGGTCTGGAACGCGATGCCGTCGATGACGCTGATGATGTCGACGATCTTTTTAGACGAATCGTTAATCGACGCCATCGTCGCCACCACCTGCGACACCACGGCGCCGCTACGCTCCGCTACATCCGAAGCCGATCCGGCCAGCTGGTTGGCCTGGCGCGCGTTCTCCGCATTCTCCTTGACGGTGCTGGTCAGCTCCTCGACCGACGCCGCCGTTTCCTCCAGCGCGCTGGCCTGCTGCTCGGTACGCGCCGACAGGTCGCTATTCCCGTGCGAGATCTCGGCACTGCCGCGCGCCACGTTCTCCGCGCTGTCGCTCACCTGCACCAGCACGTCGTGGATATTGCCAACGAATTGATTGAAGCCGTTGCCGATCACCGCCAGCTCGTCGTTGCCGTTCACTTCCAGCTTCACGCTCAGGTCCGCATCGCCGCTGGAGAGCGCAGTCATGCGCGAAGCCAGCGTGCGCAACGGCGCGGTCAGGCGGAACAGCACCGTGATCAGCACCAGCGCCGCCACCACCGCGCACACCAGCGACACGATCAGCGTGTACAACAGCAGCTCGCGCGCCGGCGCCAGCGCCACGCTTTTCGGGAAGGTCAGCTGCACCGACCATGGACCAGTTTCGCCATGGATGAACAGCGGTTGCAGCAGATGCACCTGGCCCTGCTCTTCGTATTCATATGCCTGTCCCTGACGCACGCGATCCAGGCCGGCGGCTGGCACATCGTCCGCCTTCTTGCCCAGCTTTTCTGCGACGGGATTGCTGGCGTACAGGCCGCCGTTGGAGATGAGACTCAGCCTGGCGCCATCGATCACTTTCAATTCGGTGAGGATCTTGGTCAGGCGCGTCAGCATGAAGTCGGCGCTGGCGGTGCCCTGGAATTTACCTTCGATCATAATCGGCGCCACCAGCGACGCCATCAACGTCGGCTTGCCGTCCACCGGATAGATGTACGGCTCGGTGAACAACACCTTGCCGCTGCGCTTGGGGATGTCGTACCAGTCGTTGGCGCCGGGCGCGCTGTCGAACACGATCGGTTCGACATGGGTGCCGCCGCCGCTGGCGCGGGTCCAGTAAGGCATGAAGCGACCGGTGGCGTCGTACAGCGGCGCCTTGCCGGCGAAGTCGGCGTCCTTGCCGTCCAGCGCATTCGGTTCCCAAGTGACGGCGGCGCCGATCAAGTCTTCCGATCCAAGCAGCGTGGCCTTGACCATCTCGTTGATCTGGTCGCGCGCGAGCGCCTGGTTGGCTGCGCGCGTGCCGCGCATGGCGCCGCCCAGGTTGACCACCGCAGACAAATTACCAACGATGCGTGCCTGTAGCGCGCCCGCCACTTCGCGTGCCGAAGTGCGGGCCAGGTTCATCGCCGCCGCTTCGGCGCTGGCGCTGCTGCGGATGCCGATGACGGTGGCCGTCACGCCGAGGCTGAGCACCACCAGCGCAGTAGCGGCCGCGCAGATCTTGCCGTTCAATGAAAGGGAAATGCCGAAACGCGAACGCGAACCCGGCGAAGAGGACGAGGTAGAAAAGGCTGTGGTCATGGAGGGCCCGGAAAAAGAATCAGAACGTTCGCGTCAGCGCCAGCACCAGCGTGCCGTCGGCGGGATTCGACGTCTCGATCACGCCGGCGGAATTGGGGATGCCCAGCGTGTAGTTATCGTAGGCGCTGGTCTTGCCATGCGCCTTGGTGTAGGCCGCCGAAACAGCCCATCCCGGCGCCAGCGTCTTGGTCACGCCGGCCTTGTAGTCGCGCCAGCTCCACATGCTGTTGTTGGCCACGCGACCATGGCCGAAGTGCAGGTTGAGCGTGTAGCCGTCACCCAGTTCCACGTTCGCGCCCAGATCGAGATAGCCGGTGCCGCGCGCATTCTCGATGCCGAAGAATTCCTTGGTCACCGTGTAGTTGTATTTGGCATAGACGAACTTGTAGGTCAGCCCCAGCGCCAGTTCGGCGTAGTCGTAGGTGGTGCGGGTGGCGCGTATCTCGGCGCCCGGATATTTGTAGTAGTAGACGCCGGCGCTGTATCCGACATCGCCGGCCGTGCCGCCATAGGCGCCGTAGATGTCCCATTCCAGCGAGCCGTTTTCAACGAAACGGTTGCTGACGTTGGAGAGCCAGGTGCCGGCGGAAAAGCCGTTCGGCCCGGCGTAATCGAAACCGCCTTGCAGCGCGGGCTTGCCCCAGGTCTGGCGGAAGCCGCGCGAGATATATTGCGATGCCAGCGTGACGTTGGCGGTGAATGGTGACGCTGCGGGGGACGCTGCGGGCGGCGCAGGATCGGCCGCGCTCTGGGCCTGCGCCGGCGCTGTGGCCGCGAAAGCCAGCGCGCTGGCAATGCTTATGCAAAATGCATGCTTCATACTTCGACACCTCCGACTGCGTTATGGAACAGGTGATTGACCTGATGGGACGGCGGGGGTTGGGCCGGGTTCTAGCACGCCTCTAGCATAGGCGGATTGGCGCGCCCAAGTCAACCGCACTGAGAAATTTGGCGGCGCGTCATTGGACATGGCACACTAACCGTTTTACGAGGTGCGGGCAGCATGAAGCGGAACATCGGCGATGGAGTGCGCAGGGCGTGGAGTGCGCTGCTGCTGGCGGCCTGCGTGGTTGCGGCTCCGGCATGGGCCGCGACCCACCTCACCTATCCGCTCACCAGCGACGGCATCGACAGCCGCTACGACTACGATTGGGCGGTACTGCGGGCGGCGCTGGAAAAGACAGCGCCGCGCTACGGCGTATTCGAACAGCACCAATCGAAGGTGGCGATGTCGCCGCCGCGCGTGGTGCAGGAGATGTCGTCGCCGTCGGGACGCATCAACATCTTCGTGCGCGCCACCTCGCCCGAGCTGGAACGCGAGTTTCTGCCGGTGCGCCTGCCCGTCGACCGCGGCCTGCTGGGCTACCGGCTGCTGCTGATACGCGGCGCAGACCAGCAGCGCTTCGCCGGCATCAAGACCGTCGCCGACCTGCGCCGCCTGCGCGCCGGCCTGGGCCAGGGCTGGGCCGACATTCCCATATTCGAAAAAGCCGGCGTGCCGGTGGTGGAAGGCAGCAGCTACGACGGCCTGTTCGCCATGCTGGAAGCGGACCGCTTCGATTTCTATTCGCGCTCCGCCGACGAAGCGCTGCGCGAATTCAAGGAACGCAGCGCCTCGCATCCGCAGATGGCGGTGGAACAAACGCTGCTGCTGCACTATCCGCTGCCGCGCTACTTCTTCCTGCGGCGCGATGCCGAGGGCAGGCTGCTGGCCAAGCGCATCGAGACCGGCATGGAGATGATGATCAAGGACGGTACGCTGAACACCCTGTTCCAGCGCTACAAGGCAGACCTGATCAAGAACACGGCCATGCACAAGCGCCGCGTGATCAACCTCGCCAATCCCAAGCTGACGCCGCAGACGCCGCTGGCGCGCGGCGAACTGTGGTTCAATCCCCTCACCGGAAAATAGTCGCCCTTATGGCCAGATCGCCTTGAGCACGGCGGCCAGGTTGTAGCCGCCCTGGATCAGCTGCGTCTTGGCGGCGGCGGAACTGGGAACCGGATAATCGTCCGGCACCGTCAACGCCCACACGTTATAAACTTCGCCGGTCTTGCTGGTCTGCTGGCCGATGGCGCCAGCCGTCACGCCGGCGTGCGCCAGCTTGGCCACGGCCAGCGACTGGTCGGCCCAGGCATACGGCCAGCTGATAGCATCGCCGCTGTTGGCGATAACTGTCGGCTTGCCGGCGATGGCCAGCTGCGCAAACTCCTGAGGCGAACGCGCACCGACGCGGCGGAACACATAGTTGACCACCGTGGTGTCCCAATACGAATGGAAGGGACGCGTGGTCTGCGGCGCGCGCGGCGGCGTGCCAGATGCAGGGGCCTGCGAGGTCACCTTGGTTTCCGGCGGCGCGGCCGGGATCAGCTGCGCGCTGTTGGCGCTTAACTTGATATCGTCCAGCAGCAGGTTGTTGCCGCCGCGCGCGTCGAACATATTGACCGCGTCGATCTGCGCCTGCTTCTGCGGCACCACGAAGGCGCCGTTCTTGTCCACGAACGCCGCGCCCACGTGCAGCGGCTGCACCACGTCGCCGGCCAGATGGGTCAGGATCAACAGCGCCTGGCGCGGCGTGAAGCCGTGCGGGTTGCTGATCTTGTCGCCCTTGCCCTGCAAGGTGGCGATGCACTGCTTGAGCGTCTGCACGATATCGTTGTCGGCGGTGCCGGCATCGTGATCGTGGTAGTGCGGATTCTGGAACGGCACGTCGGTGTAGTGGTATTCGCTGTGCTGCGGATTGGCGGCCACGTAGGCCACCATCTCATCGCTCTGCGGGCCGCAATACGTGCCCTTGACGCAGTCGGCCCAGATGGAGACTTTTTCCAGGCTCTCGCCCGGCAGCAGCAAGGCCTTCACGCGCTGCTCGGCATTGCTGCCCTGGATCAGCTGGTCGGCGATGGCGCCGACGGCGCGGTGGCCGTCATTGCCCCATGCGTGGGCGTTGAAGGAGATGAAGGCGCCGCTCAGCGCCACGGTTAAAACAAGCTTGTTCATTCAGGGCTGCCCTTGGCCGGTTTGGCGTATTTTTTGTTGATGTCCAGGGGCTGCGCATATGGCGAGCTCCAGGTCTGTTCGTGCAGCGCGGCCAGGCGCTGCGCCATCTTCTCGTTGCGCATCACCACTTCCAGGTTGCGCGACAAATCAAAGTAGCCGCCGCTCCAGTTGCTGGTGCCGACCCAGGCCACCTGGTTGTCGATCACCATGGTCTTGCTGTGGATGACGCGCGCGAACGGAATGAAGCCGCTGCTGGCGGTCGGCAGCGTGACCACGCGGATCTCCACGTTGGGCAGCACGGCCAGGCTTTTCAGGTAGACCTGCGGCAGTTCTTCCAGGTTCCAGTTCGACACCATCAACTTGATCTTGACGCCGCGGTTGGCGGCGGCGCGCACCGCGTTGTCGATCACGGCATAGTAAGGACGCGTGCCTTTCGGGCCATAGCTCAGCGGCGCGTAGTCCAGCAACTGCACCCGCACCTCGTTCCTGGCTTCGGCCAGCAGCGCCGGCAGGCCCGCTTCGGAATCGCCGACGCCGGCCGGGTTGAACTGGTTAGGGCTGGACAGCAGGAAGGCGCCTTGATGGATGTCCGGCGTGGTCGCCTTGACGTTCAGCGCCGGCGCCACCTGGCCCTGCGCGGCGATCGCCTGCGCGCGCCAGTCCTGGTTGAACACCGCCAGCACCTGGCCGACGATCTTCGCATCGGTGATGCGCAGGCCGGTCTCGTGGATATGCTCGAACGAGCGCCAGTCGAAGTTCTGGCTGCCGATGTAGGCGCTGGCGCCGTCGACCACCATGTACTTGGCGTGCAGGATGCCGTTGCCGGTCAGCTTGTTGAAATCGATGATGCGCAGTTCCAGGTTCGGTATCGCCTTGAGCTGTTCGATGGTGGCCTTGTCCGACAGGCCCACGCCCTTCTGGTCCAGCAGGAAGCGGATCTTGACGCCGCGCTTGCCGGCGGCCGCCAGACGCTCCACCACTTTGTTGAAGACGCTGCCCTCATGGCCGACCACATAAAACTGGCCCAGCACGATCTCGCTTTTGGCGCCGTCGAACAACTCGCTCCAGACGGTGGCGGCGTCGCGCAGGTCGCTGCTGTGCAGCGGCGTTTCCACTGGCGCGGTCTGCACCAGTTCAAAACCGGGGATCGAAAACTCGGCGCGCGCAGGGACGGCCGACGCCAGCAGGGCTGGCAGCAAAACGGAAAGTAAAACGCGACGCATGGTGACTCCTAGGGTTGTTGCAGGCGCTTGATGCGGCCCTGTGTTTCGCTGCGGCCGGCCGGCTTGCCATACTGCTCGCGCTGGGTCAAGTAATCGGTCAGGGCGTCGATGTCGCGGATATTGGTCTCGGCGCGGTTGCCACCCAGCGTGAAGGCCGGGAAGGCATCGCCGCCCTCGGCCAGGAAGTTGTTGACCACCACGCGGTAGACGGTGCCGTTCTCGATCGGCAGGCCGTTCAGCTTCAGGCTGTCGGGCAGCACTTTACCGCCTTCGCCGCGGCGCGGATCCCAGGCGTAGCTGAAACCATCCGACACTTGCAGCAGGCCGCGCGTGATATCACGGCCGCCGCTCCACTGCTGCTCCAGCAGTTCGCGGATCTGCGAGCCGCGCAGGTTCATCACCACCAGCGAATTCGTGTACGGCAAAGCCGCCAGCAACTGGCCGACGTTGACGCGGTTGCCGGCGCTGGTGTCGAGGTCATGTCGCAGCGAGCCGTTGTTGACGAAGGCGATCTGCGCGCCGTAAGGGCGGCCCGCCGCCAGCGTGGCGTCGGTGACCAGGTCGCCCAATGCCGATTCGCCGTCATCCTGCTTTTCACGCGGCACGCTCGGCACGGCCAGCGCCGCCACCGGACGCGCCAGCGCGCTGGCGCTGCGGTCGCGGACTTTTTTCAGGTAGGCGTCCAGCGCCGGATTGGCCGGCCAGGTACCGGGGATCATCACTTCCTGCTTGGCGCTGACATCGCGCAGCGTATTGCTGGCGGTATCGACGGTCAGGCGGATGCGCGACATCACGTGGCCGCCCATGTCGGACTGCGTCACCAGGCGGCCGTCCACGCGGCACAGGTAGCCGCGGTGCGAGTGGCCGCTGATCACCAGCCGGATCGCCGGATCGAGACGCTTGACCACATCGACGATCGGGCCCTTCAGATGGCTGCATTCCTGCTGGTCGAATTTATCAACGGTGCGGCCGCCCTGGTGGATCAGCACCACGAACACGCCCACGCCCTGCTTGCGCAGTTCCGGCAGCTGGCGATTGATGGCGTCCGCCTCGTCGGCGAAGTCCAGGCCGGCGATGCCGGAGGCCGGCGCCTTCTCGGTGGCCTCGCGCAGCACCGCGCCGATGAAGCCGATCTTGACGCCGTGTGCCTGCTCGATCTTGTAGGCCGGCAGCAGCGGTTTTTTGGTCACCATGTCGATGACGTTGGCGGCCAGGTACTGGAACTGCGCGCCGCCGTAGGGGTTCTCGAATTTGCAGGCCTTGTCGGCGCGCGGCGATTTGCAGCCGCCCTGCTGCTGGCGCAGCAGCTCGACGCGGCCGGCGTCGAATTCATGGTTGCCGACCGAGCTGGCGCGCAGGCCCAGCAAGTCCATCGCGCCGATGGTCGGCTCGTCGGCCCACATCGACGAGATCGCCGGACTGGCGCCGATCAAGTCGCCGGCGCCGACCAGCAGCAGCTCGGGATCCTGCTTGCGCCACGCCTGCAGCGCCGCGCCCAGCGTGTCGATGCCGCCGGCGATGACGGTGCGTTCGCCGGATGCATAGGCGCTGTCGAGCACGTATTTGCTCGCTTCGATATTGCCGTGGAAATCGTTCAGCGTGACCAACTCGACTTGCGCCACGCCGGGAGGCAGCGCCGGCTTGAACCAGGCGCAGGAAGACAGGACCAGCGCCGCGCCGCACGTCAGCACGGGCCGCAGCGCGCGCGCCGGCAGGGGAAACTTGCTCATCTAACGTTACTCCGAATTCGGCAGCCGCCCTGATGGCGGCGGCCATATGCGAACGTCGCGCGCGGCGCTCGCATATGGCCGGATCGACGAACAATCCGGCCCGAAAACGACAACAGGCCCGAAGGCCTGCCGGTCAGATCAGGTCTGGCACGTACACAAGAGTGCGTGCGCCAGACCGGTATCTTAACTTAGAAGTCGACGCGCAGCGTAGCCGACACAGCGCGTGGAGCGCCCAGGTAGTAGAACACACCCTTCGCGGTCACGCCTGGGTAGGCGGTGGCGTTGGTCACCGACTGCGACGATGGATTGCGGTATTCGCGATCCAGCAGGTTCGACACGTTCAGGGTCAGCTTCGGATTCTTGAAGAACTGGCCGCTTGGGAACTGGTAGCCAGCGTCGAAGTCGACGGTGGTGTAGCCAGGAACCAGTTCGTCGTTGGCCAGGGTCGCCTGCTGGGTGCTGGTGACTTTGGCTTTCAGACGGGTGTACCAGCTGTTGGTCTCGTACGAAGCCGACAGGCCGCCTTTCCATTTCGGGGTCAGTGGGAACTGGTTGCCCTTGGTTGGCAGGTAGATGCCCTTGCCGGCTTGCAGGTTTTCCTGGATCTCGCTGCTGCTGTAACCCAGCGAAGCGTAGAACGACCAGCCGTTGACCGGGGTGTTACCCGCTTCAACTTCGAAGCCCTTGTTCTTCACCTTGCCGACGTTGGTCAGCGTGGAGGTTTGCGAGTTCGGGTCGAAGGCGGTTGCCTGGCGATCCTTGAAGTCGCTGAAGAAGATGGTGGCCTGGGTGGTGATGGCGGTCGTCTGGTGACGGTAGCCCATGTCCAGGTTCATCGAGGTTTCTTGACGCACATCGCCCAGCAGGGTCGGCAGATTGTTGATCAGCGACAGGTTGCCGTTGGTGGTCGAGTACACGAAGTTAGGTGGCGCCTTCATGTTCTTGGCCAGGCTGGCGAACAGCTGGTCGTCGTTGGTGATGCGATAGCGCAGGCCCAACTGTGGCAGCAAGGTCGAGTAGGTCTTGTTGTAGTTGTAGGTGACGCCCGAGTTCGGCGCGGTCTGGCTGTTGCCTTCGTTGGCGTAGTTGGTGAAGTCGCGCTTGACGTGCGGGCTACGCAGGCCTACGTTGACGGTCAGCTTGTCGTCCATGAAGGTGGCGGTGTCCTGGATGAACGCCTGGAAGGCGGTCGAGATGCTTTTCCAGTTGCGCGATTCGTACAGCGAACCGTCAGGACGGGTGACCAGGCCATCACGCAGCCAGATGTCGGTAGGCTCGCCGTTGGCGCCGATTTTTTCCATCGGGCCGGTTTGCTTGTGGGTAGCGCGCTCATACCAGAAGCCCGCCAGGATCTGGTGGTTGTCCCAGTTGTGGGTCACGGAAACCGAAGCGCCCGGACGCTGGGTACGGGTGATCGAACCGCTGTACACCCAGACTTTGTCCAGGGTGTCGCCGTCGCCGTTCAAGTCCTGGCCGACGAATTTGCCGGTGGCCGGGTTCAGGAAAGCATTTTCCTGTTGCAGCTTCTGCTGCACGCCGCCGGTGCCGTAGCCGTACCAGAAGTAAGGCAGGAACTTGATGTCGGTGTTTTCGCCGATGCGGAACTTGGCGGTTGCCGAAGCAATCACGTTCTCGAACGGGTTCAGCGACAGCTTGTAGAAGGAGTCGGCGTTGTTCTGTGCCGGATCGCTTACAGCCTTGCCTGGGCTCGCTGGTGCGTGGCCGATGAAGGTGGTGCTGTAGTCGTAGTGGTAACCGTTCTTCGCCAGGTCAGCCAGGTTGAAGGTGCTGAAGTTGTTGTTGACGGCGCGGTTATACAACACGGTACCGTGGATGTAGTTGAAGCGATCCCAGTCGTAGTTGAAGCCGATGTCCATGTGCTTGCGATTGGCTTCGCCGGCGCCTTTCCACTTGTCCGACTTGGCTTGCGATACCGAGACGAAGACCTTGGCCTTGTTGTCCCAGAAGCGGCCGGTGTCGTAGCGCATATAGGTTTTGAACATGCTCAGCGTACCCAGGGTCTGGGCGATGCGGAAGCGCTGCTTGTCTTCTGGTTCGCAGGTGGTGATGCCGAAGTTACCACCGGTGGCGCCAACTTGCGGGGAGTCGACGTCGGTCGAACCCTGGGTCACGAAGGTGGTGCAGGTGTTTTCCTGGTCGACGTATTCTTGTGGGAACACGGCGAAGTTACCCGAGTCATTCACTGGGACGCCGTTAATGGTCGCACCGATCTGGTCGCTGTTGAAGCCGCGCAGGGTCAGACCGCCGCCGAACAGGCCGGTCGCGTCGTAGCTGTAGGTGTTCACCGCTGGCAGCAGGGCCAGGGCGTCGTAGGCGTTACCGGTAGGACGCTGTTTCGCCAGTTCCTCGGCGGTAACGGTCGAGCGTGCTTTTGGCACATCTTCCTGCACCATCAGGCCCATACCGACTTTACGGCCGGTGATGGTCACGGTTTCGGTGGCTGGCTTGGCGGCAGGGGCGGCGTCGGACTGTGCGAACGCGGCACCCATGCAGACCATCTGGCAGGCCAGAGCGACCAGGCTCAGACGTAGCGTCGGATTGTGTTTAACGGCGGATTGCATTAAGGGAACTCCCAGTTTATGTAAAAAAATTTATTGTGTTCTAGCGATGCCTCTGGACCGGGCGGGCTTATGGCCTGCGGTCACATTCTTGACACAATGTGCCCATGACATCACAAAATTGTAACCAGTAAATATTTCATCAACATGACAAGCGGTCAGTTGATCAGAATGTCATGATCTTGCCTGACTGACATTTGCATGCAACACCCTCAAAACGCCAACAAAATTGACAGCTTTGAAGCATCTCAAACAACTATGCATCAGCAAAAAATGTGTGACAAATACGATTTACTTTAGGAATTTATACGAAAGCGATATAAATGGGGCGCTGAACCGCGCAGGTTCCACTCGGTAAGCGGAGCGGCATCTTTAAGGGGAGCATTATAGTGGCCCCTGCACCACTTGAAATATTTTCACTCGGGAAATGCGCAAAACTGGTGCGTAGCAGCCTGATTTTGTCGCAATGTTGCCACACTTCAGCAGAGTATGACAAAGATGACAAGCCGCCCGGCAGGCGGCCCGAAGGGGAATTTAGATAAGTAACACTAATACTCTCGTCGCGGCAGCGCAACATCCACGGCCGCCTGGGGCCGGCCGTGGAGCCGTGCTCAGCGGCCCTTGGCGACCGGCGCGGCGGCGATGGCGGCTTCGAATTTGGCGAATTTACCGTTCAATACCGTCAATAAACGTTGTTTATCAGCATCAGCCAGGAAGGAATAGCGGATGCTGTCGTAGGACAATTTCTTAATCTCGGCGTAGTCCGGCTTGTAGCGGGCGGCGTACAGCACGTACTCGCCGGACAGGTTGTTGCGCGACACGCCGGCATCGTCGGTCGACAGCACGAACGGCACACCGTATTTGCGGTACAGGGTGACCGGATGGGCTTCGCCCTTGACGCCCAGGATGAACTGGTTGCTGGTCAGGTTGACCTCGACGGCGATCTGCTTGTCGTGCATTTTTTTCATGATCGCCAGCGAGTCGGTCTCGTGGGCGATGTCGATGCCGTGGCCGATGCGGCTGGCGCCGGCGACGTCGATGGCGTCCTTGATGTGGAAGGTCAAGCCTTCCGGCGGCACCACGCCCAGCGCCAGCTCGCCCGCATGCAGCGCCAGTTTCACGCTTGGATGCCTGGCTTTCAGGAATTTATACATCTGCATGTGCAGCGCATAGTCGTGCATCGAGACGTAGACGCTCTCCTGGCCGACGATGTTGACGCCGACGATTTTCGGATTCGACAGCGCCAGCTTGAAGCTCGACACCATCTGCGAAAACACCTGCGACGGCGTCAGGAAGCGCAGCGCGAACGGCTGGTAGCGCAGCGTGAAGTTGGCGTCGTCGATGCCGGCGCCGGCGGTGTCGACATTTTTCAGGTAGGCGCTGATCCAGCCCTGGAAGGCGCCGTTGGTGTCCAGCGTGGCGGCGTAGCCGGCCAGGTCGGCGTCGGTGATGCCGCCGGCGGCGGCCTTCTGGTCGAACGCGGCGTCTTGCGCCATCGGCGCGATCTCGTAGATGGTCTCGATGTAGCTCAGGTTTTCCTGGATGGCGCGCTGCTTCAGGCGATGCAGGCCGTCCGCCGCATTGGTCGAGGCCACCGCGTTGAAGTAGCCGAAGGTGTCGAAGAACTGGCGGTCCGGCGGCGACTGCAGCGCGCCGTGGTTGTAGAAGTCCTTGTCGGACCAGCGCTGCAACAGGTTGGCCAGCACGGTGTTATTGTTCATCACGTCCTGGCCGGACAGGCAGACGCGGTCGGCCAGCGGCTTGGCCTGCTCGGCGGTGGTGTCGGCCTTGTTGGTGTCGATCTGGTAGGTGACCTTGTTGACGCAAAAGCCTTCCTTGTCCACCCACTCCAGGTACTGCTCGGCGTAGATCGCGCCCGAATAGTGGTGGTGCAGGTCGCCGCCCTTGGGCATCATGGTCAGGAACATCGTCAGCTCGGCCGTCTTTGGCTCCGGGCCCGAGACCAGCGCGGCGAACTGGCGCTTGGTGATCTCCTCGTTGCTGGCCGCTTGCGCGCCGTGCGGCAAGGCGCAGAACAGGGCGGCGGCAATGGCGGCGGCCTTCAGGCTGGCGATATTTTTTTGCATGTGTCTTCCAATGTGAATTAAGTCATTACGCGGGCATGCACCTGGCGGCCGGCCGACCAGGTCGCCGCCACCGCGCGGTCGTCGCCCAGCAGGGCCAGCGCGAACAGCAGTTCTTCCAGGCTCTCACCGCGCGCGGTCCGTCGTTGCAGCAGCGGCGTGGCCTGCGGATCGAGCACGATGAAATCCGCCTCGGCTCCGGCGGCGAAATTGCCGATCGTGCCGTCCAGCTGCATGCTGCGGGCGGCGCCCAGGGTAGCCAGGTAGAACATCCGCAAGGCCGGCAGGTAACTGCCCTTCAGTCGCGCTACTTTATAGGCTTCATTCATCGTTTGCAACATCGAGAATGAAGTGCCGCCGCCCACATCGGTCGCCAGCGACAGCAGCAAGCCCGCCTGGTCGGCGCGTTCGAAGTCGAACAGGCCGCTGCCGAGGAACAGGTTGGAGGTCGGGCAGATGGCGGCGGCCGACTGCGTTTGCGCCATGCGGACGCGGTCCTGTTCATTGAGCCAGATGCAGTGGCCGTACATGGCGCGCGGCCGCAGCATGCCGTAGCCGTCGTAGACGTCGATGTAGCTGCGCGAATTGGGGAACAGCTCGCGCACCCACGCGCATTCGGCCTCGTTCTCGGACACGTGGGTCTGGATGTAGGTGTCCGGATAGGCGCGCGCCAGCTCGCCCGCCAGTTGCAGCTGTTCCCCGGTGGAGGTGGGCGCGAAGCGCGGCGTGATCGCGTACAGCGCGCGGCCGCGCTTGTGCCAGCGCTGGATCAGCGCCTCGGTGTCGCGGGCGCTGGATTCGGCGGTGTCGCGCAGGAACTCGGGGCAGTTCCGGTCCATCATCACCTTCCCCGCCACCATGCGCAGGCCGCGCTGCTCGCTGGCGGCGAAGAAGGCGTCCACCGACTGCGGGTGCACGGTGCAGTAGACCATGGCGGTGGTGGTGCCGCAGCGGAGCAGCTCGTCGAGGAAGAAGTCGGCCACGCCGGCGGCATGAGCCGGGTCTTCGAACTGCCGCTCGGTCGGGAAGGTGTAGGTTTCCAGCCAGGGCAGCAGGCCTTCCGACGGCGAGGCGATCATGTCGGTCTGCGGATAGTGCACGTGGGTGTCGATAAAGCCGGGCATCAGCAGCTTGCCGCTGTAGTCGTGCAGCTCGGTCCCTGGCGGCAGCGTGGCGCGCAGCGCGGCGTAGTCGCCGGCCGCCTGCACCTTGCCGTCGGCGACGATCAGCAGGCCGTCTTCATGCCATTCGTGGGACTGCGCGCTGAACGCCGGATCGGCGACAAAGTGCAGCAAGCTGCCGCGGTAGGCTTGCAAGTTGTTAGGCATGGCGATGTCCTGAAGAGGAGTGCTGATTCTAGCGCGAAGCGACCAGGCGCACCGGCGCGATTGGGGTTTGCCCATTGCGTGCGTCAGTTTCGAGGGCGGCGATTTGCTGCGCCTCCCACACCATCAGCAGTTGCGCGCAGACAGAGGCGGCAATCGCGGCGGGCAGCTTGTTGGTGATGCCGGCGATGCCGATCGGGCAGACCATGGCGGCGATGCGCTCCTCCGGCAGGCCGCGCGCGGCCATGCGGCGCTCGAACTGCACGCGCTTGGTCTTAGAGCCGATCAGGCCGAACCAGCTGACGTCGGCGCGGGCCAGGATTGCTTCGCTGAGCAGTTGATCCAGCGCGTGGCTGTGGGTCATCACCAGATAGCTTGCACCGGCGGGGGCGGCGGCCACCAATGCTTCAGGTGCGTCGGTGGCTTCGACGGTGACGTTGGCGGGTATCGTAGCCGGGAACATGTCCTCGCGCTCGTCGACCCAGGTGACGGTGCACGGCAGCTCGCCCAGCATGCGGACGATGGCCGCGCCGACATGGCCGGCGCCGAACAGCAGCAAATGCGAACGCGGAGCCAGGCAGAGATCGGCCAGCCAGCGGCGGCCTGCGGTATCACGCAGGATGTGGGTGCCGCGTTGGCGATCGACCGATGGATAAGCGGGGCCGAAGATGGCGGCGCCGCCGACGAAGTCGAAGTCGGAGCGCGGGCCGGAACCGGCGCTCGTGCCTGTGCCTGTGCCGGCGACGACCGCGCCGCTGGCGTCCAGCAGCAGCGAGACCGGCGTGCCGTCGATGGCGCTGAGTCGCCAGCTGTCCTCGCGCCAGCGCTTGCGCAGGCTGGCCATCACGTCGGCCAATGCAGTATCGATCAACTCAAACGCAAGGTGCACGACTCCGCCGCAGCACTGGCCCAGTGACGGACCGAGCGCGTACCGCTCCAGCCGTGCATGCACACCCTCGCCTGTCTTGGCGGCGCTTTTCAGCATGCTGCGGCCGACATCGACCGCGCACATCTCCAGATGGCCGCCGCCGATGGTGTCGACCTGGCCGCCAGCCGTGACCAGCATGCGGGCGCCGGGTTCGCGCGGGCCGGAGCCCTCGACGATCGCCACCGTCACCAGCACCGCCGGTTCCGCCATCACAGTTGTCAGCCACTCGTTCATGTCGATATCCTCAGGCTGCCATTTCCACGGCAGCCACGGCGCGCAGGATCTCCTCGCTGGTCGCCGGAGCGTTCAGCGGCGGATTGACGCGGTGCCCGCCGACAGCGGAAATCGCATCGCGAATCGCGAAGAACACCGAAAACGGCAGCAGCAGCGGCGGCTCGCCGACGGCCTTGGAGCGGTGGATGCTGTCCTCGACGTTGCCGTTGTCGAACAGCCGCACGCGGAAGTCCTCCGGGCAGTCGGACACGCCGGGGATCTTGTAAGTCGATGGCGCATGCGTCATCAGCTTGCCGGCCGGGTTCCACCACAGCTGCTCGGTGGTCAGCCATCCCATGCCCTGTATGAAGGCGCCTTCCACCTGACCAAGGTCGATGGCGGGATTGAGCGAGCGGCCGGCGTCGTACAAGGCATCCGCGCGCAGCAGCTTCCATTCGCCGGTCAGCGTATCGACCACTACTTCGGAGACCGCAGCGCCGTAGGCATAGTACGAGAATGGATGCCCGTTCATCGTCTTCGGATCCCAGTGCAGGCCCGGCGTGGCGTAGAAGCCGTCAGACCACAGCTGCACCCGCGCCAGATAGGCCTTTTGCACCAGCTCAGCGAACGGCACCACATGGCCGTTCACATGCACGGCGTTGTTGAAGAACTGCACCGGCACGCCGTCCTCGTCGCCATACAGCTTGATGGCAAAGGCTGTCAGGCGTTCACGGATCTGGCGCGCGGCATCCTGCGCCGCCTTGCCGTTCAAGTCGGCGCCGGTGGAGGCGGCCGTCGCCGAAGTGTTGGCGACCTTGCTGGTATCCGTGGCCGTGGCGCGCACGTGATCCAGGTCGAGACCCAGTTCATGCGCCACCACCTGCATCACCTTGGTGTTGATACCCTGCCCCATCTCCGTGCCGCCGTGATTGACCAGCACCGAGCCGTCCACATACACATGCACCAACGCGCCTGCCTGGTTCAGGTGCGTGACGTTGAAGGCGATGCCGAACTTCAGCGGCGTCAACGCCAGCCCTTTCTTAAGCACCGGACTGGTGGCGTTGTAGGCTTCGACAGCCGCACGGCGGGCGCGGTATTCGCTGGTCTGCTCCAGCTCCGCCGTCAGCGCCTCGATCACGTTGTCGACGATCTCCTGGCCGTACGGCGTGACATTGCGCTCGGTCTTGCCGTAGAAATTCAGGCGGCGGATATCCAGCGCATCGCGTCCCAGGTTGCGGGCGATTTCGTCGACGATATATTCGATGGCGATCGCACCCTGCGGGCCGCCGAAGCCGCGGAAAGCGGTATTCGACTGGGTGTTGGTCTTGCCGCAGCCGGCGCGGATATCCACGTCCGACAGATAGTAGGTGTTATCGAAGTGGCAGACCGCGCGCGTGGCCACAGGGCCGGACAAATCCGCCGAGAAGCCGGAACGCAAAGTCATGTCGACCTTGGCGGCGAGGATCTTGCCGCTGTCGTCGTAGCCGACTTCGTATTCGTAGAAGAAGCAATGGCGCTTGCCGGTGACGAGCATGTCGTCGTCGCGGTCGGCGCGCAGCTTGACCGGGCGGCGCAGCTTGGCCGCAGCGATGCTGGCCGAAGCTGCCCACAACGCCGATTGCGACTCCTTGCCGCCGAAGCCACCGCCCATGCGGCGGCATTCAACCAGCACCTTGTGCGCATGCACGCCAAGCGCATGCGCCACCACGTGCTGCATCTCGCTAGGGTGCTGCGTCGAACACTGCACCAGCATGCCGTGGTCTTCCTTCGGAATCGCGTAGGCGACCTGGCCTTCCAGGTAAAACTGCTCCTGACCGCCGACAAACAGCTGGCCCTTGACCACGTTGGGCGCCTGCTCGAACGCCGTCTGATAATCGCCACGCTTCAGATGCATCGGCGGCAGCACATACGACTGCGCGGCCTTGGCTTCCTGCGGCGTGAAGATAGCCGGCAGTTCGTCGTAACCGATCACGGCGCGGCGCGCGGCGCGGCGGGCGTTGTCGTGGGTATCGGCGACGACGATGAAGATCGGCTGGCCGACATACATCACCTCGCCCGCGCTCAGGATAGGATCGTCATGGATGATGGGACCGCAATCGTTGGTGCCAACGATGTCTTCAGCGGTGTAGACCGCCATTACGCCGGGCGAATTGCGCACCGGCGCCAGGTCCATCGCGTTGATGCGCGCATGGGCCTTGGACGACAGGCCCAGCGCCGCATGCAGCGTGCCTTGCAGCTCAGGGATATCGTCGGTGTAGGTGGCCTGGCCGAGCACGTGCAGCTCGGCCGATTCGTGCGGACGGGCGACGCCGACCGCCTTCCACGCTTGCGCGGCGAGCAGCGAGGGAGCGACTGGTTGATTCATGATGGCTCCTTTCAGGCGCGGCAGGCGAAGGCGTTGACGGCATCGGCCGCCAATGGCGCGTCGGCGCGGGTTTCGAACCAGAAGCGGCGCAGCAGGTTCTGCGCCGTCTGCATGCGGTAGGTGCTGGAGGCGCGCATGTCCGACAGCGGCGCGAAGTCCTGCGCCAGCATGTCCATCGCCACGCGCAGGTTGGCTTCGCTCCAGCTCAGGCCCGTCAACGACGCTTCGGCGCGGGCGGCGCGGCGCGGCGTGGCGGCCATGCCGCCGAAGGCGATGCGGGCCTCGACGATATGCTCGCCATCGAGCTTGAACGCGAACGCGGCGCAGACCGCCGAGATATCCTGGTCGAAGCGCTTGGCCAGCTTGTAGGTGCGGAACTGCACACCCTCGCGCGGCAGCGGCACGCGCACGGCGGCCACGAATTCGTCGGGCCGCATGTCTTTTTTCTGATAATCGAGATAGAACGCTTCCAGCGGCATCACGCGCTCGCCAGCCGGGCCGCGCAGCACCACGTCGCTGCCGACGGCTATCATCCACGGCATCGAATCGCCGATCGGCGAACCGTTGGCGACGTTGCCGCCCAGCGTGCCGGCGTTACGGATCGGCAGCGACGCGAAGCGCTGCCACATCTCGCCCAGTTGCGACGGATACAGGCGGCATAAGGCCTCGTACGCATCATTGAGCGATACGCCGGCGCCGATGTGCAGCATGCCGTCCGCCTCGCTGACGGTTTGCAGCGCGCTGACGTGGCCGAGATAAATGATGTCGCCAAGCTCACGCATCTGCTTGGTGACCCACAGGCCGACGTCGGTGGAACCCGACAGCAGCGTGGCTTTCGGATGCGCGGCGCGCAGGGCCACCAGTTCATCCAGGGTGCGCGGCGCGTGGAAGGTCTGGCCGCGCGCGGTGTAGCTGGCGCCGGCGTTGCGCTGCAGGGCGCGCAGCTGTTCGGTCAACGCTGCGCGGTCGAAGCCGACCTTCGGCAATTCGGTCATGCGGTGCGCGGCCTCGATGATCGGACGGTAGCCGGTGCAGCGGCACAGGTTACCGGACAGGCAGTCGTCGATCTCCTTGCGCTGCGCGGGCTGGCCGTCCTTGTCGAGGTACATGCCCCACAGGGACATGACGAAACCGGGCGTACAGAAACCGCACTGGGAACCATGGCATTCCACCATCGCCTGCTGCACCGGGTGCAGCGCGCCGTCCGGCTGCTGCAGGTCCTCCACGGTGAACAAGGCCTTGCCGTCCAGCGTGGGCGCGAACTGGATGCACGAGTTCACGGCCTTCATTTCCAGCTGGCCGTCGGCATTCAAGCTGCCGACCACCACGGTGCAGGCGCCGCAATCGCCTTCGGCGCAGCCTTCCTTGGTGCCGGTGCAATGCAGGTCCTCGCGCAAGTGCTGGAGCACAGTACGCGTTGGCGCGGCGCCGGAGATTTCCCGAACCGCGCCCTGATAGTAAAAACGAATCGGTTCTGACATCTGTGCCTCAACCTGCGAATGGATGGGTTTTGCGCCAATGTTCGGCAATATCGATACGACGGGTGATCCACACATTATCGTGCTTTTGCACGTAATCGAGGAAGCGCGCCAACGCCGCGGCGCGCGCCGGGCGGCCGACGATGCGGCAGTGCAGGCCGATCGACAGCATCTTCGGCTGATTCAGGCCGTCCGGGTCGCCCTCGGCGTACAACACGTCGAAGGCGTCCTTCAGGTAGTCGAAGAACTGCGTGCCCGAGTTGAAGCCTTGCGCGGCCGCGAAGCGCATGTCGTTGGTGTCCAGCGTGTACGGCACGATCAGCTGCGGCGCGACGGCGGCCTTGCCCTCTGCATCAGTGTAGTCGACCTTTTGCCAGAATGGCAGGTCGTCGCTGTAGTTGTCGGCGTCGTAGCGGAAGCCGCCGTGTTCCACCACCAGGCGCTTGGTCTGCGGCGAATCGCGGCCGGTGTACCAGCCCTGCGGCGCGCTGCCGGTCAGCTCGCGGATGATCTGCACCGCTTCCTTCATGTGGGCGCGCTCGGTGGCTTCGTCCATGTTTTGATAGGAGATCCAGCGCAGGCCGTGGCAGGCGATTTCGTGGCCCAGTTCCTGGAAGGCGGCCACCGCTTCCGGGTGGCGCTTGAGCGCCATCGCCACGCCGAACACCGTCAGCGGCAGCTTGCGCTCCTCGAACATGCGCAGCAGGCGCCACAAGCCGGCGCGCGAGCCGTACTCGTAGATCGATTCCATGCTCAGGTGGCGGTTGCTGAACGAGGCGGCGCCGATGATCTCGGACAGGAAGGTCTCCGATCCGGCATCGCCGTGCAGCACGTTGTTCTCGCCGCCCTCTTCGTAGTTCAACACGAATTGCAGGGCGACGCGGGCCCGGTTGGGCCACTGGGCGTGAGGTGGTTTCGGGCCGTAGCCGATCAGGTCGCGTGGGTAGTTGTTGTAAGTGGTCATGGGCGCAGGCTGGTTAGTCTATGAGGAATATATCTACAATCATATATGCGTAGAACAGCATCGGTATATGATTTGTCCAATAGATACTTATTACCTACCGATATAGGACTTACCATGGGCAAGCTTAGTACACACGTTCTCGATATCACCGTCGGCAAACCAGGCGTCGGCGTCAAGGTGGCCTTGTACGCCGTCACGGCGCAGGGCCGCGAGTTGCTGAAAACCGACGTCACCAACGCCGACGGCCGTTGCGCCGTGCCGCTGCTGGAAGGCGCGACCATGAAGCCAGGGAAGTATGAGCTGGTGTTCGGCGCCGGCGCCTACTTCGCGGCGCAGGGTGTGGATCTGCCGGAACCGCGCTTTATCGACGAGGTGACGCTGGCCTTCGGCATCGCCAGCGCCGACCAGAACTACCACGTGCCGCTGGTCGTTTCGCCGTGGGCGTATTCGACCTATCGCGGCAGCTGATTATTTGGGTTTGCCGAGGTACTTGGCGAAGAAGGTCTCCATGCGCTGATAGACCTCGGCCCGGTTGGCGGTGTCGTAGAAGCCGTGGCCTTCGTAATCGACGTAGTACCATTCAGGCGGATGTCCGGCTTTTTCCAACGCCTCCTTCATGCGGAAGGCGTTCTCCTTCAGTGCCCGCTCGTCCTTGCCGCCATGGATCAGCAGCACCCCGGCCTTGATGCTGGCCGCCCGCCGCGTCGGCGAGAGGCGCGCCAGTTCGACCGGATCTTCACCGACCCAGCGCTTGTACGTATTGCTGGTCCGGGCCTCCAGGATCGACGCATCGCGTTTGTACAGCAGCGGCAAGTCGTAGACGCCCGCGTAGCCGACCGCGCACTTGAACAGGTCCGGCTCGCGCGCGGCCAGCGTCATCGCCGCGTAGCCGCCGAAGCTGGCGCCGTAGACGCACATGCGCGTGCCATCCACCTTGCCCTGCCCGACCGCCCACTGCACGCCATCGACCAGATCATCCATGATCTTGTCGCCCCACTGGCGATAGCCGGCTTGCATGAACCGGTCACCGCGCCCTCCCGATCCACGATAATTCACTTGCAGTACCGCGTAGCCACGGCTGGCCAGGAACTGCGCGTCGGTGTCGAAATACCAGTCGTCGAAGGGACCATGCGGCCCACCGTGCGGAATCAGGATCAGCGGTGGCTTGCCCTCGCCTTTGGCCGGCGGCATGGTCAGGAAGCCGTCGATACGCAGACCGTCGCGCGCCGTATAGCTGATCGGCAGGCGCGGCGCCATGGCGTCAGGATCGATCGCTGCCATGTAGGTCAGCAGCAGGTCGGCCTTGTTGGTCTTGCGGTCGTACAGATAGACCACGCCGGGATCGCGGTCGCTGTGCACCAGCGCCAGCAAGGTGTTGCCGTCGGCGGTGGCACTGATCAACTTGACGGAGGCGTCCGGGAACTGCGCGCTCAGGTCGCGATGCAGAACAGCATCCGGATGCGACGGCTCGATATAGACCATGCGCGGCCGGCCCGAATTGGTGAAGGCGCCGATCGGCGCGACACCTTTGGCATCGTACATCAGGTTGCCCATGCTGCCATGCGCATCCTCCGCGATCGTCTTGCGCTGGCCGGTGGCGACATTCTGGCGTATCAGCTTGCTCGCGCCACCGTTCTCCGAGTACCAGCCAATGAAATCTTTTTCGTCGGCGCTGAAGGCGGCGGGCACCAGCCGCGTTCCCTTGGGCTGCTCCTCGACGCTCCATTTTTCGGTGGCCTCGTCAAAGCGCCACAGCTGGAAAAGCCCTTGTTTGTCGCTGGACGCCGCGTAGCCGGGCTTGTCATTGTGGTGCAGGATGAAGCTGGCGTCGGGCGACGGCAGTTCAGCCATCAGCTTGCGGATGGCATTGCGGCTGTCAAAGTCGTAAAGCGCGCTGTATTCATGCTCCCACGGATAGCTCGCAATATATACGTGGCCGTTACGCACCTCCGGCGTGCCAACGACCGTGGCATAGGCCCAATCGTTGCCGTAACGGGCATTTTGCTTGGACAGCGTGAGCATCTGGTAACCATGCATGTAGATTTGATGCGTACCGTCGTAGTCCATCGCCACGACCTCGCCGTTGCGCCGCGGCGCCTCGCGGGAGCCGTACTCTTTCGCTTGCTCGACCACCACGCGGGTATTGCTGGTCCATTCGTAACTGGCCGGCACGATAAACGCGGGCATGCGCACCGTGCTTTCCAAGGTCATGCCCGGCAAGCTGAAGAACGACAGCATAGGCACCGTGCGCGCGCCTTGTCGCACACGTACGGTCACGGCCAGATGCTTGCCGTCGGGCGAGATTTGCGGGTTGTTGTACTGATCTTCCTCGACAAAGGCCTGGATCGGTATCAACGCGGGCGCTGCGCCCTGGGACATCAACGGCAATATCGCGCAGATCGCGCTGGCCAGTATTCTTTTCATTTATTGCCCCAGTATTTTTGATTTCCAAAAATACTACCATGCTTGACAAACTTATCAAAAGATAACAATTGGAGAGAATTCAGCCGCGCCAGACGCGCATCGGCTAAGATGCCGGCACTATGACTGGAACTAATTCGGCGCTGATTGCGTCCTTTCTGCAACAAGCCGTGGAACTGCATCAGCAGGGCCGGCTGGAGCCGGCACAGGCCTTGTACCGCCAGGTGCTGGAACTTGACCCGCGCCAATTCGACGCGCTGCATCTGCTGGGCGTGATCGCCCGCCAGCAAGGCGACGCGCTGGCGGCCATCGCGCTGATCTCGCAAGCGATCGAAGTCGATGGCATGCAAGCCAAGGCCCACTCCAATCTCGGCGTGGCGCTGCTCGACGCCGGCCGCGCCGACGAGGCGCTGACCAGCCACGACCGCGCCATTGCCCTGCAAGCCGATTACGCGATGGCATGGAGCAATCGCGGCAACGCGCTGCGCCGGCTGGGCCGGCTCGATGAAGCACTGCTGAGCTACCAGCGCGCGCTGGCGATCCAGCCCTCCTACGCCGAAGCCCACTGCAACCGCGCCATCGTGCTGCAAGACCAGGGCCGCTATCTCGACGCGCTGGGCGCGGCGGAAGATGCGCTGCATATTAAAGACCGCAACGCCGACGCCTGGTTCGCGCGCGGCAACGCGCTGCACTGCCTGCGCCTGCTGCCGGAAGCGGTGGAAAGCTTCGACCGCGCCATCCATCTGCGGCCGCAATGGGCCGAGGCCTACAACGGCCAGGGCGCGGCCTTGCAGCGGCTGGGCATCTTCGACGCCGCGCTGGACAGCTACGACCAGGCGCTGGCGCTCAAGCCGGACTACGCGCTGGCCCACTACGCGCGCGGCAACACGCTGCGCTCGATGCAGCGCAATGACGAGGCCATCGCCGCTTACCGCGCCGCGCTGGCGCATGGCGACAATCCCGAAACCATCGCCTTCGCGCTGGCCTCGCTGGGCGTGGGCGACACGCCCGCCGTACTGCCGGCCGACTACGTGCGCTCGCTGTTCGACCAGTACGCCAACCACTTCGACCAGCATCTGGTGGAAGTGCTGGACTACCAGACGCCATCCTATCTGGATGGGCTGATCCGCAGCAGCGTAGGCGCGGAACAGCTGGATACGCTGGACCTGGGCTGCGGCACCGGCCTGTGCGGACCGTACCTGAAGGCTTACTCGCGCAGCCTGGCGGGCGTCGACCTGTCTCAGCAGATGCTGGACAAGGCCGCCGAGCGCCAGCTGTACGACAGCCTGGCCCGCGACGACCTGGTGAGCTACCTGGACGGCCAGCACGATGCATGGGACCTGGCGGTGGCGGCCGACGTCTTCGTCTACATCGGCGACCTGGCGCCGGTCTTCGCCGGCGTGCAACGCGCCTTGCGCGAGGGCGGCCACTTCTGCTTCACGGTCGAAGCGGGCGACGGCGCCGACTTCGTGCTGCTGCCATCGAACCGCTACGCCCACACGCAGGCCTACATCGAGCGCCTGGCCGCCGCGACCGGCTTCCAGCTCAAAGCCGCCGAATCACTGACCGCCCGCCAGGAAAACGGCGCCCCCACCGCCGCCCTCGCCATCATGTTGCAAAAACCCCGGGGTCAAGTCTGACATTCGGACACGTGCTCAGCCGTTGCGGCCGCCTACGACTGAGCACGTGTCCGATTGTCAGACTTGACCCCCAGCTAAGATAGGCAAACTTGCATGTAAGCCGGGCTTGCCTTAGAATCCGTAGCTCTGTGGCCACGTTTTTGGCCATGTCGTCTGGGCCGGTGCAGTGATCAGGCCGACCAGTTTCCCATGCAAGATTCTTTACGGTGACCCTTGGATACCGTGCCGTTTTGGGTGCAATTTCTTGCGCTCGCCCTCCTGATACTGTGCTCGGCCTTCTTCGCCATGGCCGAAACCGCGCTGATGGCGGCCAACCGCTATCGCCTGCGCCATATGGCCAAGCGCGGCAGCCGCGGCGCCATCACCACCCTGTGGCTGCTCGACCGCACCGACAAGCTGCTGTCGCTGGTGCTGATCGCCAATACGCTGATCAA
Source organism: Duganella sp. S19_KUP01_CR8 (assembly GCF_036688705.1). Classification (NCBI taxonomy): domain Bacteria; kingdom Pseudomonadati; phylum Pseudomonadota; class Betaproteobacteria; order Burkholderiales; family Oxalobacteraceae; genus Duganella; species Duganella sp. S19_KUP01_CR8. The sequence goes on along the minus strand of NZ_JAQQPR010000001.1, from coordinate 167,942 downwards.
CGCCATGGCCACCGCGCTGGTCACCGCCATCGCCATCCAGTCCTTCGGCCATGACGACAACGTCATCACCATCTCCACCGGCGTGGTGGCCTTCCTGCTGATCGTGTTCGCCGAGATTTCGCCGAAAGTCATCGGCGCCACCTTCCCGGAAAAGATCGCCCTGCCCACCAGCATGGTGCTCAAGCCGCTGATGACGCTGGCCAAGCCGGTGATCTGGTTCGTCAACCTGTTCGTCTCGCTGGTGCTCAAGCTGTTCCGCATCAAGGCCGGCGCCCACGCGCACGAGGCGCGCCTGTCGCCGGAAGAGCTGCGCTCGATCGTGCTGGAAGGCGGCAACTTCATCCCGCAAAAACACAAGAGCATCCTGCTCAACCTGTTCGACCTGGAAACCATCTCGGTCGAGGACATCATGACGCCGCGCTCGCAGATCGAGGCGCTGAACCTGGAGCTGACGGTCGACGAAATCAAGCGCGAGCTGACCACCTGCTACCACAACAAGCTGCCCGTCTATGAAGGCGAGATCAACCGCATCATCGGCATCCTGCACGTGCGCAAGGCGGTGGCGCTGCTGAACCAGGAAGACGAGCTGACGATCGAGCATTTCCGCGAGCTGCTGAGCACGCCCTACTTCATCCCGCAGGACACCGGCGTCTTCACCCAGCTCCAGTACTTCCAGGAGAACAAGGAAAGGCTGGGCATCATCGTCGACGAGTACGGCGAGGTGCAGGGCCTGGTCACCCTGGACGATATCATCGAGGAAATGATCGGTGAATTTACGACATCGATGCCGGGCGCGGCCCGCGCCGATACCTTCGGCTGGACCGAGCAAGGCGAGTGCCTGCTGGAAGGCGCGACCGCGCTGCGCGACATCAACAAGCGCCTCGGCCTGAACTTCCCGCTGGACGGCCCCAAGACCCTGAACGGCCTGATGCTGGAACTGTTGCAAGAAATTCCAGACGCGCCGATCAGCATCAAGGTCGCCAACTGCATCATCGAAGTGGTGCAAGTGCACGACCAGGCCATCAAAGTCGTCAAATTGATACGCCCCTCCGGAAAGCGCGCCCACTAATCCGCGCACTCGTGCGGCAAACGCAACACTGGGGAGTACAATCGTTTCCTCGGGGCGACAAACGGCTTTACAAATATGATGCCTGAGAGCATCATTCCGTGATCCAGCCCTCTCCATCCAGCAGACGCACCTATGGCAGCAGTCCTACCCAACGCCGCGCCAGGCGCCCCGATGCCGGGGCTGGCTCGGGCATTGATGCAAGCCGGGCGCCTTTCCGCGGCCCAGGCCGACATGCTGCAAAAAAAATCCGTCGCCGACAAGCACGCCTTCATTGACGTGCTGCTGGCCAGCGGCGCCATCGACGCCCGCGCGCTCGCCATGTTCTGCTCCGAAACCTTCGCCTATCCGCTGATGGATGTGCAGGCACTCAACATCGACGCGCTGCCGGGCAAGATCATCGACAACAAGCTGATGCAGGCGCAGCGCGTGATCGCGCTGGCCAAGCGCGGCAACAAGATGTCGGTGGCGATTTCCGATCCGACCAATATCCAGGCGCTGGACCAGATCAAGTTCCAGACCGAGTCCACGGTCGAACCCATCATCGTCGCCCACGACGCGCTGCTGCAACTGCTGGCGCGCCTGAACAAGGACAGCGAACAAGCCATCAGCGACCTCGGCGGCGACGAGTCCGACATCCAGTTCGCCGAGGAAGAGGCCGCCGCCGACACGGCCGCCGACGCCGGCGCCAACGATGTCGAGGACGCGCCGGTGGTGCGCTTCCTCAACAAGATGCTGATGGACGCCGTCAACATGGGCGCCTCGGACTTGCACTTCGAACCATTCGAGAAATTCTACCGCGTGCGCTTCCGCGTCGACGGCGTGCTGATGGAGCACGCCCAGCCGCCGATCTCGATCAAGGAAAAGCTGGTTTCGCGCATCAAGGTGCTGGCCAAGCTGGACATCTCGGAAAAGCGCATCCCGCAGGACGGCCGCATGCGCCTGATCGTGTCGCCGACCAAGACCATCGATCTGCGTATCTCGACCCTGCCGACCTTGTTCGGCGAGAAGACCGTGATGCGTATCCTCGACGCCACCCAGGCGCAGATGGGCATCGACGCGCTGGGCTACGACCCGGACCAGAAGGAACTGCTGCTCGACGCCATCCAGCGCCCCTACGGCATGGTGCTGGTGACCGGGCCTACCGGTTCCGGCAAGACGGTGTCGCTGTACACCTGTTTGAACGTGATCAACAAGCCGGGCATCAACATCTCCACCGCCGAAGATCCGGCCGAGATCAACCTGCCGGGCGTGAACCAGGTCAACGTCAACGACAAGGCCGGCCTGACCTTCCCGGTGGCGCTGAAGTCTTTCCTGCGCCAGGATCCGGACATCATCATGGTCGGCGAGATCCGCGACCTGGAAACGGCCGACATCGCCATCAAGGCGGCGCAGACCGGCCACATGGTGTTCTCCACGCTGCACACCAACGACGCGCCGTCGACGCTGACGCGCCTGATGAACATGGGCGTGGCGCCGTTCAACATCGCCTCGTCGGTGATCCTGATCACCGCGCAGCGGCTGGCGCGCCGGCTGTGCACCTGCAAGCAGCCGGTGGAGATTTCCAACGACCTGCTGCTCAAGGCCGGCTTCAAGCAACATGAGCTGGACGGCAGCTGGAAGCCTTACGGCCCGGTCGGCTGCGAGCGCTGCAACGGCGGCGGCTACAAGGGCCGGGTCGGCATCTACCAGATCATGCCGATCACGCCCGCCATCGAAGCGATCATCCTGGCCAACGGCAACGCCATGCAAATCGCCGCGCAGTCGGAAGCGGAAGGCGTGAAGTCGCTGCGCGGGTCAGGCCTGGTGAAGGTCAGGAACGGCTTGACCAGCCTCGAAGAAGTGCTCGGCTGTACCAACGAATAGGACAACTCTCCATGGCGACATCGGGCAACGCGGGCAACCAGGTCAAGGAATCGATCTTCTCCTGGGAAGGCAAGGACAAGAGCGGCAAGACCGTGCGCGGCGAGCTGCGCGCCGGCGGCGAGGCCGTGGTCAACGTCACCCTGCGCCGCCAGGGCATCATGGTCACCAAGGTCAAGAAAAAAGCCTACCGCAGCGGCAAGAAAATCACCGACAAGGACATCTCGCTGTTCACGCGCCAGCTGGCGACGATGATGAAGGCCGGCGTGCCGCTGCTGCAATCGTTCGACATCGTCGGCAAGGGCCACTCCAATCCATCGGTGTCCAAGCTGGTGATGGACTTGCGCGCGGATATCGAGACCGGCACCAGCCTGAACCAGGCGTTCCGCAAGTTCCCGCTGTACTTCGATCCGCTGTTCTGCAACCTGGTGGGCGCGGGCGAACAGGCCGGTATCCTGGAGGACTTGCTGACACGGCTGGCGATCTACAAGGAAAAAACGCTGGCCATGAAGGCCAAGATCAAGTCGGCGCTGATGTATCCGGTGTCGATCCTGGCGGTGGCCTTCATCGTCACGGCGGTGATCATGATCTGGGTGGTGCCGGCGTTCAAGGAAGTGTTCAAGAGCTTCGGCGCCAACCTGCCGGCGCCGACGCTGTTCGTGATGGCGATCTCGGAATTCTTCGTGGCCTGGTGGTATCTGATTTTCGGCAGCGTCTTCGGCGCCATCTACTTCTTCTTCCGAGCGTGGCAGCGCTCGCTGCAGATGCAGCGCTTCATGGACCGCCTGCTGCTGCGCCTGCCGGTGTTCGGCGACGTGATCCGCAAGGCCACCATCGCCCGCTGGACCCGCACCCTGGCCACCATGTTCGCCGCCGGCGTGCCGCTGGTGGAGTCGCTCGATTCGGTGGGCGGCGCGGCCGGCAACGCCGTGTACCTGGACGCCACCCGCAAGATCCAGAACGAGGTCAGCACCGGCACCAGCCTGACGGTGGCGATGCAGAACGCCGACGTGTTCCCGAATATGGTGACGCAGATGGTGGCCATCGGCGAGGAGTCCGGCTCGCTGGACGCCATGCTGGGCAAGGTGGCCGACTTCTACGAGGAGGAAGTGGACGAGGCCGTGGCCTCGCTGTCGAGCCTGATGGAACCGGCCATCATGGTGATCCTGGGCGTGCTGATCGGCGGCCTGGTGGTGGCCATGTACCTGCCGATCTTCAAGCTCGGTTCGGTGGTTTAGTGGACTGTAACGCCGCCATGCGGTTGCGCGCCTCGGCCAGCGCCTCGTCGGCCTGGTCGAGGATGGCTTCGATGGCGGCGCGCTCGTTGCAGCCCTCCGGCAGCCGATGGCTGACGCTTTGAAAGCGCAGGATCAAGCCCTGCATATTTTGCAGCAGCGTATCCTGCACCGCCGCCATGGCGCGTTCGCGCTCCGCCAGCTGCGCCAGCCGGCGCCGGTGACGGCGCCCGGCGGCGAGCAGGCAGGCCAGCAGCACGCCCAAAAGCAAGAGGGTAAGCGGGAACAAAAGCGGACTCCACGAGGCGGGGTGGCAGGTTCTCCACCTTGCCCGAATTCCAACTTGATTTCCATATCTCCAAGGAGGGGCTTGCGGCGGATGGCACGCGTTGAAAAACCGTTCCGCAATGTTGCCGTAATGCTTTAATATGAGCCACTGTATTTACCCATGCGGCCCGACCTATGCCTGAACCAACCTTGTTGTTTGCCCCCGCCGGCGAGCTCGCCATCAGCCTGATCGCCGGCCTGTTCGGCCTGCTGTTCGGCAGTTTCCTGAACGTGGTGATCCACCGCCTGCCGAAAATGATGCAGCGCGAATCGGACAACTATTGCGCCGTCGAGGCCGGCAAGGAAGAGCCGCACACCACCCGCTACAACCTGATGGTGCCGCGCTCGGCCTGCCCGCACTGCCAGCACCAGATCACCGCGCTGGAAAACATCCCGGTGGTCAGCTACCTGGTCCTGCGCGGCAAATGCAGCAACTGCAAGGCGCCGATCTCGGCCCGCTACCCGGCCATCGAGACGCTGACCGGCGTGCTGTCGGCGGTGGTGGTGTGGCACTTCGGCAGCGGCTGGGCCGGCCTGGCCGGCCTGCTGTTCCTGTACCTGCTGATCGCCATGACCTTCATCGACTTCGACACCCAGCTGCTGCCGGACGACCTGACCTATCCGCTGATCTGGGCCGGGCTGCTGCTGAACATCAACGGCACCTTCGCCACGCTGCACGACGCCGTCATCGGCGCGGCGGCCGGCTATCTGGCGCTGTGGTCCGTCAATTGGGCGTATAAACTGGTGCGTCACCGCGACGGCATGGGCTATGGCGACTTCAAGCTGCTGGCCGCGCTGGGCGCGTGGATGGGCTGGGCGACGCTGCCGGCCATCGTGCTGATGTCGTCGCTGGTGGGCTCGGTGGTCGGCATCGCGCTGATGGTGGTCAACCGCCGCGGCTTCGATCTGCAGATCCCGTTCGGCCCTTACCTGGCGGCGGCCGGCCTGATCATCTTCCTGTACCGCGAGCCGATCATGGCGATTACCCGCACCTTCTATCCTTACCTGTAAGCCACCGATGAGCACACTGCCCTTCTCCATCGGCCTGACCGGCGGCATCGGCAGCGGCAAGAGCACGGTGGCCGATATGTTCGCCGCGCGCGGCGCCAGCGTGGTCGACACCGACCAGATCGCCCACACCCTGACCGCGCCCGGCGGCGCCGCGATGCCGGCCATCGTCGCCGAGTTCGGCGCCGAATTCGCCGACGCCACTGGCGCGCTCGACCGCGCCCGCATGCGCAGCCTGGTGTTTGCCGACGCCGGCGCCAAGACCCGCCTCGAAGCCATCCTGCACCCCCGCATCCGCGACGCCGCGCTGGCCGCCGCCGAGGCCGCCACCGGCAGCTACGTGATCTTCGCCGTGCCGTTGCTGGTCGAATCGGGCACTTGGCGTGCGCGGGTGACGCGCGTACTCGCGGTAGACTGTCCGGAGGAAGTGCAAATTGCGCGCGTGATGGCGCGTAACAATCTGCCGGAAACCCAGGTGCGCGCCATCATGGCGGCGCAGGCCAGCCGCCAGCAACGGCTGGAAGCGGCGGACGACATTATCGAAAATGGCGGTGGAATCGAGGCTTTGGAGCCCCAAATCGCCCGACTTCACGATTTATATCTGGCATTTTCGAAAAGAACGGCGACAATACCTTCGCAACGTTTGTAATTTTGCTTGGCTTGCTTCAAAATCACGGGAATTAATCGCAAGTCCAACTACTGAGGGATGTTATTTTGATTGTCTACGAATATCCTTTCAACGAGCGCATCCGCACGTTGTTGCGATTAGAGGATCTGTACGAGAAATTCAAGTTCTTTGTGCATCAAGAACACCCTATGCAGCACCACGTCGCCTTGGCGACCATCTTCGACATGCTGGAGGTGGCCGGCCGCGCCGACCTGAAATCCGACCTGTTGCAAGAACTGGAACGCCAGCGCCAATCGCTGCTGGGTTACCGCATGAACCCCAATGTACAAGCGGAAACGCTGGACGCCATCCTGGCCGAGCTGGACGGCGTCAGCAGCGCGCTGGTCGCGGCCCAGGGCAAGACCGGCCAGAACGTGCGCGACAACGAATGGCTGATGAGCATCCGCGGCCGCACCATCATTCCCGGCGGCGCCTGCGAGTTCGACCTGCCGTCCTACTACGCCTGGCAGAAGCGTCCGGCCGAGCAGCGCTTCAACGACATCGCCACCTGGTTCGCGCCGCTTGCGCCGCTGTTCGACGCGCTGGGCCTGGTGCTGCGCCTGCTGCGCGATTCCGGCGGACCGGTCAAGATGATCGCCGTGGCCGGCAGTTATCAGCAAATGTTGCAGGGCAAGGTCTACCAGATGCTGCGGTTGACGCTGGACGAATCGCTGGGCGCGATCCCGGAGATCTCGGCCAACAAGTACATGTTGTGGGTGCGTTTCACCTCGCAGGGCGGCGACCTGAAACCCAAGCCGCTGGAAGATGATGTACCATTCGAGCTCACCCTCTGTAACTTTTAAAGAATTATCATGGCCACCGTAGTTGACTGCCCTACCTGCTCCGCCAAAGTGGAGTGGAAGGAAGAGAATAAATTCCGTCCGTTCTGCTCGGAACGCTGCAAACAAATCGATCTCGGCGCCTGGGCCGAGGAAAAGTACGCCATCCCGGCCGCGCCACCCGTCGATCCCAACGACGAGGAATAAGCCCTGCTCACAGCAGGGAAATAAAGAAGGCGATCAAGCTCATCAGCAGGAAAGCCTTCACTTCCAGATACACCAGCGCTACCCAGCGCGCCGCCAGCACCAGCCAGCTTCCGCCGTACATGCGGCGCATGGCGAACAGCATGTACACGGCCAGCGCAAACAGCGCAATCGGTGCGCCATACTCCGTCACTTCCGCCAGCAGCATCCACGCCAGGAAGTCCAGCAGGGCGAAGGTCTGCAGGTGCATCGAAAACACCAGGTGCTCGCCATAGCGCCAGCCGGTCCCCGCGTTGAGCAGCTTGAGGAAGAGCGCAACGACTGGAATCAGACACAGTATCAGCGTCGGCCCGAGCTTCAGCCAGGGCTTCCACAAGACGCCGGCCTTTGCTTCGCTGGGCAGCGCCTCGTACTTGTCCAGATGTTCGCGGAATGTCGGGCTGATCCGTTCAAACACGTCCACCAATAGTTTCGTGGCCAGCGGCTTTTCCAGTGGCTTAGCGTCCTGGGTTTGCACCGTGGCCGGCTTGCTCTCAGGCTGTGTGTTTTCGACCAGATGCGTCTGCAGCTTCAGCGCGCCGAACACCAGCATCGACACCGTCAACAGCAGGCGCAAGGGATCGATATGGCGCATGCGGCGGCCGCAGATGAAGTCGACCGTCAGTTTGCCCGGGCGCAGCAGCAGATCGCCGAAGGTGCGCCACAGCTTGCTTTCCGCCGCGACGAAGTGGCCGATGAAGTGATGGATGAATTCGCCGGCCGAGGCCACGTGCAGATGGCTGCTCTGGCCGCACTGGCTGCAATACTTGCCGTCCACCGGGGCGGCACAGTCGTGGCAGGAACCGGCGTGGCGCGGACGTACTTGATGGGCTTGCGGGCCGAGACTGAACAATTTCATTGACGAGCGGGATAGCGAAACAGGCAGCCATCATAGGCAGAGCGGCAAACTTAGTCAAACAACAATTACTGCTGCGGCTTGACGGCTTGGCCTGCATACAACACCGGTCCGGTTGGCTTGGGCGAGCCAGTTTGCGGTTCCAGCGTGATCTCGAATGTCGGCTCCGCGCTCAGCGGCGGCAGCTGCTCCAGCGACAGTTTCAATTGACCGTCCTGCTCCAGCAAACCGAGCGACACCGGTGCAGTCCAGCCCGGTGCGGATATCCATAATTGCAGCGCCTTGCGGTTGGCGACGATGGTGTCGTGCAGCGGCGTCAGCGTCAGTTGGCGGTCCGCGCTCACGGAGGCGATCCAGCCGGCGTTGCGGTCCTGCGGCGCCGACAACACCGCCACCCAGGCAGGCCCAGGCGGCTCGGGACGCAGCACCAGCAGCGCGCCCAAGCCGATGCAGGCCGCCAGCGCGATGCCGGCCAGCCAGCGCCAGATGCTCACACTATTCCACCAGCGTTCCATCACGACCCGTAACGCACCATGTCCAGCCACTCCAGCAACGGAATGGTGGCCGGCAGCAGCGGTTCGACGCCGACCGCGCCTTGCCAGGCGAAGGCCTGGTTTTCCAGGCTTTGCGGCTCGCCGCTCCAGTCGCGGCTGATGAAGAAATGCAGCCGCACATGCGCGTGCTCGTACACGTGCTCGACGCCGCACCATTCCTCGGCGCTGTTGATGGACAGGCCCAGTTCCTCGACGAACTCGCGCTTGAGCGCCTGCAGCACGGTCTCGCCCGGATCGACTTTACCGCCGGGGAATTCCCAATAACCTTCGTACGGCTTGCCGGCCGGGCGCTGGCCCAGCAGCACGTCGCCGTTGGGCTTCATCAGGATGCCGACGGCGACATCGACCGGCTTGACCTTCACGTCCGCGCCGCTCATGCCTGCTTCCCGGCGAAATCCTTGGCGAACTGCCAGGCCACGCGGCCCGAGCGCGAACCGCGCTGCAAGGCCCAGCGCAAGGCGTCGGCGCGCGAGGCTTCGATCTGCGCCTCGCTGCAGCCCAGCGACGACAGCCAGTGGCCGACGATGGCCAGGTAGTCGTCCTGCTTGAACGGGTAAAAGGTCAGCCACAGGCCGAAGCGTTCGGACAGCGAGATCTTCTCTTCCACCGTCTCGCCGGGATGCAGGTCGCCGTCCTCGTCGTGCTTGTAGCTCATGTTGTCGGACATACGCTCCGGCATCAGGTGGCGGCGGTTGGAGGTGGCGTAGATCAGCACATTGTCCGACTGCGCCGAGATGCTGCCGTCCAGCGCCACCTTCAGCGCCTTGTAGCCGCTCTCGCCTTCCTCGAACGACAGGTCGTCGCAGAAGATGATGAAGCGCTCCGGCCGGCCCGCCACGATGTCTACGATGTCCGGCAACTCGGCCAGGTCGGCCTTGTCGACTTCGATCAGGCGCAGGCCGTCCTTGCCGAACTGGTTCAGGCAAGCCTTGATCAGCGAGGACTTGCCGGTGCCGCGCGCGCCGGTCAGCAGCACGTTGTTGGCCGGCTTGCCCTGCACGAACTGGCGGGTGTTCTGCTCGATCTGCTCTTTCTGCGGGCCGATGTGCTGCAAGTCGTCCAGCGCGATCGGCGACACGTGGGCCACCGCGTGCAGATAACTGGCGCCGCCGCCGTTGCGTTTGCGCCAGCGGAAAGCGAAGCCCAGCTTCCAGTCCGGCTCACGCGGCGCTTGCGGCAGCACCGCCTCCACGCGCGCCAGCAAGGCCTCGGCGCGCACCAAGAATTGTTCGAGAGGCGTCGCCATCTTAGGAACGGTAATCGGCGTTGATGCTCACGTAGTCGTGCGACAGATCGCAGGTGTAGACGGTGGCCGCAGCCGCGCCGCGCGCCAGCTTGACGCGTACCAGGATCTCGCTCTGCTTCATCACGCGCTGGCCGTCTTCTTCCTTGTAGTCCGGATTGCGGCCGCCGTTCTTGGCCACCCACACGTCGTCCAGGTACAGATTCAGTTTGCTGACATCGAGGTCGTCGACGCCGGCATAGCCGATGGCGGCCAGGATGCGGCCCAGGTTAGGGTCGGAAGCGAAGAACGCGGTCTTGACCAGCGGCGAGTGGCCGATCGAGTAGGCGATCTTGCGGCACTCTTCGACGCTGGCGCCGTCTTCCACGGTGATGGTGATGAACTTGGTTGCGCCCTCGCCGTCACGCACGATGGCCTGCGCCAGGAACAGCGACAGTTCGGTCACGGCAGCCGCCAGTTGAGCGTATTCAGGTGTATCGACCGAGTTGACTTCCAGCGTGCCGGCGCCGGTGGCGATCAGCATGAAGGAGTCGTTGGTCGAGGTGTCGCCGTCGATGGTGATGCAGTTGAACGACTTGTCGGCCGCCTGCTTGACCAGCACGTCCAGCACCGGCTGCGCCACCTTGGCGTCCAGCGCCAGGTAGCCCAGCATGGTCGCCATGTTCGGCTTGATCATGCCGGCGCCCTTGCTGATGCCGCTCATGGTCACGCTGTGGCCGCCGATGGTGACGGTGCGCGAGCCGGCCTTCGGCTGCGTGTCGGTGGTCATGATGGCTTCGGCGGCGCTGTACCAGTTGTCGGCCTTCAGGCCGGCGACCGCTTGCGGCAGGCCGGCGATCACTTTGGCGGCCGGCAGCGGCTCCAGGATCACGCCGGTGGAAAACGGCAGGATCTGCGACGCTTCGCAGCCCAGCTGCGCGGCCAGCGCGGCGCAGGTCTCATTGGCCAGCGCCAGGCCCAGTTCGCCGGTGCCGGCGTTGGCGTTGCCGGTGTTGATCAGCAGCGCGGCGATCGGCTTGCCGCTTTCCTTGGCGGCCGCCAGGTGGGCCTTGGCGATCTGCACCGGCGCGGCGCAGAAGCGGTTCAGCGTGAACACGCCGGACACGGTGGCGGTGGGCGCCACTTTCATCACCAGCACGTCCTTGCGGTTCGGCTTCTTGATGCCGGCTTCGGCAAAACCGATTTCGATGCCGGCTACAGGCTTCAGTGCGGAGGCGACGGGCAGAGGGGAATTGACGGCCATATGAGTGTTCTCGTGAGTGGAAAGTGGGAGCCGCTATTGTAATACCTGACGGACAAAATGGCGCATCGCATCAATGTCACTGACGGTTTGCATGATTCATCCGCAAGTTTGCTCAAAAAGCACTAGAAGGATGTCATACAACACCATGAATTCATTGAAGAAATCGTTATTTTCAACTTAAAAGCCACAACAAATTAGTACGGTTGTTCTAATTTAAATAAAATGATTTCATGCCGTATGGAAATTAGTTTAAGGTCTAGCCCGAGTGCCCCATCCCCGCATGTCACGAGACAAACAAGGCGACACGATCGCCCATAGCACCAAACAACTGACAACAAATCAAAGGATACCGACCACATGAAAAAGCAACTTCTAGTAGCTGCCGTACTTGCCGCCACCGCCTCCATGCAGGCACAAGCTGGCCCCCTGGGCGACGAGAACCTGACCATCAGCGCCTTCGGCACGCTGGGCGTGGCCCAGAGCAATACCGACCAGGCGCAATTTGCCCGCTACAACCAGGCCGAAGGCGTGAGCGACAAGGCCAAGATCGGCCTCGACACCAACCTGGGCCTGCAAGCGACCTACCGGATCAACGACTGGCTGTCCGGCACCGCGCAGATCCTGACCCGCAAGAACACCAGCCCGACCTTCACCACCGACCTGACCTGGGCCTTCCTGAAAGCCCGCATCAACGACGAAACGAGCGTGCGCGTCGGCCGCGTGGTGGTGCCGACCTTCCTGATCTCGGACTACCAGAACGTCGGCTACGCCAACACCATGATGCGTCCTCCGATTGAAATGTACGGCCAGGCGCCGATCGAAAACGTCGACGGCGCGGACGTCAACTTCCAGCGCGCCTTCGGCGACTTCAACTTCACCGCCCAGGCCTTCGCGGGCGTCAGCCGCGGCAAGCTGTTCGTGCCGACCGCCGCCGGCGCCGTCGCGACCTACCGCGCGCCTGCCGCCGGCATCACCTTCATCGGCGAATACGGCCCCTTCCTGGTGCGCGTCGGCCACGCCCGTGCCGACCTGAAGACCAACGACCTGGGTCCGATCAACAGCCTGACCGCGACCTTGTCCCAGTTCGGCTTCAAGCAGCTGGCCAATGACCTCGGCCTGACCGAAGGCAAGAAGATCGCCTTCACCTCGCTGGGCGCCACCATGGACTGGCACAACATCGTGGTCCAGACCGAATACGCGCAACGCCGCGCCAAGGAAGCGGTGTACATCCCCGACACCAACGCCTGGTACACCATGGTCGGCTACCGCGTCGGCAAGGTCCTGCCTTACTACGCCCACGCCGCCGTGCGCGACGCCGGCAGCTCGGTGACCCCGCCTGCGACCCTGCCGAAGAACAGCCCACTGGGCGCCGCCGTGTATGGCCTGTTGCCAGCGACGGAACAATCGTCCGACCTGATCGGCGTGCGTTGGGACTTCGCCAAATCGATGGCGCTGAAAGTGCAGGTCGACCGCGCCAAGCCTAAGACCAAGGGCGGCTCGCTGATCTTCGTCAAGCCTGGCTTCAACAACAACGTCACCGTGGTCGCCGCGGCGATCGATTTCGTCTTCTAATCGGGAGTCCACAACATGAAAAAATTGATCATCGCTGCGTTGCTGTCGTCGTTCGCCGCAGCCGGCGCCTCGGCGGAAACCGTTGTCATCGTCAGCCAGAAGAACCCGGCGACCCGCATGTTCTCGGAACAGGCATCGCAATTCTTCCTCGGTAAATCCAACCTGTTCACGCCGGTCGACCAGGCCGAAGGTTCGCACATCCGCGCCGACTTCTACCAGAAGGTCGCGGAAAAAGACCCGGCCCAGGTCAAGGCCCTGTGGTCCAAGCTGGTGTTCACCGGCAAAGCCACGCCGCCGAAGGAATATCCGAACAACGCCGAGGTGAAGAAAGCAGTTGCTGCCGATCCCAAGGCGATCGGTTATATTGACAAGTCGGCAGTGGACGACACCGTCAAAGTGATCCTGACCCTGCCTTAACCTCCAGGTAGCCCTGGCACCCTGCCGTCCCGCGTGGACGGCAGGTACGTGCGCTCCTGGCATCGCCACAAGGAGTGTACGTTTTGAGTCTATCGCTGCGCGCGAAATTTCTGCTGCTGAGCGCCGTCATCCAGGCGCTGGTGGTTGGCCTGCTGATCTGGAACAGCCTGCGCCTGATGAACCAAGCCGTCAGCACCAACGCCGAACGCGTGGCCCGCGAGTACGCGGTCACGCTCAACCTCTCCCTCAGCCCCTACGCCACGCGCGGCCGCCTGTCCGAACTGACCAACTACCTGACCGAAATGCTGTCCGATCCGGACGACAGTTTCGTGCGCTACCTGGTCATCCTCGACGAAAACGAAAAACCCATCATCGAAGCCGGCAAGCGCAAAGGCCCGTTGCCGGAGCTGCTGCGGCAAGGCGGCGGCAGCAGCTTCAAAGGCGTGCGCACCCTGCTCGACGACACCATGCTGCACGCGCGCTCGCCGCTGCTGTTGCGCGACAACCGCGTCGGCTCCATCAATTTCGGCCTCACCACCAAGGACCTCAAGCAGGCGCGCGACGAGGTGCTGCTGCAAGGCGGCGTGATCTCGCTGATCGGGCTGGCGCTGGGCGTGGTGCTGTTCTACGCCTTCACCCACGGCATCGGGCGCCGCCTGCACGCGCTGACCGACCAATCGCAGCAAATGGCGCTGGGCGACTACAACAAGGCGCTGCCGGTCGAGGGCGACGATGAGATCGCGGTCTTCACGCGCACGCTGAACGCCATGAGCGCGGCGCTGCGCGAACGCATCGCGCAGCTGGAGCAATCGCAGCTGCGGCTGTCGGAATCGGAGGCGCGCTTCAAGACGCTGTTCGACATGGCGCCGCTGCCGCTGACGGTGTCGGACCGCGACGGCCGCATCGTCGCCGCCAACCGCGCGGTCACGCACACCTTCGGCGCGGGCGCCGCCAACCTGATCGGCAAGCGCAGCGACGAAGTGCCGTTCTGGGCCAGCACGCTGGAGCGCGACCGCATCTGGAAAATGTACCAGACCGACGGCGCGGTGCACGGCGCCATCGCCGGCGTGTTGCTGCCCGATGGCAGCGTGGGCAGCGTGGCGATCTGGTCGTCCTCGCTGACCCTGGACGGCAACGACTCCATCATCTGGGCGCTGCTGGACCTGACCGAGGAACTCAACGCCAAGCGCGAACTGAAGGACTTGAACGTATCGCTGGAGTCGCGCGTGCGCGAGCGCTCGGCGGCGCTGGAACGCGCCAACGCCGACCTGAGCACGGCGCTGGAGACTTTGCAGCACACCCAGGACGAGCTGCTGGCGGCCGAGAAAATGGCCTCGCTCGGGTCGCTGGTGGCGGGCATCGCGCACGAGCTCAATACGCCGATCGGCAACAGCCTGCTGGCATCGACCGCGCTGCGCGACCGCGTGGTGGAGTTCGACCTGCACGTGGCGGCCGGCGCGCTGCGGCGCTCGGAGCTGACCGCGCACCTGGAGGAAGTGCGCCTGGCCAGCCAGCTGATTTCCGGTTCGCTGCACAAGGCGGCGGAGCTGATCTCGTCGTTCAAGCAGATCGCCGTCGACCAGACCAACGACCAGCGCCGCAGGTTCGACCTGCTGTCTGCGGTGCACGACACCATGGCCACCTACATGCCGCGCCTGCGCCGCGCCGAGTGCGAGGTGGTGCTGCAGATCCCGGAACGACTGAGCTTCGACTCCTATCCCGGCGCCTTGTACCAGGTGCTGAATAACCTCGTCAACAACACGCTCAACCACGCCTTCGACCAGCGCAAGGGCGGTACCATCACCGTGCGCGCGGAAGCGGTGGACGACGACATCGTCGAGCTGATGTTCAGCGACGACGGCGTCGGCATGCCGGACGATGTGCTGCGGCGCGTGTTCGATCCCTTCTTCACCACCAAGATGGGCCAGGGCGGAACGGGGCTGGGGATGAACATCGTCTACAACATCGTCACTGGCGTGCTGGGTGGACGCATCACCATCGATTCCGCGCCCGACGTGGGCACGGCGGTACGCATGCTGCTGCCGTACTCCGCGCCGCAGAAGGACGCGGCCCGTTAACCTGCCCCCAGGCGGGCGCGCGCCGCTTCCACGTGGCGCTCGCTGACGGCCACCGTATCGCCGCAGCGCAGCGCCAGCAGGTAGCTGCCGTCGCCGACCACGGACATCGAGGAAAACTGCTCCGCACCGACGATGGCGCGGCGGTGCACGCGGACGAAACGCGCCGGGTCCAGGTGTTCTTCAAGTCGGCTGAGCGGCATGCGGTACAACACACAGCGCTTCTCCAGGTGCAGCTTGACGTAGTTGCCGTCCGCCTCCAGCCACTGCACGTCCTCAAGCCGTATGCACTCGATGCGTCCGATCGAACGCACGCTGACCTGATGCCAGTAGCCTGCCGGCGCGGCCGGCGGCTGGGCGGCGACGTAGGCGCGCAGGGCCGGCGCGAAACCGGCCAGCTGGCGCTGCGCCAGCATCGCCGCCGCTCGCTCCAGCGTCTGCGCCAGGCGGGCGTCGTCGAAAGGCTTGAGCAGGTAGTCCAGCGCATGCACTTCGAAGGCCTCGATCGCGTAGACGTTGTACGCGGTGACGAACACGATCAGCGGCGGCTCCGCCATCGCGCTCAGACTGCGCGCGAGGTCGATGCCGGATTCCTTCGGCATCTGCACATCAAGGAACACCAGGTCCACCTCCTGCCGTGCCAGCAGCTCGCGGGCGGCGGCGGCGCTGGCGCATTCGCCGGCCACCTCCCACTGCGGGTGCCGCGCCAGCGCATAGCGCAAGTTGATGCGCCCCGGTTCTTCGTCATCGACCAGCAGGACACGCATCGTCGTCACTCCTTCGGGTACAAAGGCATGCGGATCGCCACTTCGAAGCGGCCGTTGTGCAAGGCGCTGTCCAGCGACGCCTCGCCGCGATAGGCCAGCTGCAGACGCGCCCGCGTGTTGGCCAGCCCCATGCCGAGTCCCGGATTCGGCGACGCGTCCGCCGTGACCGGATTGCTGATGCGGATGTGCAGTTGCGCTCCTTCGAGGTGCAGGTGGATGCGGATATCGCTGTCCTCTTCGTGACAATCCAGGTCGTGACGCAAGGCGTTTTCGATCAACGGTTGCAGCAGCAGCGGCGGACATTCGCCGCCATGGACGTCGCCGATATCCATCTGCACTTGCAAACGCGCCCGGTAGCGCAGGCGCTGCAAGGCGAGATAGTCGCCGACGAAAGCCAGCTCCTCGTCGACGCTGACCCAATCGCGGCCGCTGGCCGTCAGCGCGTAGCGCAGCAGATCGCTCAGGCGGTTGATGCCGTTCAGCGCGAGGTCGCCGTCGCTGGTGCGCACCAGCGCGCTGATCGCGTTCAGGGCATTGAAGATGAAATGCGGCTCCAGCTGCGCGCGCAAGGCCAGCATGCGCTGGCGTTCCAGCTCCAAATTCAGATGCAGGTTGTCGGTCAGCGCCTGCTGCCAAGCCTTGTCCCGCGCCTGGCTGCGGCGCCAGATGCAAATCGCGGTGACGGCCGTGTAGGTACCGGTCGACCAGGCGAATTCGAGGAACACATTAAAACCGTGCGGCGACAGGAACAGGCGCCAGGCATGGGCCAGGTCCAGCACCCCGTCGGCGCGCACCGCGTCCAGCATCGCCATGTAAACCAGCTGTAGCGGCAGGAAGATGAACACCACCATCGCGTAGCAGCGCGCGATGGCGCGGGCGCTGCCAATCAATTCGGGCCGACGCCGGAAGACCAGGTACAGACCGAAACTGAGCGTCATCATCAGCACGTGATTCAGGTCCCAATTCAGCATCACGCGGCCATAGCTACGATTGCCGCCTTCGCGCAGCACGTCGCTGTAGACGCTGGCCGCGCCGACCGCGCACAGCAGGCCCCACACCAGTAGATTGACCAGCAAGGTGTTGCGCACTTCGCGCCATGTGAGGGAAGGTTGATCCATGGCGGCGAGTATATCAGCCGCACAGGCAGCCAAAATGCGTGGCGGCTGGACATCGTCACGGCAATCCGGGCGCTCGTCACAAAGGCGGTCTGACGCGGCCGGTCCGGCGCGATACTCTGCGCCGGATTAACTTTACGCATACCTCATGAAGCCTCTTTTACTGCTCTGCCTTGCGGCGAGCGCGAACGCGCAGGAAGCCACCGACATGCAGCGGGTTGACATCACCGGTTCCGCCGCCCAGGCCCTGCGCCGCAACGATACGGCGGCCAGGATCGTCGTCGGCCGCGCGGACATCGACCTGTATGGCGACACCACGCTATCCGCCCTGCTCAAGCGCCAGCCCGGCATCTCGGTGGCCGGCGGCGAGGTGCGCATGCGCGGCCTGGGCGCAGGCTATACGCAGTTGCTGATCAACGGCGAGCCCGCGCCGCAGGGCATGTCCATCGACGCCATCTCGCCCGAACTGATAGAGCGCGTCGAGATACTGCGCACCGCGTCGGCCGAATACAGCGCGCAGGCCATGGCGGGCAGCATCAACGTCATCCTGCGCAAAGGCAGCCGCGCGCAGCGAGACCTGAAGCTGGGCATCGAAAACCTGCAAGGCGTGACCGGCCCTTCCGCCACGATGCAGGTCGCCGACCGCGACGGCGCTCTTTCGTACGGCCTGGCCGGCACGCTGAGCGACACGGGTTTCCGCAACACGCCGACCACCACCGAACGTGTGGAAGAACCGGCGGCGCTGCGCACCTTCGCGGAACTGAGCACATCGCACCAGACCAAGCTGAATCTGGCGCCGCGCCTGAACTGGACTCTGGCAAACGGCGACACGCTGGCATGGCAAAACCTGCTGGACCTGTACCGCACCAACGGCCACGGGGACTCCCGCGAAACCAGCATCTACGGCGCATCGACCACCTACCCGAACAGCGATTGGCGCGCGCTGTCTCACACGGCCTTCCTGCGCAGCGGCGTGACATGGACGCACGCGGCCGGCACGGACGGCAAGCTGAGCGTCAAGCTGGGCTTCGACTACAACCACCGCAACACCGACTACGCCTTCCGCGGCGCCAGCGCGGATGGTACGCCACTGTTCACACGTGCAGTCACATCGAGCGCCGACGACGACAGCATCACCACCAGCGGCAAATACCTGACCCGCCTGCGCGCAGCACACAGCCTCGCCATCGGCTGGGACGGCGCCGACACGCGCCGCAACGAGATGCGTCGCCAGGACGACAGCTCGGCCAGTGGCGCGGCGCTGGGCCGGCTGCTGCAAGAGTACGAGGCGCGTGTGCGCCGCATCGCCCTCTTCGCCCAGGACGAATGGGACGTGACGCCTCGCCTGCAAGCCTATCTCGGCCTGCGCTGGGAGGCACTGGACACCCGCACCGACGGCGCCCTGCTGACTGCCGTGCAAAACCGCTCCAGCGTTTTCAGTCCGGTGGCGCAGATGATGTGGAAGCTGCCGAACCAGGAGCGCGACCAGGTGCGGCTGGCCCTTGCCCGCACCTACAAGGCGCCGCCAACCCGCGACCTGCTGCCGCGCCGCTACACCATCAACAACGACAACGGCCCCACCAACCCGGACGTGCAGGGCAATCCCGACCTGCGGCCGGAACTGGCGTGGGGACTGGACGCGGCGTATGAATCGTACTTCGGAAAAGAAGGCTCGCTGAGCGTGTCGGCCTACGCGCGGCGCATCCGCGACGTGACGGTGCAGCGCCTGTTCGAACAAAACGGCTCGTGGGTGACGACGCCGTTCAACGGCGGCAAGGCCAAGGTGGCCGGCATCGAGTTCGACGCCAAATTCCCGCTCAGCGCGTGGCCGGCCGACGTGCGCATCAACGCATCGCGCAACTGGTCGCGGCTGGACGCGGTGCCTGGACCGGACAATCGCCTCAGCGCGCAAATCCCTTTCAGCGCCAACGCAGGCTTCGACTACCGCCCCGCCGGCGCGCTGACGCTGGGCTTCAATGCAGGACTACAGACCGGCGGCATGGTTCGCGTCAGCGAAAAGCTGGCCAGCTACAGCGGCGTAACGCGCACCCTGGACGCCTACGCGCTGTGGAAGTTCGACAGCAAATCACGACTGCGCCTGTCGCTGCTGAATGTCCTGCACCAGGACCAGCTGCTCGGCCAGTTCTACGCCGAAGGCAACGCCAGCACAGCGCGCACCTCCGGCACACCCACCCGCGCCGGCATCCGCGCCATCTACGAGCGCCAGCTTTGAGCACCTTGCTCGGCAGCCGGTAGTGGTTCAGTTTGAAAACCAGCTTGTAACTTAAAGGTGTGCATGCACACCTTTAGACGTATTCTGAATCGCCACGACCACTGTAGACACTCCTGAGCCATAATTTAGGCATCCAGTTGGCCATTGACGGCTAACATCATGTACCACAACGTCTGCCGCATCCACGAGTCTCAACGCGCAACTCCAGCGACGGGGGCGGGGACGGGGATTGCAGGATTTGATCGAAGTCTTGCGGATGGCAGAAACGGCACAAAAAAATCATACCTGACACCGAATCAAACTGAACCACTACACGATAGCGCACATAATTGACAAGCTAGTTAATCCGGTTTAGCATTGATCTACCACTCATCCCTTGTAGTGTCATTAAGTTGGCTCTTACTAGGGACGGAAGAGCCGCTCTCATGGGCGGCTTTTTCACATCCAAAGCGAGCAAGCTGGTGTGTACAAACAAAGCGCCAAGCGGGAGAACTGTAGCCTACGTCGATGGCTATAACCTTTACTATGGACGCTTACGCGGCACACGATTCAAATGGCTTGATATCGTGAAGCTCTTCGAAGCATTACTCGTGCAACGAGACCAGAACGAAACTCTGGAGAAGGTCATTTTTTTCACTGCACCAGCGTTCGCCACACACGGAACGGCTTCCGTAGCAGCTCAGTCCGCATACCATCGAGCATTGAAGGCGATTTATGGCGATCGCTTTGAAATCGTCTTGGGCAGCCATGCATACGACAAAGACGGTGCTTTACTGCCGGTATTTATTGAGGGACAACCTTACGACCGAACCAACCGCGTGCGGGTATGGAAACTGGAAGAGAAGAAGACGGACGTCAACCTTGCGATCCGCATGTACAGGGATGCTGCCAGAGGGCGGTGTAATCGTATGATTTTAATGTCGAATGACAGCGATGCCGAGCCGGTATTGGCGGCTGTTAGAGCGGACTTTGAAGAAATAATGATTGGGCTGGTGACGCCAGTTCATCCGCCTGTCCCAGGGACAAACATACGCAGGCGAACAAGTGGTTCACTTTCAAAATATTCGCACTGGAATGTCGTGCATCTCACTAGCGCTCAGCTAGATGATGCTCAACTGCCACCTACGGTTCCAACCAAAAAGAAACCAATACAAAAACCATTGCACTGGTAATGCTCGCGAGCAGGGGAATTTTCGTTACGCGATAAAAAAACCGGAGACTAGCTCCGGTTTTTTATTTATGCCAGCTTGCCGTGGCAGGCCTTGTACTTCTTGCCGCTGCCGCATGGGCATGGGTCGTTGCGTCCGACCTTCAAGCCCATCTCCATCAGCTGCTCGGCGGTTAGGCCTTGCAGCTCCGGTGGCAGGTTGCCCAGTACCGGTGCTGGCGCCAGCAGTTCTTCCGGCGCCGCGTTCGGGTTGAAGTCGGCATGCTGGTAGCTCACGTTTTCAACGTGCGACTGCTGCATTGCCGCTTCGGCCGCATCGATCTCTTCGCGCGACTGGATACGGACCGTCATGATCAGCTTGACCACTTCGTTCTTGATCATATCCAGCATCTGGCCGAACAGTTCGAACGCTTCGCGCTTGTATTCCTGCTTGGGGTTCTTCTGTGCGTAACCGCGCAGGTGGATACCCTGGCGCAGGTGATCCAGCGCCGCCAGGTGTTCGCGCCAGTGGCTGTCCACGCTTTGCAGCATCACGTTGCGTTCGAAGCCGCCGAACGATTCCTTGCCGACGATGTCGATCTTCGACTGGTACAGCGCATCGGCTGCCGCCAGCACGCGTTCCAGGATGTCATCGTCGTTCAGGTTCTGTTCGCTTTCCAGCATGGCGCGCAACGGCAAATCGATCTGCCATTCCGCCGCCAGCGATGCTTCCAGGCCCTTGATGTTCCACTGCTCTTCGACCGATTCCGCCGGCACGTATTCGCGCACCAGGTCGGTGAAGGCGCCGTGGCGCAGGGACTGGATCAGTTCCGAGATGTCGGTCGCTTCCAGCAGCTCGTTACGCTGCTGGTAGATCACTTTGCGCTGGTCGTTGGCGACGTCGTCGTATTCCAGCAGCTGCTTACGGATATCGAAGTTGCGTGCCTCGACCTTGCGCTGTGCGGACTCGATCGAACGCGAGACGATGCCCGCTTCGATAGGTTCGCCTTCCGGCATCTTCAGGCGGTCCATGATGGCGCGCACGCGGTCGCCCGCGAAGATGCGCAGCAACTGGTCGTCCAGCGACAGGAAGAAGCGCGACATGCCAGGGTCACCCTGACGTGCGGCGCGGCCGCGCAGCTGATTATCCACGCGGCGCGATTCGTGACGCTCGGTGCCGACGATATGCAGGCCGCCGGCAGCAACCACCTGCTCGTGCAATGCCTGCCAGCCGTCGCGCAGTGCTTTCGATTGCGCTGCCTTATCGGCGTCGCTCAGTTCAGCGTTGGCTTCAACGAACTGGATCTGCTTCTCGACGTTACCGCCCAGGACGATGTCGGTACCGCGACCGGCCATGTTGGTGGCGATGGTGATCGCTTTCGGGCTACCTGCCTGGGCGATGATTTCCGCTTCACGGGCATGCTGTTTGGCGTTCAGGACGTTGTGCGGCAGGCCGCCCTTGGTCAGGATGCCCGACAGCAGTTCCGAGTTTTCGATCGAGGTGGTACCGACCAGCACCGGTTGGCCGCGGTCGTAGCATTCGCGGATTTCCAGCATCATGGCGTTGTACTTCTCGGCCGACGATTTGTAGACCTGGTCCTGACGGTCCTTGCGCTGCGAAGGACGGTTAGGCGGGATCACCACGGTTTCGAGGCCGTAGATTTCCTGGAATTCGTAAGCTTCGGTATCGGCGGTACCGGTCATGCCGGCCAGCTTGGCGTACATGCGGAAGTAGTTCTGGAAGGTGATCGAGGCCAGGGTCTGGTTCTCGTTCTGGATCTTCACGCCCTCTTTCGCTTCGACTGCCTGGTGCAGGCCGTCGGACCAGCGGCGGCCCGTCATCAGACGGCCGGTGAATTCATCGACGATCACCACTTCATTGTTCTGCACCACGTAGTGCTGATCCTTGAAGTACAGCGCGTGCGCGCGCAGCGCCGCGTACAGGTGGTGCACCAGCGTGATGTTGGCCGAGTCGTACAGCGACGCGCCTTCCGGCAGCAGACCCATTTTGGTCAGGATCGCTTCGGCTTTTTCGTGACCGGCTTCGGTCAGCAGCACCTGGTGGGCTTTTTCGTCCTTGGTGTAGTCGCCAGGGACTTCAACCTTGCCCTTGCCGTCCGGTGTTTCCTCGCCGACCTGCAAGGTCAGCAGGCGTGGCAGCTCGTTGATCTTGTAGTACAGGTCGGTGTGGTTCTCGGCCTGGCCGGAAATGATCAGCGGAGTGCGGGCTTCGTCGATCAGGATCGAGTCGACTTCATCGACGATGCCGAAGTTCAGCACGCGCTGCACGCGGTCGCGGGCTTCGAACACCATGTTGTCGCGCAGGTAGTCGAAACCGAATTCGTTGTTGGTGCCGTAGGTGATGTCGGACGCGTAGGCCGCCTGCTTGGTGGCATGCTCCATCTGCGACAGGTTGATACCGGTCGTCAGGCCCAGCCAGCTGTACAGCTTGGCCATGGTTTCCGCGTCGCGCTGCGCCAGGTAATCATTGACGGTGACGATGTGCACGCCCTTGCCCGACAGCGCGTTCAGATAGGCCGGCAGGGTCGCGGTCAGGGTTTTGCCCTCGCCGGTGCCCATTTCGGCGATCTTGCCGTAGTGCAGAACCATGCCGCCGATCAGCTGCACGTCGAAGTGGCGCATCTTGAAGACGCGCTTGCTCGCTTCGCGGCAGACGGCAAACGCCTCGGGCAGGATCGCGTCGAGCGATTCGCCATTGGCGATGCGTTCCTTGAATGCAGGCGTCTTCGCTTGCAACTCGGCGTCGGACAGTTTTTCCATCGCCGGCTCGAGCGCATTGATCTCGCGTACCGTTTTTTGGTATTGCTTGAGCAGCCGCTGGTTGCGGCTACCGAAAATCTGGGTCAGTAATGACATGCTTGAATTCTTGAAAAAACGCCGTTAAAAAAAGCTCTGTAGGGGAAAAACGCCTTACCGCACGGAGTTCGACTATGGCAAAAGACGGTGATTTTATCATGCGTCCGCGCCTACATTGGGTTATTGACCGGTTTAACAATAGCCCAACAGTGAACAATGTCACAAAATTAAGCTATTTTAACCGGTGGTGACGTATTTTTGCCGCTGTGATATGTTGCTGCACATGCGATTCAACTCTTCCAACGTCTCTATCAAACGCCACACTCCCGTCGGGGCGACCGATTTCCTGCGTCGCGACGACAAAATGGCCGCCCTGCTGCCGGCCATCCAGCGCATGGCCTCGTTGCAAAAAGACTGTGCGGCGGCCCTGCCGGCCATGTTCAAGTACTGCGAAATCCTGGCTTTTGAGGATGGTCAGCTGATTTTATCGCTGCCGAATGCGGCGCTGGCGGCCAAGCTCAAGCAGCAACTGCCCAAGCTGCAGGACACGCTGGCGCAGCGCGGCTGGCAGGTGCACGGCGTGAAATTGAAGGTGCTGATGACCAAACCGGCCGAGATCAAGGAGCAGATGCGCTCGCTGTCGCTGACGGAAGCGGCCGTGACGGCCTTCGACGAGCTGGGCGATACGCTGGAGGCCACCCCGCAGAACGCCACGCTGATCGCGGCGCTCAAGGCGATGGTGGCCAAGCGGCGTCCGACCTGAACCCCGCACGACGATCCGCTCGGGGTCTGACCCCGCGGGGTCAGACCCCTGCCTTAGCGGGTTAAGTTAGCGCCCACTCGCGCGCCATCTGGCGCAGATAGGATGGTGGCGCGACTTCATTGGTCTCGAACGAGACGATTTCATAGGCATCCGGATGCTTGAGCAGCTCCAGCAGCAGCTGGTTGTTCAGCGCGTGGCCGGATTTGTGCGCCTCGTAACTGGCCAGCAGTGGGTGGCCGACCAAATACAGGTCGCCGATGGCGTCCAGGATCTTGTGGCGCACGAACTCGTCGTCATAGCGCAGCCCGTCCGAGTTGAGAATACGGTACTCGTCCATCACGATCGCGTTTTCCAGCGATCCACCGCGCGCCAGGCCTATGCCGCGCAGCATTTCCACGTCCTGCATGAAGCCGAAAGTGCGCGCGCGGGCCACGTCGTGCACGTAGGAGACGTCGCCGAAGTCCACATGGGCGCGCTGCTGGGTGCCATCGACCGCCGGATGGTTGAATTCGATGAAGAAGTCCAACTTGAAGCCGTTGTACGGCGTCAAACGGGCCCATTTTTCCTTGTCGCCCGTGCCCTCGCGGATTTCCACCGGCTTCAGCACACGGATGAATTTCTTCGCGACCGGCTGCTCCTGCACGCCAGCCTGTTGCAATAAATACACGAACGACGAGGCCGAACCGTCCATGATGGGGATTTCTTCGGCGCTGACTTCGATGTACAGATTGTCCAGGCCGAGGCCGGCGCAGGCCGACATCAGGTGCTCGACGGTCGAGACGCGGGCGCCGTCCTTGACCAGCACGGAAGCCATGCGGGTGTCGCCCACCGCCATCGCGCTGGCCGGGAACTCCACCACCGGGCTCAGGTCGACGCGGCGGAACACGATGCCGGTGTCCGGCGCGGCCGGGCGCAGGGTCAGCTCGACCTTGGTGCCGGAGTGCAGTCCGACACCCGTGGTGCGGACCAGTTCTTTGATAGTGCGTTGTTTTAACATCCGACGATTATAGCGAAGTTGGGTCCGCCGCGCTGTCGGCGGAGTTTCCCATCGTTAAGGATGCTCGGCTTCCGCGTGGACCGATTCGCGCCGCACCAGGTAGATGCCGCTGGCGATGATGATGCCGGCGCCGAGCAGCGTGTAGCCGTCGGGCAGCGTATGCCACAGCAACCAGTCGATCGCCACGCCCCAGGCCAGCGCCGAATATTCGAACGGCGCCACCACCGAGGCCTTGCCGGAGCTGAAGGCGCGCGTGATCGCCAGCTGGCCGAGGAAGCCGCTCAGCGCCAGCGCCAGCAGCACCCAGCCGTCTTCGGCGCGCACCGGCACCCAGTGGCTGGCCGACATCGCCAGGCCGCCGGCCGCCATCAGCAGCAGGTACCAGAACATCATCGACTCGTTGCTGTCGGTGCGGGCCAGCACGCGGCTGGTGATCGCGGCCATCGCATAGCAGGCGGCCGAACCCAGCAGCGCCAGCCCGCCCAGGGTCAAAAAGCCCGTACCTTCGGGACGCAGCACCACCAGCACGCCGAGCAGGCCGACCACGATGGCGACCCACTGGCCGGCGCCGACCTTCTCTTTCAGCACGAACACCGACAACGCGGTGATCAGCGACGGCGCGATGAAGAAGATCGAATACGCCTCGGCCAGCGACAGCGCCTTGAGGCCGTAAGCGAACGAGGTCAGCATCGCGATGCCGAGCAGGCTGCGGAACACGTGCATGCCCCAGCGCACCTGGAAGATGCCGCGGAAGGCGCCGCGATACAGCATGTAGCCGCACAGCAGCGGCAGCGAACTGAGCGCGCGCATGGCGGTCACTTGCGTGGCGGGATAGTGGGAGGACAGCACCTTCATGGTGGTGTCCATGAACGAGAACATGGCGACCGCGGCCAGCATCGCGTAGATGCTGCGCAGGTTTTCCGAGCGGGTAGCGGTGGACAGGGGAAGCTCCTTGCGGCAGGTCCGTGCGGACCACTGGGAACGTCATCATGGCGACGTCCGGAGCCAGGACCGGGCAGAGTCCGGTCGCCCTGATTATAGCAAGGGGATGTTTTCCTTGCAGAAGGCTGCACCGACTCAGCGTATGCCGTCGGTGACGCCGTCCTTGTAGAGTCCGTAGGCTTCCGGCGCATACAACGACTTCACCAGCCACCCGGCCTTCTGGTCGTAGATGAAGTTGTAGTCGTAGACGCGGACCGGCCATTTGAGCTGGCAGGTCTTGTCGTCGATATCGAACTTTTCGATGTACTGACTGTCCTTGGTTTTCTTCAACTCCTGGCGGAACTGCATCTCCGCGCCGAACAGATCGCCGTAGTTGTCGTTGAAGGCGGCCTTGGTTACGCGCAGCGGCCGGTCGCCGTCAAACGGAGACAGCAGCAGTAAGGGAAATTTATACAGCCGCGCCGACGTGCCCGGCTCGTCCTGCAGCGCCGCCGCACGCACGGTGATCCATGCGGCACGCAGGCTGTCCGGCGTGGGCGCCCGGCAAGCCAGCGTCGAGCTCGATACGGCAGCCAGTAACAGTGCGATCAGAGGTTTCATCATCACGCAGTACTAAGGTGTAACGGGTGCCGCGCGTTTCGGTTCCCAGAGTTCGATCTTATTCCCTTCCAAATCGAGTATCCATGCGAAGCGGCCGTTCGGGTCGTCGTCGGTGCGCTTCAGGATGGCGACGCCTTTCGCTTCCAGCCGCGCGAGGAAGGCGTCCATGTCGTCGACCGCGTAGTTGATCATGAACTCGCTGGTCGATGGCGCGAAGTATTTCGTCGAGGCCGGGAACGTACTCCAGATCAGCGCCGGTGGATGCTGGGGCGCGTCGTAGCGCAGCTTGGCGCCGCCCCACACTTCCAGCGGCATGCCCAGCACATCGCGATACCAGGCCGCCAGCGCCTTCGGGTCCTTGGCCTTGAAGAACACACCGCCCACACCGGTGATGTGCCCCGCTGGTTCGGCAGCGGCTGCGTTGCCCCGGGCAACCGTCATCAGAACTCCCATGCATAGCACCGCTATTGTTCGCATCGCCATTACCGTGCTCCTCTCACAGGCCAGCCGATATGCGCAGCGCGGCGCAGGCTGGCCTTGACCACCATGCGATGAAAGGGGGCGATGAAAAATATGTAGACCCGCCCCAGCAGATTATGGCAATGGACCACCGTCGAGAGGGTCAGTTCACGCCCGCTGTCGGCCTCCGGCCCGCCGCTGCACAGGATCGATAAGCGGAAATCAAGATGCGTGTCGTCCTCCCCCACCACAACCTCGGTTGCGCTGGTGCGGTAGACCTTGAAGATACCTAGCCGTTCAGCCTTCGCATCCTGCGCCAGCGTGGCCAGATGCCTGGCCGTCTTCAGACCAAAGCCGGCAACGATCAGATCGCGAAGATTGAGGAGTTTCCCGATCCATGCAGGCTGGTGCGCAAAGATGAACCGGGCCAGCAGATCCGGATCATCGGAGGCGCCGGACGGCAGCCTGATTGCAAATGCGTCGGCCAGGTTGACCGACTGGTAGAGGTGGGTGATGCTGGACTGCGCGGGAAGCGCAACCGGTGTTGCAAAGCTGAGTTCGATCGGCATGTGAGCCTTCCTAAAATCTGAAGCGCAAAGGGACGCCCCATGGGCGGAACGTCAGAATATTGCAGGAACTATAACATCAAAAACCGGACACTTCACGCAGCTGTCCAATCACGTTTGCGACAGCAGCATCACCAGCTTCAGGTCGTGCCGCTTGGCCAGATGCAGCGTCACTTGATTGAGGTCCAGATCGCCTCGCAGCGGATGGCGGAAGCGGCGCAGGCCACCTTCCCTGCCGACCACGTCCTGCAAGGTCCACAGTTCGGCGAAGCTCGCGCTGGCGTCGGACAGTTCGGCGATCAGCCCGGCCAGCGCTTGCTCGCTGGCATGGCGGCCGATGTCGGCGCGGAACTCGGCCACCAGCCGTCGGGCACGCTCCGGCCAGTCGACGATCAGCTCGCGCGCGGCGGCACTGACGAACATGTAGCGCAGCAGATTGGGCCGCGACCGTGCCTGCGGGTGCGGCGGCAGCCAGCCGGCAAACAGCTGCGCCGCCTGCGGGTTCCACGCCACCGCATCCCATTGCCGGTCCAGGATGTAGGCCGGCGCATCGATGGCCGCGACAATCGCGTCCAGCGCCTCTTCCGCGCTGCCACCGTCTTCGTCGTGATGCGGGTCGAGCCGGTCGGCCAGGCTGAACAGGTAGGCGCGCTCGGCGGCCGACAGACGCAGCACTTCCGCCAGCCGCGCCAGCATCTTGCCCGACGCCTGCACGTCCCTGCCCTGCTCCAGCCAGGTCAGCCAGGTCGGGCTGACGTCGCACAACTGCGCCAGTTCTTCGCGCCGCAGGCCGGGCGTGCGGCGCCGTCCGCCGCCCGGCAGGCCGACGCTGCCGGGCAGGGTGCGCTCGCGATGGGAGCGGATGAATTCACCGAGTTTGCTATGCATGGTAGTTCTTATACCAGGATAAGTACTTGTCTTGTTACAGGATAAAAACACGCCTATTCTGCCCTGACTCGCCCATTTTTGGAGAAAAACATGAAACAGCAAGCCGTCGTCGCCCAGCAGTTCGGCCATACCGCCAGCGCCTACCTGACCAGCACCGTCCACGCGCAAGGCGCCGACCTAGCCGCGCTGCGCGAGGTCGCCCGCCTGCTGGGGCCGCATCCGACGGTGCTGGACCTGGGCTGCGGCGCCGGCCACGCCAGCTTCGCCGTGGCGCCGGTGGCCAAGTCGGTGACGGCGTTCGACCTGTCGGCGGAAATGCTGGCCGTGGTGGCCGGCGCCGCCAGCGAACGGGGGCTGGACAACATCGCCACGCAGCAGGGCAACGTCGCCAGCCTGCCGTTTGCGGACGCCTCGTTCTGCATGGTGGTCACGCGCTTCTCGGCGCATCACTGGCTGGATGTGCCGGCCGCGCTGCGCGAAGTGAAGCGGGTGCTGAAGAAAGGTGGCGTGCTGGTCGTGATCGACATCACCGCGCCGGAAAACCCGCTGCACGACACCACCTTGCAGGCGGTCGAACTGCTGCGCGACGCTTCGCATGTGCGCGACTACCGGCCGTCCGAATGGCTGGCGATGCTGGCGGACGCCGGCTTCACCTGCGAGCGCGCCGGCGACTGGAAGCTGGAGATGAAGTTCGACGAGTGGACCGCCCGCATGCGCACGCCGGCCGAGCGCGTGACGGCGATCCGCAGCCTGTTCGCGACCGCGCCCGAAGAGACGCTGCAATACTTCGCCGTGCAGGCCGATTGCTCGTTCTCGATCGACTCGACCTTGTTCAAGGCCAAGCACGATTTCGGCGATATCTATTGACGTCCACCTCGGCGGCGCGCTGACGAACCGGGATATACTTTACGGACGTCCAGGGAGAATGCGATGCCGCGCGATGTGCCATCGGAACCGCGCAGTTGGCTGTTGGAACGCCGCTGCACACTGACCCAGCGCCAGTTGGTGCTGGTGTTTGCGTCGCTGTGCGTGCCGTCGGCGCTGGTGGCGTTGGCGTTCCTGTGGCAGGGTTACTGGTATGTGCTGGTATACGCCACGCTGGAGCAGGCGGCGCTGGCCGCTTGCCTGCACTACTGCGCGCGCCACCGGGGCGATTACGACCGCATTGCGATTTCCCCCGGCGCCATCGTGGTGGAGCAATGCCGGGGACGCAAGCGCAGCGAGCTTCGACTGCATCCACGCACCACCCGACTGCTGCCGCCACGGCGCGACAGCGATCTGATCCATCTAGAGGACTGCGGCGAGCAGGTGGAACTCGGCCGCTTTATCGGCGCGGCCCAGCGGCGCCGGCTGGCCGATGAACTGGCCGTCTGCCTGCGCGTGCAGGGTTACTGATCCGCCTTCAAGGCCAGCAAGGCCGCGCGCAGCATGCCGCAGATTTGCGGATCGGCGCGCATCGCCTCTTTGCTCAGGTTGGCGCCCAGCAGCGGCAGGGTGATCGACGCCGCTTCGACCACGCGGGCCGACATCACGGTGATGGTTTCACGCAGCGAGGCGTAGGCATGGGTGGCGCGCGGCGAGGCGTTCAGCAGCGCCACCGGCTTGTCGATGAAGGACTCGTTGCCAACCATCCAATCGAGGCCGTTCTTGATGGCGCCGGTCACGCCGTGCGCGTATTCCGGGCTGGCGATCACCACCGCATCGGCGGCCAGCAAAGCTTCACGCAGCGCGGCGACTATCGGTGACGGCTCGGCGATATCCGGGTTAAACAGTGGCAGCTGGCCCAGGTCCTGATACAGCTGCACCTCGATGCCAGGCGGCGCCACATCGGCCATCACACGCAACAGCATCGAGTTAATGGATGCAGCCCGCAGACTGCCGGAGATGGCTAGAATTTTCATTGCTTCGCGATAAGACAAAAACGGCGCCGAGGCGCCGTTTCGTTACTGCATCAAACCAGTCCGGCGATTACGCCTGGGCCAGCAGGGTTTCTGCGTTCGACACTTCGAACTTGCCGCCCTGCTCGATGTTGAGCTGGGTCACGACACCGTTCTCAACCAGCAGCGAGTAGCGCTGCGAGCGGGTGCCCATGCCGAACTTGCTGAAGTCGGCGTCCAGGCCCAGGGCCTTGGAGTAAGCGGCGTTGCCGTCGGCCATCATACGGACGGTGCCGGTGGCTTTCTGGTCGCGGCCCCACGCGCCCATGACGAAGGCGTCATTGACCGAGATGCACCAGATTTCGTCGACGCCCTTGGCTTTCAGGTCGGCGGCGTGCTTGACGTAGCCTGGCACGTGCTGTGCCGAGCAGGTCGGGGTGTAGGCGCCCGGCAGGCCGAAGATCGCGATCTTCTTGCCCTTGACCAGGTCTTGTACGTTGAACGTGTTCGGGCCCAGCGAGCAGCCTTCGGTTTCGGTTTCGATGAATTCGGACAGGGTGCCTTCTGGCAGGGTGTCGCCAATCTTGATGGTCATGGATGACTCCTTTTATAAATGTTGAACGTAAAAAAGCCGCGCCCAGGCGCGGCTTTCACCGGCTTAGAGCCAGCAGTATGCCTTAATCCGCCTGCTTGCGCAGGAAGGCAGGAATGTCGTACGTTTCCATGCCATTCTTTTCCATCGCGCGCACCTGCTCGGAAGCCGATTCGCGACGCCATACGGCCGGCGCCTTCATGCCGTCGAAGGCCGGCGATGCGCCGCCGCCCATGCCGCTGGTCGCGCCCATCGAGACCGACGACGAAGCCGCGCCGCCCAAGGCGGCCGATGGCATCATCGGGCTGTTGTGGGTGCCGGTGCGCAGCATTTGCTGAGGAACCAGCTGCACATGCTTCTTGGCCTTGCCCAGGCCGGTGGCGACCACGGTGACGCGGATGTCGTCGCCCATGTTGTCGTCGTAGGCGATACCCTGGGCGATCGACGCGTCCGGCGCGGCGAAGGCGCGCACGGCGGCCATGACTTCCTTGATCTCCTTACCCTTCAGGCCACGCGAGGCGGTCACGTTGACCAGCACGCCACGGGCGCCCGACAGGTCGACGCCGTCCAGCAGCGGCGACGCCACGGCCTGCTCGGCGGCGATGCGCGCGCGGTCGACGCCGGACGCGGTCGCGGTGCCCATCATGGCCTTGCCC
Organism: Duganella sp. S19_KUP01_CR8; assembly: GCF_036688705.1. Classification (NCBI taxonomy): domain Bacteria; kingdom Pseudomonadati; phylum Pseudomonadota; class Betaproteobacteria; order Burkholderiales; family Oxalobacteraceae; genus Duganella; species Duganella sp. S19_KUP01_CR8. Next base: position 136,375 of record NZ_JAQQPR010000001.1, on the reverse strand, counting down.
TGCTCGCCCATGATGGTCTTGACGTCGTTGAAGTCGACGTTGATGTGGCCCGGCACGTTGATGATCTCGGCGATACCGGCGACCGCGTTGTTGAGCACATCGTCGGCGTGTTGCAGCCAGTCGATCAGCGATTCGTCTTCGTAGATCTCTTCCAGCTTCTCGTTCAGGATCACGATCAGCGAGTCGACGTGGGCCGACAGCTGCTCCAGGCCTTCGTCGGCGATGTCCATGCACTTCTGGCCTTCGTGCGAGAACGGCTTCGACACCACGGCCACGGTCAGCGCGCCCAGCGACTTGGCGATTTCCGCCACGATCGGTGCGGCGCCGGTGCCGGTGCCGCCGCCCATGCCTGCGGCGATGAACACCATGTGCGCGCCGCGCAGCGCGTCTTCGATGCGCGAGCGCGATTCCTCGGCCAGCTTGCGGCCGACGTCGGGCTTCATGCCGGCGCCCAGGCCGGTCTCGCCGATCTGGATCACGTTGTCGGCCTTGGAGGTCGACAGCGCCTGCGCATCGGTATTCGCGGCGATGAATTCGACGCCCGACATACCCTTGTTGATCATGTGTTGAACTGCATTGCCACCTGCGCCGCCGACTCCGACGACCTTGATGACGGTGCCCAAAGCTGCGTTATCGACCATATCAAACTCCATGATGTGACTCCCTATCAGAATGCGGTTTTCAAGCGCCAGTCCTCATATCGTTAGAAGAACTGGGGATTGAAAACTGCGGTTTTAATATAAATAGTTTATAAAAATAAGCTTAGAAATTACCCAAGAACCATTCTTTCATGCGCTGCCATACTGCCTTCACCGAACCATCCTGCCGCGTGACGATATGGCCACGCAGGTACTGCTTTTTCGCTTCCAACAACAGGCCAAGCACGGTCGCGTAGCGCGGGCTGCGCACCACGTCGGCCAGCTGGCCACGGTAGTCCGGCGTGCCGAGGCGCGCCGGTTTGAGGAATATGTCTTCCGCCATCTCGACCATGCCCGACATGATCGCGGTGCCGCCGGTCAGCACGATGCCCGAGGACAGCACGCCTTCGTAGCCCGACTCGCGCACCACCTGGTGCACCATGGCGAACAGCTCTTCGACGCGCGGCTCGATCACGGCGGCCAGCGCCTGGCGCGACAGGTTGCGCGGACCGCGGTCGCCCAGGCCCGGCACTTCCAGCGATTCGCCCGGATCGGCCAGCACCTGCTTGGCCACGCCGTAGCGGATCTTGATCTCTTCCGCTTCCGAGGTCGGGGTGCGCAAGGCCATCGCGATGTCGTTGGTGATCTGGTCGCCGGCGATCGGGATCACGGCGGTGTGGCGGATCGCGCCGTCGGAGAACACGGCAACGTCGGTGGTGCCGCCGCCGATGTCGATCAGCACCACGCCCAGCTCCTTCTCGTCCGGCGTCAGCACCGCGTCGGCCGATGCCATCGGCTGCAAAATCAGGTCGGACACTTCGAGGCCGCAACGGCGCACGCACTTGACGATGTTCTGCACCGCCGACACGGCGCCGGTGACGATGTGGACTTTGACTTCCAGGCGGATGCCGCTCATGCCGATCGGCTCGCGCACGTCTTCCTGGCTGTCGACGATGAATTCCTGCGGTACCGTGTGCAGCAGCTGCTGGTCGGTCGGAATGTTAACCGCCTTTGCCGTTTCGATGACGCGCGCCACGTCGGTGGCCGTCACTTCCTTGTCCTTGATGGCCACCATGCCGCTGGAATTGAAGCTGCGGATATGGCTGCCCGCGATGCCGGCGTAGACATTGCGGATCTTGCAGTCGGCCATCAGCTCCGCTTCTTCCAGCGCGCGCTGGATCGATTCGACGGTCGCTTCGATGTTGACCACCACGCCCTTCTTCAGGCCTTTCGATTCGTGCTGGCCCAGCCCGATCACCTCGTGGCGTCCATCGCCCATCACCTCGGCCACCACGGCCACCACTTTCGAGGTGCCGATGTCGAGGCCAACGATCAGGTTTTTAGCGTCTTTAGTCATTTATCTCTGCCTACTGTATTTTTTTCTTCACGATCGGTTTTGGCTTGGCTCCCTCGGCCGGAATCTTCAATCCCGTCGCACTCAGTGCCAGCCCATTCTGGTAACGCATATCGATGGTCTCGATGTTCTGCAAGTGCTCCACCAGCTGCGGATAAATTCCCATCAGGCGGTCCACCCTTTCCTTCAACGTGGTGCTGGTCTGTTCCCGCCCCAGCGCCACGCTCATGCCGTTATTCAGCTTCACCGTCCATGCATAGCGTCCCGACAGCGACAACGACTCCGGCACCAGCTTGAGCGGCGCGAACCAGGTGCGCAGCTCGTCGTAACGCGACAGCACTTCCTTCTCGCTGCCTTCCGGTCCGTCGAACTCCGGCAGCACATGGTCCTCTTCCGCCTCGGCCAAGTTGGCGGTGAACGACTCGCCCTTGGTCGACAACAGCTTGCCGTCCTCGCCCCACGTGCCCAGCGCCTCATGCTCTTCCAGCGCCACGATCAGCTGGTCCGGCCATTCGCGGCGCACCGTTGCGCGGCGCACCCACGGCACCGATTCAAACGCCTGGCGCACCGCATCCAGATTCGTCGTGAAGAAGTTGCCCTTGATGCGGCCCAACGCGTTGCTACGCAGCGTCAGGTGATTCACATGCTTTAACTCGTCCTGCCCGATCGTCTCGATACGGATGGTGCGCAGGGTGAACATCGGCCGCTGCGCCACCCACCACACGCCTGCGGCGATGGATGCCAACACCGTCAAGGCGAAAATGCCGCTGGCGGTCGCATTCAAGGCTTTAGCGTCTTGCCACATCTCCTTGCTTAACCCTTCATCTTCAGGCGCGCCGTGCGCAGGATTTCCACGCACAGGTCTTCATAGCTGATGCCTTCCGCGCGCGCCGCCATCGGCACCAGCGAGTGGCCGGTCATGCCCGGCGAGGTGTTCACCTCCAGCAGGAACGGCTTCTGGTCGCTCTCGCGCAGCAGGAAGTCGACCCGTCCCCAGCCCTCGCAACCGATGGCGCGGTAGGCCAGTACGGCCAGGCGCTGCATCTCCTGCGTCAGCGCATCCGGCAGCACGGCCGGGCAGAAATACTTGGTGTCGTCGGTGAAGTACTTGTTCTGGTAATCGTAATTGCCTTGCGGCGCCACGATCTCCACCACCGGCAGCGGACGCGCGGTGGCGCCGGAGCCCAGCATGGCGACTGTGAACTCGCGGCCGGTGACGAATTCCTCGGCCAGCACCGAGTCGTCCAGCGCGGCGGCGATATCGAAGGCGGCCTTGAATTCATTGGCGGCGCTGACCTTGGTGATGCCGATGGTCGAGCCCTCATGCGGCGGCTTGACGATCAGCGGCAGGCCCAGGTCGGCCGCTACGGCGTCCAGGTCGGAGCCGGCGATGGCTGCTGCACTGAGCACCGCGTAGCGCGGTGTCGGCAGGCCGGCGGCCAGCCAGACGATCTTGGTGGTGATCTTGTCCATGCCCACCGAGCTGGCCATCACGCCGCTGCCGGTGTAGGGAATGCCCAGCAGTTCCAGCGCGCCTTGCAGGCTGCCGTCTTCGCCGAAGCGGCCGTGCAGCGCGATGAACACGCGGTCGAATTTTTCGGCGGCCAGTTCGGCCAGCGTGCGCACGCCGGTGTCGAACAGGTGGGCGTCGATGCCCTTGCTTTGCAGGGCCGCCAGCACGCCGTTGCCGGACATGATGGAAACGTCGCGCTCGGCGGAACGGCCGCCGTACAGCACGCCGACCTTGCCGTAAGCTTTTGCGTCAACAGGAGTAAGGTGATTCACTTTCAGACCTTTGGATAGTTAGTCAGTTTGGCAGGGACGCCGCTGATCGAGCCTGCGCCCATGGTCATGACGACGTCGCCGTCGCGTACCACGCCCATGATGGTTTCCGGCATATCGCCGATCGCCTCTACAAATATCGGTTCGGTCTTGCCGCGTGCGCGCAGCGCATGCGCCAGCGCGCGGCCGTCGGCGGCCACGATCGGCGCTTCGCCGGCGGCGTAGACTTCGGCCAGCACCAGCACGTCGACGGTGCCCAGCACTTTGACGAAATCTTCAAACAGGTCGCGCGTGCGGCTGTAGCGGTGCGGCTGGAAGGCCAGCACCAGGCGTCGGCCGGGATAGGCGGCGCGCGCGGCGGCGGTGGTCACTTCCATTTCCAGCGGGTGGTGGCCGAAGTCGTCCACCAGCGTGAACGTGCCTCCACCAGGAATCGCGACATCGCCGTATTTGGTGAAGCGGCGGCCGACGCCGGCGAAGGCGGCCAGGCCGGCCTGGGTGTCCTTGTCGTCGATGCCGATCTCGCGCGCGATGGCGATGGCCGAGCAGGCGTTCTGCACGTTGTGCAGGCCGGGCTGGTTCAGCACCACGTCCAGGTCGGGATAGCCTTCCTGGATCACGGTGAAGTGCATCTCGACGCCGACCGCGCGGGCGTTCACGGCGCGTACTTCGGCGTCCTCGTGGAAGCCGTAGGTGGTCACCGGCTTGGTCACCTGCGGCAGTATCGAGCGTACGTGCTGGTCGTCGATGCACAGCATGGCGCGGCCGTAGAACGGCAGGCGGTGCGTGAAGCTGACGAAGGCCTGCTTGAGCTTTTCGAAATCGTGCTCGTAGGTTTCCATGTGGTCGGCGTCGATGTTGGTGATCACTTCGATCATCGGCGTCAGGTTCAGGAACGATGCATCCGATTCGTCGGCTTCGGCCACCAGGTATTCGCCGGTGCCCAGCTTGGCGTTGGCGCCGGCGGCGGTCAGGCGGCCGCCGATGACGAAGGTCGGATCCAGGCCGCCCTGCGCCAGCACCGATGCGACCAGGCTGGTGGTGGTGGTCTTGCCGTGCGTGCCGGCGATGGCGATGCCGCGCTTCAGGCGCATCAACTCGCCCAGCATCACGGCGCGCGGAACGATGGGGATCTTGCGGCTGCGCGCAGCCACCACTTCCGGGTTGTCCTGCTGGACGGCGGTCGAGGTGACGACGGCGTCGGCGTCGCCGATGTTGGCGGCGGCGTGGCCCTGGAACACCGTGGCGCCCATGTCGGCCAGGCGCTGGGTGACGGCGTTGCTGCCCAGGTCAGAACCGGACACGGTGTAGCCGAGCGTCAGCAGCACTTCGGCGATGCCGCTCATGCCGCTGCCGCCGATGCCGACGAAGTGAATATTCTGTACTTTATGCTTCACGATTTCATTCTCATGCTAATTGTTCCAATACGGCCGCGATAGCGTCGTTCGCATCGCGCTTGCCGACACTGCGCGCCGCCGTAGCCATGGTCAGGCAGGCGCCGCGGGTCAGCGTTTCCAACAGCGTCGCCACACTCTGCGCGCTCATTTCCGATTGCGGCATGTGGATCGCCGCGTTCTGTTTCGCCATCCACTGCGCGTTGTCGCGCTGGTGGCTGGTGGTCGATGCGACCAGCGGCACCAGCACGCTGGCCACGCCGGCGGCGGTCAGCTCCGACATCGTGATCGCGCCGGCGCGGCAGATCACCACGTCGGCGTGGCTGTAGGCGGCGGCCATGTCGTCGATGAAGTCGACCACATTCGCTTCCACGCCCGCCTGCGCATACGCGGCGCGCAGCGCATCGATGTTCTTCTTGCCCGACTGGTGCGTCACCTGCGGACGCTGCGCGGCCGGGATCAGCGCCAGCGCGGCCGGCAGATTGTCGTTCAGCGCCTTGGCGCCCAGGCTGCCGCCCACCACCAGGATGCGCAGCGGACCTTCGCGGCCGAAGAAACGCAAGTCCGGCTCGGCCATGTCCAGGATCTCCTTGCGCACCGGGTTGCCGGTGACGACCGCCTTGCCGGCGGCCTTGCCAAAGTTGGCCGGGAAACCGAAGCACACGCGCTCGGCGAACGGCACCAGCGTTTTATTCGACAGCAGCAGCGCGGCGTCGGCATTGACCAGCACCAGCGGCACGCCGCGCAGGCGCGCCATCAGGCCGCCCGGCACGGTGACGTAGCCGCCCATGCCCAGCACCACGTCCGGCTTGCGGCTGCCGATGTAGCCGAAGCAGGCGGCGAAGGCCTTGACCATCTTCAGCGCGCCGCCCAGCGAGTGCTTCAAGCCCTTGCCGCGCATGCCGGTGAAGTCGATGCTGTCCATCGCGATGCCGTGCTTGGGCACCAAATCCTGTTCCATGCCGGTGGCGGTGCCCAGCCAGCTCACTTCCCAGCCGCGCGCGCGCAGCGTCTGCGCGATCGCCAGGCCTGGGAAAATGTGACCGCCGGTGCCGGCCGCCATGATCATCAATCGTTTCATAATCTGCCACCACGCATCAGGACCCGGTTCTCGTAGTCGATCCGGAGCAGGATCGCGAGTCCGACGCAGTTAATTACCACACCCGTGCCGCCATAGCTCATCAGCGGCAAGGTCAGGCCCTTGGTCGGCAGCAGGCCAAGGTTGACACCCATATTGATAAACGTCTGCACGCCGATCCAGATGCCGATGCCCTTGGCCGTCAGGCCGGCAAAGGTCTGGTCGATGGCGATGGCCTGGCGGCCGATGTCGAAGGCGCGCTTGATCAGCCAGTAGAACATCGCGATCACCACCAGCACGCCGGCCAGGCCGAGTTCTTCGCCGATCACCGCCAGCAGGAAGTCGGTATGCGCTTCCGGCAGGTAGTGCAGCTTTTCCACGCTGCCGCCCAGGCCAACGCCAAAAATCTCGCCGCGCCCGAAAGCGATCAGCGAGTGGGTCAGCTGGTAGGCCTTATTCAGTGCATTGTCTTCTTCCCACGGATTGAGGTAGGCGAAGTAGCGCTCGCGGCGGAATTTCGACAGCGCGATGATGGAGCCGAAGATCACCACCAGCACCGCGCCGATGCCGCCGAACCAGATGGCGTTGATCCCGCCCAGGAACAGGATGCCCATGGCGATGCAGACGATCACACCGAACGCGCCCAGGTCGGGTTCGAGCAGCAGCAACAGGCCGACGAAGCCGACCGCCGCCGCCATCGGCAGGAAACCCTTGGTCAGCTTGTGCATGTATTCCTGCTTGCGCACCGTGTAGTCGGCGGCGTACAGCACGGCGACCACTTTCATCAGCTCCGACGGCTGCACGTTGAATACCTTGAGCGACAGCCAGCGGCGGCCGCCGTTGACCACCACGCCGAGGCCGGGGATCAGCACCATCACCAGCAGCACCAGGGTGCCGATGAACAGGTACGGCGCGGCCTTCTGCAGGTCGCAGATGCGGACGCGGAACACGAACAGGCCGGCCAGCAGCGAGACGCCGATGAACATCGCCTGCCGCTGCACGAAGTAGGTATTCTGCCAGCGCACGTAGTTGGCGAACTTGGGCGAATCCGGCAGCGAGATCGAGGCCGAGTACACCATCACCATCCCGAGCAGCATCAGCAACAGCGTGACCCAGACCAGCGGCTGGTCGTATTCCATCATCTTCGATTGCCGCGCGCGGCTGTCCATCGACGGCGGCGTCGACTTGTCAGCAAAGCGGAACGGCATCTGGAAGGCCATCAGAGCTCCTGTCCTGCGTCGAGGGCGATCTCGCGCACGGTGTCGATGAACACCTGGGCGCGATGCGCGTAGTTCTTGAACATGTCCATGCTGGCGCAGGCCGGCGACAGCAGCACGGCGTCGCCGGCTTGCGCCAGCTCGCTGGCGCGCTTGACGGCTTGCGGCAGGTCGGTGCCGCAGTCTTCGATTTCATAGCCCAGGTCCGCAGAAGCTTCCAGCGCGGCGCGGATCTGCGGCGCGTCGCGGCCGATCAGCAGCACGGCGCGCACGTAGCGCGATACCGGTTCGGCCAGCGGCGTGAAGTCCTGGCCCTTGCCGTCGCCGCCCATGATGACCACCAGGCGCTGGTTGGCGCCGGTGAAGGCCTTGCCCAAGCCGCTCAAGGCGGCCACGGTGGCGCCGACGTTGGTGCCCTTGCTGTCGTCGTAGTATTCGACGTCGTTGATGGCGCTGACCAGTTCCACGCGGTGCGGCTGGCCGCGATACTCGCGCAGGCCGTGCAGCAACGGCGCCAGCGGCAGGTCGATGGCGCGGCACAGGGCCAGCGCGGCCAGCGCGTTGGCTGCGTTGTGCACGCCGCGGATTTGCAACGCGTCGGCCGGCATCAGGTTCTTGACCATGCATTCGACCGGCGGCGGCGGCGGATCGTTTTTCTTGCGCTTCTTCGGCTCGCCCTCTTCTTCCGACGGCACGGCGGTGGCCAGCCACAGCACGCCGCGTTCGCTGTTCAGGCCCAGGTCGTCGCGCAAGGTCGGCGCGTCGGTGCCGAAGGTGACGTTGGGGCCGGTGGCGCTGGCCATGCGCATCACGGTGGCGTCGTCGCGGTTCAATACGCGCACGGTGTCGGCGGCGAAGATGCGGTGCTTGGCGGCGGCGTAGGACGGCATGTCGCCGTGCCAGTCCAGGTGGTCCTGGGTCACGTTCAATACGGTGGCGGCGTCCGCCTCCAGCGTGAAGGTGGTCTGCAGTTGGAAGGACGACAGTTCCAATACCCATACTTCCGGCAGGGTGCCTGCGTCCATCACTTCGCGCAGCACGTCCAGCGCGGCGGGGCTGATGTTGCCGGCCACGCGCACGGTCTTGCCGGCGCGTTCGCACAGCTGGCCGACCAGGGTGGTGACGGTGGTCTTGCCGTTGGTGCCGGTGATGGCGATGATCTTGGGCGCGTAGCCGCGTTCATGCTCCAGCGACTCCAGCGCCTGGGCGAACAGTTCGATCTCGCCCCATACCGGCACGCCGGCGGCGGTGGCGGCCGGCGCGATCTCGGCCAGTTCGCGGTACGGCGCCAGGCCGGGGCTGACGGCGACGAAGTCCACGCCTTCCAGCAACGACGCGCCGAACGGGCCGGCGACGAAGTCAACTTCCGGCACGGCCGCGCGCAGCGCGGGCAGGCGCTCCGGCGCTTCACGGGTATCGGCCACGCGCACGCGCGCGCCGCTGCGGGCGAGCCACAGCGCCATCGCCAGACCGGATTCACCCAGTCCCAGTACCAGTGCGTTTTTGCCTTCGTAGATCATCAGCGCAGTTTCAAAGTAGAGAGACCGATCAGCACCAGCATCATCGTGATAATCCAGAAGCGCACGACGACCTGGGTCTCTTTCCAGCCTTTTTGTTCAAAGTGGTGGTGCAGTGGCGCCATCAGGAACACGCGGCGGCCGACGCCGTAGCGCTTCTTGGTGATCTTGAACCAGCCCACCTGGATAATCACCGACACCGTCTCGGCGACGAAGATGCCGCCCATGATGAACAGGACGATTTCCTGGCGCACGATGACGGCGAGGGTGCCCAGCGCGCCGCCCAGCGCCAGTGCGCCGACGTCGCCCATGAACACCTGGGCCGGGTGGGTGTTAAACCACAGGAAGGCCAGGCCCGCGCCGGCCAGCGCGCCGCAGAAGATGATCAGTTCGCCCGCGCCGGGAATGTGCGGGATGAACAGGTACTTCGAGTACGTGGCGTGGCCGGTCAGGTAGGCGAACAGGCCGAGCGCCGAGCCGACCATAATCGTCGGCATGATCGCCAGGCCATCCAGGCCGTCGGTGAAGTTAACGGCGTTGCTGGTGCCGACGATGACACAGTAGGTCAGCGCGATGAAGCCCCACACGCCCAGCGGGTAGCTGATGGTCTTGAAAAACGGTACGATCAAGTCGGCCTTGGGCGGCAGGTCCATCGAGAAGCCCGACTGCACCCAGGCGAAGAACAGCTCGAACACCTTGCCGGCGTTGGGCGCGGACACCGAAAACGCCAGGTACAGCGCGGCGCCGATACCGACCAGCGACTGCCAGAAGTATTTTTCCGCCGAACGCATGCCCTCGGGGTCCTGGCGCACCACCTTGCGGTAGTCGTCGACCCAGCCGACCGCGCCGAAGCCCAGCGTGACGACCAGCACCGGCCAGATAAAGCGGTTCGACAGGTCGCACCACAGCAGCGTCGAGACGCCGATGGAGATCAAGAGCAGCACGCCGCCCATGGTCGGGGTGCCGTGTTTTTTCAGGTGGGTCTGCGGACCGTCGGTGCGCACGGCCTGGCCGTACTTCATGGCGGTCAGCTTGCGGATCACGGCCGGGCCGGCCGACAGGCCGATCAGCAGCGCGGTCGCGGCGGCGAACACCGCGCGGAAGGTGATGAAGTTGAAGACCCGGAGTGGCCCGAGGTCCTGCTGAAAATACTGAGCGAGCCAGAGCAGCATGATTAGTGACTTTCCTTGTTAGCTTGTTGCGATCCAATCAAATGCTGCACGACCCGTTCCATTTTCATGAAGCGGGAGCCCTTGATTAATACGGTTGCATCCGGCGTGACGGCTGCTTCGACAGCAGCCAGCAAATCGCCGAAGTTTTCAAAATGACGGATGGTTGCGCCCTGATTGGCAGTGCCAATCATATGCGCGGCCAGCTCGCCCGTTACCAGCACCTGTTCGATGCCTTTGCTCTGCGCGTAAGCGCCGATTTCTTCGTGAAACTCGCGGCCCTGGGTGCCGACTTCGCCCATGTCGCCCAGCACCAGCACGCGCGGGGAGGCGGCCTTGGACAGCACGTCGATGGCGGCGCGCACCGAGTCCGGGTTGGCGTTGTAGCTGTCGTCGATGACGACGGCGCCGTTGGCCGCGGCCTTCTTCTGCAAACGGCCGTTGACCGGCGCGAAGGTGTCGAGGCCCAGTTTGATTTTTTCCAGCGCGATGCCGGCGGCGTAGGTGCAGGCCACGGCGGCCAGCGCGTTGCGCACATTGTGCTCGCCCGCCGCCTGCAGGTTGACGAAGAACTGCTCCGGCTCTGCCCCGCCTTCGCGGATGGTCACGAACATCTCGCTGCCGAAGTCGCCGGCGCGGAAGGTGCAGCTCACTTCAGCATCCTTGGTCAGGCCGAAGCGCAGCACGCGGCGGCCGGCCGACAGCTCTTCCCAGATGGCCGTGAACTCGTCGCCATGCGGGAACGCGGCCACGCCGTCGGCCGGCAGGCTGGCCAGCACGGCGCCGTTCTCGCGCGCCACCGCTTCCACGGTGTGCATGAATTCCTGGTGTTCGCGCTGGGCGTTGTTGACCATGGCGATGGTCGGCGCGGCGATGGCGCTCAGGCGGCCGATCTCGCCGGGATGGTTCATGCCCAGTTCGACCACGGCCGACTGCTGCTTCGCTTCCATGCGGAACAGCGTCAGCGGCACGCCGATTTCGTTATTCAGGTTGCCGCGCGTGGCCAGGCGGCCGTCTTCGCCGTGGGCGGCGGCCAGGATGGCGGCGATCATTTCCTTGACCGTGGTCTTGCCGTTGCTGCCGGTGACGCCGATGACGGGCATGGCGAACTGGCGGCGCCAGTAGTTGGCGATCTGGCCCAGCGCCACCAGCGTGTTCGGCACGACGATGGCGGCGATGCCGGTCGATGCGGTCCAGCCCTCAGGCAGTTCTTCCACCACCACGGCGGCCACGCCCTGCTGCGCCACCTGGGCGAGGAAGTCGTGGGCGTCGAATACTTCGCCGCGCAGGGCGACGAACAGCGCGCCGGCGGCGACGCTGCGGCTGTCGGTGGAGACGCCGTTGAATACAGTTTCACCGGAGCCGATCAATTCGGCGCCGGTCACAGAAGGCAGAATCTGTGCGAGTGCTGCACGCATCAATTCGTCCTCATCATGGTTAAGCGGGCCGACAGCGCCAGCTGCGCGTGGTCGGCGTCGGAGAATGGCAGTTTCTTGCCCTTGATTTCCTGGTACGGCTCGTGGCCTTTACCGGCCAGCAGGATCACGTCCGGCTTGCCGGCGTGCTTGATCGCCGACAGGATGGCGGCCGCGCGGTCGTCCAGCGTCTGCACCGTCGATGCCGGGTTGTTGCGGTCCATGCCGGCGACGATCTGCTCGATGATGGTGTGCGGATCTTCGCTGCGCGGGTTGTCGCTGGTGACCAGCACGTGGTCGGCCATCTGCGCGATCTTGCCCATCTGCGGGCGCTTGCCCGGATCGCGGTCGCCGCCGCAGCCGAACACGCACCACAGCTGGCCGCCGCGGTCGGTGGCCACTGGGCGCAGCGCGGCCAGGGTTTTTTCCAGCGCGTCCGGCGTGTGGGCGTAGTCGATGACGATCATCGGCGCGTCCTGGCCGCCGACCTGCTGCATGCGGCCCGGCGCCGGCAGCAGCGCTTCGACCGCCTCGATGGCGGCGCGCAGGCCCAGGCCCTTGGCCAGCATCGCGCCCATCACGCCCAGCGCGTTGCTGATGTTGAAGTTGCCGACCAAATGCGTCTTGACCAGCGCCACGCCCAGCGGGCACTCCAGGTGGAATTCGGTGCCGGCGTTGCGGCTGCTGCGGAACTGGCTGGCGCGCAGCATCAGCACGCCCTCGATGTCCGGTTGCGCGGCGACGTCGTGCAGCGTGTAGCCGATCAGCGGGATATCACCCAACGGCGCACCGGCCAGCGGCGCTTTCGCCTTCAGGTGGGCGATCAGGCGCAGGCCCATCGGGTCGTCCAGGTTGACCACCGCCGTCTTCAGGCCGGGCCAGTCGAACAGTTTGGTCTTGGCGGCCTCGTAGGCCTGCATGGTGCCGTGGTAGTCCAGGTGGTCGCGGGTCAGGTTGGTGAACAGCGCGACGTCGAAGTGCATGCCGGCCACGCGGCCTTGTTCCAGCCCGATCGACGACACTTCGATCGCCAGCGAGGCGGCGCCCTGCGTGCGCAGTTCGGCCAGCGTGCGCGCCAGCAGCACCGCGTCCGGCGTGGTGTAGCCGGTGACGTCGTATTCGACTTCGCCGCGCGCGCGGAACAGGCCCACGCCCAGCGTGCCAACCACGGCGGCCGGTTCGGCGCCGCGCGACAGCGCGTGGCCCAGCCACACGGCGCTGGAAGTCTTGCCGTTGGTGCCGGTGACGCCGACGGTGAACATCGCCGCATCCGGCTGTTGGTAGAAGGCGTGGGCGATCACGCCGGCGTGCTGCTTGAGCTTTTCAACGGTGATGTAGGGGACGGACCAGCTGTCGTTCCAGGTGAAACCGGCCGGATCGAGCACCACCAGCGCGGCGCCCTGCTCAACGGCGCTGTCGATGAAGCTGCGGCCGTCGCCGGCGTCGCCGGGATACGCAAAAAACACATCGCCCAGCTTGACGCGGCGCGAATCCGAAGCCAGCTGCGCGGAAGGCGCGAGCTTGCGGATGGCGGCGGCGATTGCCAGCGGGTCGAAGTCAGAAGTGGTCACTGGTTCTCCTGTGATGCATTATCAGGAATGATGATATGGGTAAGGGTGGAATCGGGCGTGATGTTCTTGGCGCGCAGCGCGTTGGCGGCCAGCGCGGAGAACACCGGGCCGGCGACGTCGCCGCCGACGTGCACCGGGCCGCCCGGTTCGTCGATCATGACGGCGATGACGAAGCGCGGGTTCGACATCGGCGCCATGCCGACGAAGTTGCCGATGTATTTGGATTGCGAGTAGCGGCCGTTGACCACCTTCTGCGCGGTGCCGGTCTTGCCGCCGACGCGGTAGCCCGGCACCTGGGCCTTGACGGCCGAGCCGCCCGGCTGCGTGACCATTTCCAGCATCACGCGCATCTCGGCCGCGGTCTTGGCGCTGACCACCTGGGTGCCGTGCGGCGCTTCCGTCACTTTCTGGAACGACAGCGGGATGATGTCGCCGTCGCGGGCGAAGATCATGTAGGCGCGCGCCAGCTGGATCAGCGACACCGAGATGCCCTGGCCGAAGCTCATATTGGCCTGCTCGATCGGACGCCACGATTTATACGGCCGCACGCGGCCGGCCACGGCGCCGGGGAAGCCCCACTTGGGCTGCTGGCCGAAACCGACCTTGGTGAACATTTCCCACATATCCTGCGGCGGCATGCCCAGCGCGATCTTCGAGGTGCCGATGTTGGACGACTTCTGGATGATGGTCTGGACGTCGATCAGGTAGTGCGGGTGGGTGTCGTGCACCACATGGTCGGCGATCACCATGGCGCCGGCGCCGGTGTCGAACATGGTGTGCGGCGTAATGCGCTTTTCGTCCAGCGCCAGGCCGACGGTGAACGGCTTGAGCGAGGAACCCGGCTCGAAGGTGTCGGTCATCACGCGGTTGCGCAGCTGCTCGCCGGTCAGCTTGGTGCGGTCGTTGGGGTTGTAGGTCGGCCAGTTGGCCAGCGCCAGCACTTCGCCGGTGTGCACGTCGAGCACGATGGCGGCGCCGGCCTTGGCGTGGAACTTCTCCACCGATTCCTTGACCTGCGTGAAGGCGATGTACTGCAGCTTGCTGTCGATCGACAGCGTCAGGTCCTTGCCGTCGTGCGGCTCGCGCACCGACTCGATGTCCTCGACGATGCGGCCCAGGCGGTCCTTGATGACGCGGCGGCTGCCCTGCTGGCCGACCAGCGTCTTCTGCTGCGCCAGCTCCATCGATTCCTGGCCGGCGTCTTCGACGTTGGTGAAGCCCACCACGTGGGTCGTCACTTCGCCCTGCGGGTAGAAGCGCTTGTATTCCTTGCGGGTCTGGATGCCGTCGATGCCGAGCTTGGTGATCTGGTCGGCCACGTCCTGCTCGACCTGGCGCTTCAGGTAGACGAAGCCGCGGTCGGAGTCGAGCTTCTTTTGCAGGTCGGCGTTGCTCATGTCGAGCAGGCGCGCCAGCTCTTTCAGCTTGGCCGGCGGCGCTTCCTGGACGTCGTCCGGAATCGCCCAGATGGCCTTGACCGGCACCGACGAAGCCAGCACCTGGCCGTCGCGGTCGGTGATCTTGCCGCGCGTGGCCGGCAGGTCGAGCGTGCGGGCGTAGCGGATCTCGCCCTGCTTCTGCAGGAACTGGGTCGACAGGCCTTGCAGCCACAGGGCGCGCGCGGCCAGGCCGGCGAAGGCGGCAAACAATACGAACAAGACGACGCGCGAACGCCAGACCGGCAGGCGCACCGCCAGCACCGGGTTCTTCGAGAACGGCACGCCCTTGGAGGCGGCCACGCGCGAGGTGTTCACATTGCTGCCGCGGCTCATTTCGATCCTTCCGGCGTCAGGTACTGCGTGCGCGCCGCGGTCAGCGGCGTCATGTTCAGGTCGCGGCGGGCGATTTCCTCGATGCGGGCGTGCTTGCCCAAGGTCGACTGGTCCAGCTGCAGCTGCGCCCATTCGATGTCGAGCTGGCGCGCCTGCGACTGCGTGCGTTCCAGCTCGATGAACAGATGGCGCGCCTGGTACTGGGCGTTCACCAGCGACAGCCCGCAGGCCACCAGCAGCGCGGCCAGCACCAGGTTGATCTTGCCGCTCATGCCGCGCCCTTCACAGAGGTAGCAGGGAAAGGCAGGCGGCGCGCGACCCGCATCACGGCCGAACGGGCGCGCGGGTTGGCGGCTATCTCGGCGTCGGACGGCTTGAACTTGGCCAGCAGCTTCAGCTCCGGCTGCGGCAGGTCGATCGCGCGGATCGGCAGGCGCCGGTCCGGCTGCTCGACGTTGGCCTTGGAGGCGAAGAAGCGCTTGACCATGCGGTCTTCCAGCGAATGGAAGCTGATGATGGCGATGATGCCGCCCGGCGCTAGGCTGTTCCAGGCCTGGGTCAGACCGATCTCGAGGTCTTCAAGCTCTTTATTGATGAAAATCCGGATAGCCTGAAAGGTACGGGTGGCCGGGTCCTTGCCCTTTTCCCGAGTCTTGACCGCGCCTGCCACGATGCTGGCAAGCTGTCGTGTGGTTGAAATTGGTTCGACTGCCCGGCGAGCAACAATCGCCTTTGCAATCTGAAAAGCAAACCGTTCTTCCCCATATTCTTTGATCACCTTTTCCAGTGTCTGTTCGGTTTCAATGGCAAGCCACTGCGCCGCCGACATGCCGCGCGTGGTGTCCATGCGCATGTCGAGCGGGCCGTCGTTACGGAAGCTGAAGCCGCGCGCGGCGTCGTCCACCTGCGGCGACGAGATGCCCAGGTCGAGCAGGATGCCGTCGGCCTGCGCCACGCCGCGCTCGGCCAGCGCCGCGTGCATGGTGGCGAAGCTGTCGTGCACGATGGTGAAGCGCGGGTCGGCGATCTGCTCGGCGGTGGCGATCGCCTGCAGGTCTTTGTCGAAGGCGATCAGGCGCGCCTTGGCGCCCAGTTTGGACAGGATCAGGCGCGAGTGGCCGCCGCGGCCGAACGTGCCGTCGACGTAGACGCCGTCGGCGCGCGCGCCGTCTAGCGCCAGCGCGTCGACCGCTTCGTCTAGCAGCACCGTCCGATGCTGAAATTCCGGCACCGATGTAATTGTCATCACGGAGCCTTAGAAGGAGAAATTGGCGAGTACATCGGGGGTGCCGGCGTCGATCGCCTGCTGCTCTTTTTCCGCCATCTTGGCGGCATCCCAGATTTCAAAATGTGATCCCATGCCGGTCATCATGACTTCGCGCTCCAGGCCGACGGCGCTGCGCAGCTCGGGCGAGATCAGGATGCGGCCGGCCGTGTCCATTTCGACGTCGGTGGCGTAGCCGAGGAAGATGCGCTGCCAGGCGCGGGCCTGCATCGGCCATTGGGCGATCTGTAGTCGGTGTTGTTCCCACACGGGGCGGGGGAACAGCATGACGCAGCCATCGGGATGGCGGGTCAGCGTGAGGCGGCCTTCGCACTGGATCGAGAGCGCGTCACGGTGCTTGGCGGGGATAGACATCCTGCCTTTGGCATCGAGATTGATTGCGGACGCGCCTTGAAACACGGGATTACCTTTTGACCTCAGTAGGGTTAGCGGAGCATGATCGGCGTTTTCCGTTTTGCATTTCCCCCGCCGCTAAGTCGGGTGAAATTTCCCACAAAAAGACACTTTTTCACACAGATGCCCACTTTAGAGGAAGCAAGAATAGTGGTCAAGCGCTTTCAGGCAAACGAAACAGCGATTTTAGTAATGAAATTAAGGACTTAGCGCGATTCCTTGAAGCCGGGTAGAAATAAAATAGTCAGGCAAATTAAGTACTTATGACAAACAGTGAATGTGCTACCTCATCTATGCACATGTGTTTAAGTGCACTAAAACGGTGAAAACGGCGGCATAAAATAATTGAATTAAATGCATATAGTTGCAAAGCGCCAACATTGCGGTAGCAAATAGACAAGGACTGGGCGGGGCCGGGAATGTGTGGACGGAGGGGATTTCTTGCGGCAAGTCGCGCCGGTGGCGCAATTAAGCGGATGGGGAAACCTGGATGCGTTGTTGGACATTACCGCGGCACCGCTCAACTTGTATAGACAAGTAAGGCTTGCGCCGCCAGCCCGTATTATACGAAATCCGCCGGCGCAAAACAAAAACGGCAGCCGTGCGGCTGCCGTTTTAAGTGCTTCTTAATCAATAATTATTCGTACGTCGCGTACACCGTCACGCCGCTGTAGCTGGTTTTAGCCTTCAGCATGATGTAGTACCAGTGGCCGGCCACCGGGTTGGGCAGGTACAGGTTTTCGGCGTTGCCGGCAGCGGCCGACACCATGTCGTACGAGGCCACGGTCGGATAGCGGTCCAGCGCCATGTACAGGTCGACGTCGCCGCTGCCGCCGCGGCTGTAGATCTTGACGTTCTTGGCGCCGGCCGGCACCATCAGGAACAGATAACCCTGGCTGGCCGAGGCCTGGCCGGTGATGCCGCAGTTCTTGCCCAGGTAGGTGAGCGAGGAGCAGCGCGGCAGTTGCGGTTCCGGCAGCGGCGGCTGGCCGGCGGTGCTGGCGGTGTTCACCCAGTCGGCGAACTCGGCGTCGTAGCTGGTGCCGATGCGGCCCATGAAGTCCTGGTAGGTGCTGTAGGCGCCGACCCGGAAATTACCCAGCACGGCGTCGACGTCGGCGCGGTGCCTCTCGATCATGAAGCGGGTCGCCATATAGCCCCAGCGATAGGCCCGGTTGGTGTAGTCGGACATGCTGTAGGTGTTGCCGAAGATCTGGCTCAGGCGGTAGGTGCCGGTGCGCGCCATGTCGATCGCCACCTGGTTGTTATTCTTCAGCGACAGGTACTCGGCGACGCCCTCGATCCACCACACGGTCGGCACCGAGGTGCCCATGCCGAAATCGCCCAGCATGTCGAAGCGGCCGTCCAGGTAGTGCACATACTCATGCTCCAGGTTCCACACCTGGAACGTCGGCCGCAGCCACGAGGCTTCGTGCGCGATGAAGCGCGCCTGGTTGCCCGGCACGTCCGGCTCGCCTTCCAGGTACATGCCGCCGTTGTTGGTGTCGATGCCGTAGATGATGGAGGCGTACTTGCTGTAGTTGGTGTAGTCGTCGAACA
Organism: Duganella sp. S19_KUP01_CR8; assembly: GCF_036688705.1. Lineage (NCBI taxonomy): Bacteria > Pseudomonadati > Pseudomonadota > Betaproteobacteria > Burkholderiales > Oxalobacteraceae > Duganella > Duganella sp. S19_KUP01_CR8. The sequence continues at coordinate 118,230 of NZ_JAQQPR010000001.1, read as the reverse complement.
CCACCAGTTCCAGCGAGGTGTTGTTGTCGTTGGCCACCGGCGTGCGGTTGGTCTTCAACATCTCGTGGGCATAGCCCTCCTCCGTCGCCAGCTTGTCGCAGCTGTCCTGCAACTGCGCCGGCGTCATGTCCTGGGCGCGGATGCGCAGCGTCGGGCTGCACTCCTTGCTGTACTTGAGCACGGCGTTGGCCAGGGTGTTGACGAAGTCGCAGGTGCCGTACTCGGAGCAGTTGGCGTTGTCGTAGTACTTGACGGCGGTGGCGGCCGCCAGCCACAGCGCGCTGTCGGCGCCGGTCATGCTGGAGCTGGACAACATGGCTTGCACCATCGGCTTGATGCCGGGCTTCAGCGCCGGGTATTGCATGAAGCGGAACGCCTCGTTGGTGGCGTCGTTGAGCTGGTAGCCGTAGTAGTCGCCCAGCAGCGCCGCCTTGTTGGAGGTGACGAAGGCGTTCAGCGCGGTCGCATACGACAGGTCGTTTTGCAGCAGCGGCGTGCCTTCCGGACGGAAGTGGGCGTAGAACAGCACCGTCAGCGCCGACGTGAAGCCGCCGCTGGCGCTCGAGTTGCGCAGGGCGGCCACCGCGTTCGGGTTGCCGGCGCTGTTGGTGTAGCGCTGCACCAGCGCCTTCATGCTGGGCAGGTAGAACGGCTCGTCATGCATATTGGTGATCAGGCGCAGCGTTTCGCCGGCGGTGGTGGTGGCCGCCGCGTTGGGCACATACAGCGCCGTGCCTTCGGCCAGCTGCTTGATCGGCGTGCGCAGCGCGCTCTTGACCGACTGGGCCGGCTGGGCGATGGTGCCGCCTTCAGCCAGGTAGTAGCCGGCGCGCAGGTACAGCACCAGGTTGACCAGCTTCATATTGCTGGCGTTGTAGCTCGCCGCCTCCTGTGTCAGGCGGCTGGCGATGGCGCTGAAGTTGGCGGCCGAGTAGACCGTCGCGCCCTGCGCCGACGACAGCGAGAACAGGCCGTAGGTGCATTCGTAGTCCGGCAGGTTGGCCAGGTAGTCGGCCAGCGCGGCGCCGCTGTAGGTGGCCAGCTTGTTCATGTCCTTGCATTCCGGCGTGGCGCTCAGCGGCGTCATGCTGTTGCGCTGCTGGCGCGGCAACAGGTCGTAGCGCGGCTTGGTGGTCGGCGCCAGCTGGTACTTCTGCTGCTCCACCGATGGCGGCAAGCTTTGACGCTCGTGCGGCATGGGCGCCTGCTTCAGGCGGCCGTGCTGGTCCGCGGCCGGATTGACGCTTTGCTCGGCATGGGCGCTGATGGTCAGGCTGGCCACGCATAGGCCGCCCAGATACAGGATGTTCCTCGATAACGACATGTCTGCCTCTTTTCTTCAAGAATAGTTATTGGTCTGTGCCGCTGGGGTTGCGCGGCAAGGAAATACTAGCTTGACAAGATTGCAGACCATGGCCCGCAGCGCAGGCGTGCAGGCGGTTCGGTCTATTTAAACAGCCGGGGGTACGGGAACGGCACAGCGCTGCCGCCGAAAAACCACACTCCGAGGGCTTCAGGCGCCCAGTTCCTGCCACAAGGAGACGGCCGGCGCCGCCTGCGCGCGCGCGCCGTGGTGCTGCGCGCGGTACTGCACCGGCGTCATGCCGGTCAGCGCCTTGAACTGGCGGCTGAAGGCGCTGTGGTCGGAATAGCCGCAATCGTTGGCGATGTCGGCGATGCTGCGGGTCTGGTCGGCTTCGATCAGCGCCAGCGCGCCGTTCAGCCGCGATTGCAGCAACAGCTGGCGCGGGCTGTAGTGGAACACCCGCTGGAACAGCCGCTCCACGCGCGCCAGCGGCAAGCCGGCTTCCTGCGCCAGCTGGTTCAGGCACAGGGGTTCCTTGTAGTTGTCGCGGATATGCTGGGCGATGCTGGCGATCTGGCGGTACACCGGGTGGTGGTCGTCGGCCAGCCCGAGGTCGTGCGAGGTGCCGACCAGGCCGACGATGGCGCCGGCGTCGTTGCGCAGCGGGGTCTTGTGGGTCAGGCACCAGCCGTGGCGGCGGTTGGGATAGAGGTGCAGTTCCAGGTGCTTGCTGATGGTGTGGCCGGCCTCGATCACTTCGCGGTCCTGCGCCATGTAGTTCTGCGCCAGGTGGCGCGGATGCACCTCCAGCACGGTCTTGCCGACGATTTCCTGCTTGGTGCGCAGGCCGCAGCGGCGCACCAGCGTGCGGTTGGCGGCCAGGTAGCGGCCATCGCGGTCCTTGACGAAAAAGGCGACATCGCTCAGTTCATCGAACAGGATTTCGATCGCATTCAGCTCGACATTTTGCATCGCTGCTCCAGTTGCTTAGGTGACAAGACAAACAATATTACCTTATCCTTGCGCACACTGGAACCTTGCCGTGAGAATACGCATACCGGGTGTATCCCCCTTCTCCTTCTAGCAAACCTACTGAATTTCTTACTGAATTCTACTGAATTGAACTTCCGCGAGCTCTCGCTGCGTGACTCAGTAACTGCCAGCAGAAATCAGTAGGTTTCAGTAAGGAGAACAGCATAGTTGCTAGAGCGAGTGTGCACTTCCCTCCCCGCCCTCCCTGCAAGACTGCTAGCGTGCCGCCTCCCAGCCGCGCGAGCGTTCGACCGCGCGGCCCCACTGCGCCAGCAACTCGGCGCGGCGCTCGGCAGACATGGCCGGCTCGAAGCGGCGCTCGCACGACCATTGCGCGGCGATTTCTTCCTGCGTCTCCCAGAAGCCCACCGCCAGCCCGGCCAGGTAAGCCGCGCCCAGCGCCGTGGTCTCGGTCACCTTGGGCCGCACCACCGGCACGCCCAGCAGGTCGGCCTGGAACTGCATCAACAGGTCGTTGCGGGCCGCGCCGCCGTCGGCGCGCACCTCGGTCAGCGGTATCGCCGCATCCTTCTGCATGGCCGCCATCAGCTCGGCGCTTTGATAGGCGATCGCCTCCAGCGCCGCGCGGGCGATATGGCCGCGATTACTGCCCCGGCTCAGGCCGACCAGCGCCCCGCGCGCATACGGATCCCAATGCGGCGCACCCAAGCCAACAAAGGCCGGCACCATGAACACGCCGCCGCTATCGGGCACGCTGGCGGCCAGCGCCTCGACCTCGCCGGACTGCTGGATGATGCCCAGCCCGTCGCGCAGCCACTGCACCGTGGCCCCGCCCATGAACACGCTGCCCTCCAGCAGATAATCGGTGGCGCCGTCGACCCGCCAGCCGACCGTGGTCAGCAAGCGGTTGTGCGAGGCCACCGCATGCCGCCCCAGATGCATCAGCATGAAGCAGCCGGTGCCGTAGGTATTCTTGACCATGCCCGGCTTGTGGCAAGCCTGGCCGAAGGTGGCGGCCTGCTGGTCGCCGGCGATGCCGGCCACCGGGATCTCGGCGCCGAACAGCGCCGCCCTGGTGTGGCCGACCTCCTCGCTGGACGACACCACCTGCGGCAGCATCTCCTCGGGAATATCGAACAGCTGCAGCAGGTCGTGATCCCAGCGCATCAGGTGTATGTTGAACAGCATGGTGCGCGAGGCGTTGCTGACGTCCGTCACATGGCGCCCGGTCAGCTTGTAGGTCAGCCAGCTGTCGATGGTGCCGAAGGCCAGCGCGCCGTGGCGCGCCCGCTCGCGCGCGCCCGGCACATGGTCGAGCAGCCATTTGAGCTTGGTGGCGGAAAAATAGGCGTCCAGCTCCAGGCCGGTGATGGAAGTGATCTTCTTGGCCTTGCCGTCGGCGCGCAGCGCTTCGCAATAGTCGGCCGTGCGGCGGTCCTGCCAGACGATGGCCGGCGCGATCGGCTCGCCGCTCTTGCGGTCCCACACCACGGTGGTCTCGCGCTGGTTGGCGATGCCGATCGCCAGGATCTGGCCGCCGTCGACGTGGTTGTCGTGCAAGACCTTGCGCGCCACGGTGAGCTGGCTGTTCCAGATCTCGTTGGGATCGTGCTCGACCCAGCCGGGCTGCGGGAAATGCTGTGGAAATTCCTGCGCCGCGCTGCCGCAGATGTGGCCCTGATGGTCGAACAGGATGGCGCGCGAGCTGGTGGTGCCTTGATCCAAGGCCAGTATGTATTTTTTCATCGGCAAAGTCCCCGGGAGTGCCGCGGCGTGCGCGTCGGTCCCGCGGCAGCCGCGAACATCGTTATTAGTTGAAGCAAGCCGATAGGCCGGATTTTGTTACGGCGCAGGCGAACCTGCGCTATGACAGCCATTCCTCTAGGCGCTGGATTACTCCAGCGCTCAAGCTTCCTACCCGCACGCTCCGCGAGCAGCATCATCGCGTGCCTATTTGGAATTGCACCAGGTGGAGGTTACCGCGTTTCACCGTAACTTAATACGCTCGTCTCTGTGGCCCTATTCCTCGCCTTATACCTTGGGCTTGCGCTTGCGGCTTTCAGCGGACGGCCGTTAACCGTCACCCCGCTCTATGGAGTCCGGACCTTCCTCCCGCCAGGCATTACGCGCTGGCCAGCGGCTGTCTGGCTTGCTTCAAGCGCTATTGTACCAGTCCGGCCCTGCAAATCTGAAATTTGGTGTCGCCATTTGAAAAGCCGCCGCCTTTTCCCGGCCGTAGAATGCAGGATACCGCACCTATACCTAGACCCCGATAAGGCCAGACATGACGCAACCATCCCGCACCGGCGGCCAGATCCTGGTCGACGCCCTGAAGATCCACGGCGTCGACACCGCTTTCGGCGTACCCGGCGAAAGCTACCTGGACGTGCTCGACGCGCTGCACGACTCCGACATCCGCTTCATCATCAACCGCCAGGAAGGCGGCGCCGCCTTCATGGCCGACGCCTACGGCAAGATGACCGGCAAGCCCGGCATCTGCTTCGTCACCCGCGGCCCGGGCGCCACCAACGCCTCGATCGGCGTGCACACGGCGTTCCAGGACTCGACCCCGATGATCCTGTTCATCGGCCAGGTCGGCAACGACTTCGTCGACCGCGAAGCCTTCCAGGAGATCGACTACCGCCGCATGTACGGCCAGATGGCCAAGTGGGTGGCGCAAATCGACCGCGCCGACCGCGTGCCGGAATACATCGCCCGCGCCTTCCAGATCGCCACCAGCGGCCGTCCCGGCCCGGTGGTGCTGGCGCTGCCGGAAGACATGCTGACCGCCGTCGCGGCCGTGGCCGACACCCGCCGCTACCAGCCGGTGCAAGCCTCGCCATCGGCCGCGCAGATCGACCAGGTGCGCGCGCTGCTGGCCGGCGCCAGGAAGCCGCTGGTACTGCTGGGCGGCGGCGGCTGGAACGCGCAAGCCTGCGCCGACCTGCAAGCCTTCGCCGAAGCCAACCACCTGCCGGTCTCGTGCGCCTTCCGCTTCCAGGACCTGCTCGACAACGCCCACCCGAACTACGTCGGCGACGTCGGCATCGGCATCAATCCCAAGCTGGCCGCGCGCGTGCGCGAGGCCGACGTGATCCTGGCCATCGGCCCGCGCCTGGGCGAGATGACCACCGGCGGCTACGCGCTGATCGCCGCGCCGGTGCCGGCCCAGCGCCTGATCCACGTGCACGCCGACGCCGAGGAACTGGGCAGCGTCTACCAGGCTGAACTGATGATCAACAGCGGCATGCCGCAGATGACGGCGATGCTGGCCGCGATGGCGCCGGTCGATGCCAGCGCCTGGCAAGGCACGGTGGCCGAAGCCCGCGCCGACCTGGCCGCCTGGCAGCGCCAGCCGCCCATCTTCCAGGACGGCAGCGCGCCGCTGGACCTGTGGCAGGTGGTGCAGCAGATCGACCAGATCGCCCCGCACGACACCATCATCACCAACGGCGCCGGCAACTACGCCACCTGGGCGCACCGCTTCCACAGCTACGGCGGCATGCGCACGCAGCTGGCGCCGACCAGCGGCGCCATGGGCTACAGCGTGCCGGCCGGCGTCGCCGCCAAGATCATCGATCCACAGCGCACCGTGATCACCTTCGCCGGCGACGGCGAATACATGATGAACGGCCAGGAGCTGGCCACCGCCGTGCAGTACCGCGCGGGCGTGGTCGTCATCGTGTTCAACAACGGCATGTTCGGCACCATCCGCATGCACCAGGAGCTGCACTACCCTGGCCGCGTGTCCGGCACCCAGCTGCACAACCCGGACTTCGCCGCGCTGGCGGTGGCCTACGGCGGCCACGGCGAGGTGGTCGAAGCGACCGCGGACTTCGCGCCGGCGCTGGAACGCGCGCTGGCCTACGCCAACAGCCGGCAGCTGCCGGCCGTGATCGAGCTGCGCTACGACGGCAACCTGATCACGCCAGGCGCCACGCTGGACACCATCCGCAAGAACGCGCAGGCCGCCAAGGCCGCGAAGTAACGTCATTCCCGCGAAAGCGGGAATCCATGCCGAGCGAGATAGGACGCGCCCTATGGATTCCCGCCTGCGCGGGAATGACACTCACAAACCTGCGGTGGTGGTCTTGCCGGCCTCGATCACGGGCGCCGGCGCTTCCTCTTCCAATTCTTTTTTCTGCCTGGGCGCCGGACAGGCGCGGCAGGCGCTCGCCTTGCGGCCGAAATCCGTCACCAGCGACAGCCGCATCGGCACCGCCGCGTCGCCGCAATAGCCGCCGTCCAGCACCAAGGTCTTGCCGCCGTCGGCCAGCTTGCCGCTGATGGTGCGCTCGTCCTCGTCCGGCGGCTGCACCGTGAAGTACAACTGCTTGCCGCGCGGGTCGATGGTGACGTCGCTGGCCACCACCGGCCAGCTCAGGCCGCCGGCCGTGTATTCATACAACACCGTATCCACTTCTGAAAACCGTTGCAAGGTGATGCGCTGCCCGCCGAACTCGCCGCTGTCCATGTGGATGCACAAGTCCGAGTACACCACCATGCCATAGCGCGGCAAACTTCCGCTAGTCGCGGCCGGCTTGCGCGCCAGCTTGGGCGCGGCGAACACGGCGCAGGAGGCCAGCAAAATGGCGCCGGCTAGCACGGCGCGTCGGGAGGTCGTCATGGTAACGGCTTTCAGAAATGAACAACGGCTGCACCAGGCAGCCGTTGTGGATTCTAACTGATTAGATCAGATTAGAACGAGTGACGCATGCCGATGTTGAAGGCTTTGTCGCCCGAACCAGCTTCGCTGTTGTTACCAACGGTGTAGCTAGCGCCGTTCTTGTTCTTGATCTTAGCGTAAGCAACGTAGGTGCTGGTACGCTTCGACAGAGCGTACGAGTAGCCAACTGCCCACTGGTCTGCATCGTGGTTAGCGACTTCTTTGTCGTTCTTACGGGTGTACGAAGCCATCAGGGTGCCGTTAGGACCGATAGGAGCGGTAGCGCCGATCAGAGCAACGCTGCTGTCTTTCGAAGCGGTAGGAGCGATAGCGTAGCCGAATGGGTTGCTGGTGTTAGCCAGATTCGAGCTGTTGGTGCCCTTGTCTTTGCTGTAAGCAGCGAAAGCTTTAACCACGACGAAGTCGTAGTTGGCAGCGATCAGGGTGTTGCGGCCGATGTCGGTGCTCAGTTTAGGAGCAACGGTGTCGTTGTTGCGTGCATTGTAAGCAACGCGAACGTTCAGAGGACCGTTCGAGTAGCCAGCCCATGCGCCGATTTGGCGTTGTGCCGATGCGTCGCCAGCTTGCTCGCCTACCGAGTAGGACACTTCGCCCTGGAAGCCTTCGATCGATGGCGACTGGTACACGATAGCGTTGCTGTTGCGGGTGTTGTTGCCAGCCACGCCGAACAGGTTCTTGGCGGTACCAGCGTAGCCCAGTGCGAACGGGTCAGCTACGTCACGCAGGGTTTCGTAGTAAGGGGTGTACTGACGGCCCAGGGTCAGCTGGCCGGCGGTGGTCGATTTCAGACCAACGAACGACTGACGGTTAGCGATCGAACCAGCAACATCGGACTCGCCGGTGTCAGCTTTAACGCCCGATTCCAGCACGAAGACAGCGCTCAGACCACCGCCCAGATCTTCCGTACCTTTGAAACCCAGACGGGAGGCCGAGCCTACGCCGCTGGTTACTTTGGTGGTGTTGGCAACGCCGCCGCGCTCGCTGACGATACCGGCATCGACGATACCGTAGATCGTTACGTTCGATTGTGCAAATGCTGCCGAGCTCATTGCGCCCAGGACGGAGATAGCGATAAGGGATTTTTTCATTACGTGTTTCCTTCAGTTGTGTTGCTGTAAAAAGGTAAAGCTAGTATTGCGGCGTGTTCGGTTCTATGCGTGAGGGCAAACTCCCCAGCTGCCACTATACGGTCCCGTGCGGGACGCGTTCACTTAAGTTGCGGCCGATTTAATCGACGCCGGCTTTATCGCAGCGCAAAATGCGCCAGAGGCGGCACTATACTGATGCTTTGCTTGTCGATCAAGTGTAAAAGCGTTCATATTGCCTGCCTTTACCCCCGCCCGTTTTCAAAACAGCAGCATTTTACCGCATCGCAATATTTCCTGCCGAGTAAGCCTAACTAGCCCGGTAATTCCGCCCGATGCATCCATTGCAGCATCCCGTTGTGCAGGCTGCCCGAGTGACAAATGCAAGCGCTAGGCATGCGTGACTACATCGTTGTCGGACCAAGTAAAAATAGCCACTTTGCTATTTCTGACGCCATTTTATACTGAAGCACCCCGTCGTTCGCCTCGACTCAATGGTAATAAGCTTACAACTCAGGACTTTGTTTGGCAGTTTACATCGGCAAAATAGCCCCGGAACCAACTTTGCTCATAGTGTTAGCCCTTTATTAGTGTAGGAAATTTTGTCGTCCGCGCAAGGTGTTGCGCTGCATCAGCAATTTGTAAGAAATTGCTACGTGTTGCGTATTGGAGACAGATTGAGCGACAAGTCTTGCAAAATACGATGGAATGGTGTGTGAATCGCGCAACATCTGCATGAATCCCATGCATGCAGCGCAACGGCCCATCAAAGTTGATCTGACGCACAAAATAGCGCCCGCAACGGCCGTCCGGCATCGAAATGTCGCCCGCCGCAACAGATGGCAGGATATTTTTTACATCGTTGCAAAATATCTTGTCCATGACAAAGCATGGGGAAAGCCGTTATTCAGTTCATTAGTTCTGTATGTCAACTGTGTGTCGTGGACAAGCACTTTTCCATAGCGAAAACACGGCAAAACCCGATAGGGCGCGCCATACTTTCAGGCGCAAATCGAATGTAAAATGCAGGTCGCGCGATCCCGGCCTGGCCTGTTCGCGCACTGTGCACCCGGACCCCGTGCCAACCCTCGCGACTGTCAAATAAATGGCGGCCGCTTATGCCTGATGACTATTAAAGTTTCCTCACAAACAGTTCCCAGCACGATCAGCGACGTCGAGCGCGACACCGGCGTCGCCAAGGAAACCTTGCGCGTGTGGGAACGGCGCTACGACTTCCCGCAACCGCTGCGCGACCCGAACGGCGAACGGGTCTATCCGGTCGAGCAAGTCCACAAGCTGCGCCTGGTCAAGCGCCTGATCGACCTGGGCTACCGCCCGGGCAAGGTTATCCAGTACACCACCCCCGAGCTGCAGGCGCTGACCGGCCAGGCCACCGGCAACCTGCACGGCGCCAGCGCCACGCCGCCGGCGCTGCAAGGCTATCTGGACCTGTGCCTGAGCCACCAGATGGAAGCACTGCGCCGCAAACTGTCGCAGGCGCTGCTGATGATGGGCCTGAAAAGCTTCGTGATCGAGCTGGTGGCGCCGCTGACCGCGCTGATCGGCGAAGCCTGGGCCAGCGGCGCCCTGGCCACCTTCGAAGAACACTTATATACCGAGTCCTTGACGGTGGTCATGCGCAGCGCGATCTTCGCCATGCCGCAGGCCAACGCCAGCAACCTGGGCGCGCCGCGCATCATGCTGACCACCCTGCCGCAGGAGCGCCACGGCCTGGGCCTGCTGATGGCCGAAGCGATGTGCGTGGCCGAAGGCGCGCATTGCATCTCGCTGGGCGTGCAGACGCCGCTGCCCGACATCGTCGAGGCGGCGCGCGTGCAGCGGGTCGACATCATCGCGCTGTCGTTCTCGGTCGCCATGAACGCGCGCCAGGCGCTGGACGCGTTGGCCGAACTGCACACCCGCCTGGGCGGCGGCATCGAGCTGTGGGCCGGCGGCGGCAATGCCGCCTTCAAGCGGCGCCGCCCGCCTTACGTGCGGGTCTACGCCCTGTCCGACATCAGCGCCGCCATCGCCGAATGGCGCCAGCGCAACGTCTCCGCCGCCGGCTGAAACGTTGTCATTCCGGTAGCACCGGCGGGCGGGCGCGCCGCGCTCTGGTAAAATAGCCGCATTTCCCCGTGTCCGGCGCTGCCGGCCATCAGCTTGAAGCGCCCCCCAACCACATGTCCATGTTTAGTTTCTTCAAGAAAAAACCCGTCGCCCCGGAAGTGCCTGAGGTCAAAACCCCGGCACCGGCCCCCACCTCTAGCGCTGAAGCGCCCGCCTTACCCGAAGCGCTGCCTGTAGCCCTGCCCGACCTGCTGCCGATCGAGGAGCCGGCGCCGAAACTGTCGTGGATGTCGCGCCTGAAGGCCGGCCTGTCCAAGACCTCGAACAACCTGTCCATCCTGTTCGTCGGCGCCAAGATCGACGACGAGCTGTACGAGGAACTGGAGGCGGCCCTGCTGATGTCCGACGCCGGCGTCGACGCCACCCAGTACCTGCTCGACGCGCTCAAGCAAAAGGTCAAGGACGACAAGCTGCTCGACGCCGCCGCCGTCAAGGCCGCGCTCAAGCAGCTGCTGATCGAGCTCTTGACGCCGCTGCAACGCCCGTTCGAGCTGGGCCGCCACCAGCCGACCGTGATGATGATTTCCGGCGTCAACGGCGCCGGCAAGACCACCACCATCGGCAAGCTGGCCAAGCACATGCAGACCCACGGCCAGTCGGTGCTGCTGGCCGCCGGCGACACCTTCCGCGCCGCCGCCCGCGAGCAGCTGATGGTCTGGGGCCAGCGCAACAACATCACCGTGATCTCGCAAGCCTCGGGCGACCCGGCCGCCGTCTCCTTCGACGCCGTGCAGTCCGGCAAGGCCAAGGGCCTGGACGTGGTGATGATCGACACCGCCGGCCGCCTGCCGACCCAGCTGCACCTGATGGAAGAGCTGAAAAAGGTCCAGCGCGTGATCGGCAAGGGCATGGAAGGCGCGCCGCACGAAACCCTGCTGGTGATTGACGGCAACACCGGCCAGAACGCGCTGGCCCAGGTCAAGGCCTTCGACGACGCCCTCAAGCTGACCGGCCTGGTGATCACCAAGCTGGACGGCACCGCCAAGGGCGGCGTGCTGGCCGCCATCGCCCGCGTGCGCCCGGTGCCGGTGTACTTCATCGGCATCGGCGAAAAGATCGAAGACCTGCAGCCGTTTGTCGCCGCCGAATTTGTCGAAGCCCTGCTGGGCTAACCCCACCGATAAGCCTCCATGATCGAATTCCGCAACGTCTCGAAACAATATTCCCCCGACGCCACGGCGCTGCGCGACGTCTCGTTCACGGTGGCCAAGGGTGAGCTGGTGTTCCTGGCCGGCCCCTCGGGCGCCGGCAAGTCCACCCTGCTGAAAATGATCGCCGCCGTCGAGCGCCCCAGCGCCGGCCAGGTGATCGTCAACGGCCAGGACATCGCCCGCATCAAGCCGGCCGCCGTGCCCTTCCTGCGGCGCAACCTGGGCCTGATCTTCCAGCAGCAACGGCTGCTGACCGACCGCTCCATCCTGGCCAACGTCATGCTGCCGCTGCTGGTGACCGGCGCCTCGCGCGCCCAGGCCGAGCAGCGCGCCCGCGCCGCGCTCGACAAGGTCGGCCTGCTGGAACGCGCCGACGCCCAGCCGCTGGCCCTGTCCGGCGGCGAGCAGCAACGGGTGTCGATCGCGCGCGCCATCGTCAACCGCCCGCAAGTGATCCTGGCCGACGAGCCGACCGCCAACCTGGACCGCGCCAGCGCCAACCAGGTGCTGGACGCGCTCAAGGCCTTCCATTCGGTCGGCGTCACCTGCCTGATTTCCAGCCACGACGAGCAGATGCTGGATGCGGCCGCGCGCGTCATCCATCTCAAGCAAGGTCAACTGGAGGTGCCGGCATGACGCTCTGGTTCCGGCAACACCGCTACGCGCTGGCCGCGGCGCTGGTCCACCTGCGCCGCTCGCCGGGCGGCTTCTTGTTCAACATATTAGTGGTGGCGATCGCGCTGGCGCTGCCGTTCACCGGCGTCACCCTGCTCGACAACGTCCGTCCCATGTCCGAGCAGCTGTCGGTCGATCCCGAGATCAGCGTCTTCCTCAAGCTCGACACCCCGCGCGAGCAGGCCGAGGCGCTGGCCGTGTCGCTGCGCCAGACCGTCAAGGACAAGCAGGCCAAGATCATCTTCACCCCGCGCGAAAAAGCGCTCGACCAGCTGAAGGACAAGAGCGGCCTGGCCGACGTGCTGACCACCCTGGGCGACAACCCGCTGCCGGACAGCTATGTGCTGAAGCTGGACGCCTTCCGCAACGCCCAGGCCGGCGGCGACGTCGACCAGCTGGCCGAGCAGATCCGCGCCCTGCCCGGCGTCGACACCGTGCAGGTCGATTCGGCCTGGGTCAAGCGGCTGGCGGCGCTGCTCAACGTGCTGCGGCTGGCGCTGCTGCTGCTGGCGGCCACCCTGGGCACGGTGGTGATCGCGGTCATCTTCAACACCATCCGCCTGCAGGTGTTGACCCAGCGCGAGGAAATACTGGTGTCCAAGCTGATCGGCGCCACCGACAGCTTCATCCACCGCCCCTTCTATTACACCGGCGCGCTGCTGGGCCTGTGCGCCGGCGGCGTGGCGCTGGGCGCGGTGTCGCTGGCGCTGCAGCCGCTGAACCTCGCGATTGCCGAATTCGCAAGATTATACGCCTCCGAATTCCAGCTGGCGCCGCTGCCGCCGCTGGCCATGGCCGGCCTGCTGGCGCTGTCGGCCGGCCTTGGCCTGGTCGGCGCGCTGCTGTCAGTGCAGCGCCACCTGTCCCGCCTGAACTGATCCCCCACTCTTCCGTGCGCGCCCGCACGGAAGGGCTCCTGCCTACTCGCTTAGCATTAAGTCCTGCCTAAGCTCCGGCGCGCATGCTTGATCAAAGCGCACCATGATGCTGAAAAACCTCATAGTCTTTTGCTATCGAAGTAATTAATATCTGGTGATTGGCACTCAACGAAGGAGAGTGCTAATATATGTGAACTGAAGAGCAAAATAGTTCTCTACAGCATCAAGCAACATTAAGAATAAGCAATATCATCGAGCGAAGGAATGAATATGACTATGATGTCCGCACCGACTGCCTTGGTACCTGCGACCAATAGCGCCCTGGGACTCGGGTTCACTGGCAACCTGGGCAACCTGGACGCCTACATTTCGGCCGTCAATCGCCTGCCGATGCTGACGCACGACGATGAAATCTCGCTGGCCAAGCGCCTCAAGGAAAAGAACGACCTCGGCGCCGCCCAGGAACTGGTGCTGTCGCACCTGCGCCTGGTGGTGTCGATCGCCCGCGGCTACCTGGGCTACGGCCTGCCGCACGCCGACCTGATCCAGGAAGGCAATATCGGCCTGATGAAGGCGGTCAAGCGCTTCGACCCGGACCAGGGCGTGCGCCTGGTGTCGTACGCGATGCACTGGATCAAGGCCGAGATGCACGAGTACATCCTGAAAAACTGGCGCCTGGTCAAAGTGGCGACCACCAAAGCCCAGCGCAAGCTGTTCTTCAACCTGCGCAGCCACAAGACCGGCCTGGACGCGATGACGCCGACGCAGATCGACAGCCTGGCCAAATTGCTGGACGTCAAGCGCGAAGAAGTGATCGAGATGGAAACCCGCCTGAGCGGCCGCGACATCGCGCTGGAATCGCCGAACGACGATGAGGACGACAAGTTCGCGCCGATCGCCTACCTGTCGTCGGAAGCGAGCGAGCCGACCCGCGTGCTGGAAGCCGAACAGGTGACCCGCCTGCAATCGGAAGGCCTGGAAGAAGCGCTGGGCAAGCTGGACGCCCGTTCGCGCCGCATCGTTGAAAGCCGCTGGCTGGCCAACGACGACGGCTCCGGCGCCACCTTGCACACGCTGGCCGAAGAATTCGGCGTCTCGGCCGAGCGCATCCGCCAGATCGAAGTGGCCGCGCTGAAAAAAATGAAGGGCTCGCTGGCAGCCTTCGTCTGAACCCACCCCGTCTGCAGTGAGCGATACGCTTGCTGCGCCGCCTAGGGGTCGGACCCCGAACGGGGTCCGACCCCACTTGGCAGTGCGGGGTAAAAAAAGCCGCCCGGTTCGCGCCGCGCGGCTTTTCCTGTCTTACGCTGCCAGGCCCTGCGCCAGCAGCTCGCCGACCAGCTGGTTCAGGTCGACATCACGTTCTTTCGCCCTGGCGTGCAGCTGCTGCACCAGGTCGCCGTTCAGCTTGACCGCGAACGGCACCAGTCCCAAAGCCTGATCGCGCTTGCGCTGCTCCCGCTTGTCGACCACCTCGGCCACCTTGCCGAAACTGGCGGCGCCAGGGGCGGACATCTGGCCCATTAATTTTTTAGCGTCGCTTTTCGCCATGCCGGTCTTTTTCATTTTGTTCAGTCAATGTGATTCAGGGCCCCCATTCTACGGCACATAGTTTGACCCAGCGCTGTAAAGCTGCGGTTCGTGCGCCGCGGGCGTGATCTTTTTGCTAAGCTTGCCGTCAACTTCGAAGGAAGAGGTATTTATGAAATCCACATTATCAAGGCAGTTGATCATCCTGCCGCTGCTGGTGGCCATGCTGGCCCTGCTGCACGCCTGCGGTTCCGCGTCCGCCATCAACCGCGTCGCCGCCGCGCCGCAGGCGTTCTCGCAGACCTACGTACTGACCCAAGGCGCCAGCGTGGCGATCGCGCCGGCCGCCGCGCCCGGCGTCAGCGGCGCCACCGCCAGCGCGCCCAGCCTCAAGCTGGAGCGCGTCAACGACAGCCGCTGCCGCACCGGCGCCGTCTGCGTCTGGGCCGGCTACATCAGCTACAGCTTCGCGCTGACCGCGCCCGACGGCACCACCAGCAACTTCGTGCTGTCCGACAGCATGCCGAACGCCAGCGCCAGCGTCACGCAAAACGGCCTGACCTTCACGCTGACCGGCGTCGAGCCGCAGGCGGTCCCCGCCAAGAATGAAGCCGCGCCGGATTATCGGGTAAGCTTGAGGGTGAGCAACGCACCTTCATCCTAACCCGGACCCAGCGCACCCATGACCCAGCCCCGCCGCCCCGCCCGCACCGTTCTCGTTTCCTCCATCATCCTGACGTTGATCCTGCCGCCGGCGGCCTGGGCCAAGACCCCGGTCGCCACCGGCAGCGGCGGCGCCGTCGCCACCATCAGCGAACCGGCGTCCAAGGCGGCGCTGGCCATCCTCAACAAGGGCGGCAACGCCATCGACGCCGCCGTCGCCGCGGCCGCCACGCTGGGCGTGACCGATCCGTTCAGCTGCGGCATCGGCGGCGGCGGCTTCATGGTGATCTACCTGGCCAGGGACAAGCGCGTGATCACCATCGACCACCGCGAAACCGCGCCCGCCAACTTCACGCCCACCGTGTTCCAGCAGGACGGCAAGATCATGGACTTCGACACCGTGCTCGCCAGCGGCATGGCGGTCGGCGTGCCCGGCACCGTGCGCGGCTGGCACGAAGCGCTGGACCGCTACGGCTCGATGTCGTTCAAGCAGGTGCTGGCGCCGGCCATCGCCGTGGCCAGCGACGGCTTCACCGTCAACGCCAACTTCACCCACCTGGTCGAAGACAACGACGCCAAGTTCCGCATGTTCCCCGACACCGCCGCGCTCTACCTGAAGAACGGCAAGGCCGTCCAGCCCGGCACCCTCCTGCGCAACCCCGGCCTGGCCAAGGCCTACCGCGAACTGGCGGCCGGCGGCGTCAAGGCGTTTTATGAAGGCAAGATCGGCCGCGCCGTGGTCGACGCGGTGAACCAGCCCAAGGTCGCCAGCGGCGTGCAAGTGCGCGCCGGCCAGATGACCATGGCCGACCTGGCCAACTACGAAGCGCGCCTGCGCCAGCCGGTGCACAGCACCTATCGCGGCTACGACTTGTACGGCATGCCCTTGCCGAGCAGCGGCGGCATCGCCATCGCCGAAGCGCTGAACATCCTCGAAGGCTACGACCTCAAGGCCATGCCGAAGGAGAAGGCTGAACACCTGTACCTGGAGGCGAGCCGCCTGGCCTTCGCCGACCGCAACGCCTACCTGGCCGATCCCGAATTCGTCGAAGCGCCGGTGGCCGGCCTGCTGAGCAAGGACTACGCCGCCCGCCGCCGCGAGCTGATCAACCCGAACCAGGCCAGCGTGCAGGCTCCGGCCGGCGATCCCTATCCGTTCCAGAACGACGTCAGCGTGCCGCTGCGCCCCAACGCCAACAAGCTGCTGGCCGAAGGTGCGCACACCACCCACCTGACCGTGTCGGACAAGGATGGCAACATCGTCTCCTACACCTACACCATCGAAGCCTGGGGCGGCAGCGGCATCGTGGTGCCCGGCTACGGCTTCCTGCTGAACAACGAGATGACCGACTTCGACTTCTCCGGTCCCGCGCCTAACGTGCCGGAAGCGGGCAAGCGTCCGCGCAGCAGCATGTCGCCGACGCTGGCCTTCAAGAACGGCAAGCCGGCGTTCTCGATCGGCAGCCCGGGCGGCGCCACCATCATCACCACCGTGCTGCAAACCATCTTCAACTACGTCGACCTGGGCATGAGCATGCCGGACGCGCTGAACGCGCCGCGCCTGTCCGAGCGCAACGGCAGCGCCACCGACGTCGAGCCGGGCTTCGCCGGCAGCGCGCAGGCCAAGGCGCTGGAGAAGACCGGCCAGCACTGGAACACGCCGGAAGAAATCGGCGCCGCCAACGCGCTGGTGTTCAACCCGGACGGCACCATCACCGCCGTCAGCGAAGGCCACCGCCACGGCGCCGGCAGCGCGCTGGTGCAGAAGGCGGGGCACTAGGCCTTCAGCTGAAGAGCGGTATGCGCGCGTTGGGTGAACGGCGATAAGTCCAGCTCAGCGTCCGCAGCAAAGTCGATTCAGCTAGCGTCGCCAGCGCCGACATCAGCGCCTGCATCGCTCCAGCGGCCAGGGCGCAGGCCAGCACCTGCCCCGGGCACGCATGCACGCCAAAGCCGAAGCCGAATTCGCGGCCTTCACCGCGCGGATCGCGCCCCGCTGCAGCCAACACCAACAATATCGTTTGCCCCTCCAGCAAAGGCACGCCACCGATCTCGCAATCGCGGGCCACGAAACGGCGCGTGTTCTGGATAGCCGGGTCGAGACGGCTGACCACCCGCACCAAAGCGGCGGCATCCTCCACGCCGCTGCGCTCTTCACCTGGCTGACGCGCCAGCGCCAGCACACTGTTGCCGATCAGCCCAGCCGTGGCTTCGTAAGTCTGCGACAGCAGGCCGACCAGATTGACCAGCAAGCCATGCGACTCGCTCCAGCCCACCGCCTGCGCCTCGGCGATCACCTGCGACAGCAAACTGTCCGCAGCAGCCGACGATGACGCATCGCGCAGCAGTTCCTTGAAGCTGTCCAGCAGCGCCAGCGCCGCCGCATGCGCGCGCTCGATCTGCGACGCGTCGCTGTACGGCGACAGGCAGGCCACGAACTCACCCATCCATGCCGCCACCGCCGGCAACTGGTGGTCCGCAAAACCCAGCAGGCTGGCCATCGCCGACACCGGCGCCTCGAACATCCACGACGCCAGCCCATCGTCGCGCCACAAGCGCCGGCCGATCAGCGCCGCACGCTGCTGCGCCGCCTGCGCGCTCACGCCGGCCAGCGCCCGCTGCAAGGCCAGCTTGGGCGCCGCATGCCGCTCGCCGTCGTTCATGCGCACCAGCGCACCGAACACCTGCCCCGCCGCGCCACCGGCGATGGCCGCCGGCACCGGCTCGGCCAGCGGCCGCACGCGGCAATCAGGATGCCGCATCACCGCCATCACATCGGCGGCGCTGGCGGCGATCCACAGCCCAAGGCCGGCGTCGAAACGCAGCCCTTGCAACGCCGCCAATTCGTCGTAGTATGGATAAGGGTCGGCATGCGTCACCGCAGCCAGCGCGTGTTGGGGATAGGTAGTGTTCATGTGGCCAGCATGCCACCATTTTCACCGCGATGGTTAGGCCGGCGCCGAAGTAAGCCCGCCGCTAAGCCATGTTTAAGAATCTGCCAACACACTAAGCCACCGATACCACTCTGGGGACCGCAATGAAAAACTGGGCACGCGCCAACAAAGGCTTCTTACTCTTCCTGATGCTGTTCGGGATCTTCCGCACCGCCGTCGCCGACTGGAACCCGATCCCGTCCGCCTCGATGCATCCCAACCTGCTGGAAGGCGACGTGGTGTTCGTCAACCGCCTGGCCTACAACGTCAAGCTGCCGCTGACCGACGTCGTCATCGGCACCACCGGCGAGCCGCAGCGCGGCGACATCGTCACCTTCTCCTCCCCCAAGGACGGCACGCGCCTGATCAAGCGCGTGATCGCGCTGCCGGGCGACCGCGTCGAGATGCGCAACGAGCAGCTCATCATCAACGGCCAGCAGGCCGGCTACTCGGAACTCGGCCACGCCACCGAATCCATCAAAGGCCTGGGCGACATGGCCGCGCTGCACGTCGGCGAAGCCATCGCCGACGCCCGCGCCCACTCCATCCAGCTGATGCCGCAGGTGCAGGCCCGGCGCGATTTCGCGCCCGTCAGCGTGCCCGCCGGCCAGTACATGATGTTGGGCGATAACCGCGACAACAGCGAAGACTCGCGCTACATCGGCCTGGTGCCGCGCGCCCTGCTGATCGGCCGCGCCGAGCGCGTGCTGGCCTCGGCCGACATCACCGGCAACTGGCATCCCCGCACCGAACGCTTCGGCATGAGCCTCTACCCGGCGCCGTAACCGTAAGCAGCCCCCTCGCCGCCGGCTCCCGGCAGTGCTATGATCAGTAGAAAATCTCATAACATTGTCGGGAACCATATGATCGAATTCCAGGGACTGTCCAAAGTCTACGGCGGCTTCAATGCCGTCAAACCCCTGAACCTGGCCGTCAGGCGCGGCGAGGTGTTCGGCTTCCTCGGCCCCAACGGCGCCGGCAAGACCACCACCATCCGCATGATGATGGGCATCCTGGTGCCCAGCGCCGGCCACGTGCTGATCGACGGCCTCGATTGCCACGCCGAGCCGGCCGAAGTCAAACGACGCGTCGGCTACCTGCCCGACACCCCGATCTTCTACGACTACCTGCGCGGCCGCGAGATCCTGCAATTCGTCGGCGAGATGCACGGCTATTCGCGCGCCGAGGCGACCGAACGCGGCGCGCGCCTGCTGGCCGAATTCGGCCTGGAAGAAGCGGCCGAAGACTACGCCGTCAACTACTCGCTGGGCATGAAGAAGCGCCTCGGCCTGGCCTGCGCGCTGATCCACGATCCGGCGGTGCTGATCCTCGATGAACCGATCAACGGCCTCGATCCGCGCGCCTCGCGCGACGTGCAGGAGCGCCTGCTGGCGGCGGCCGCGCGCGGCGTCACCATCTTCGTCTCCACCCATTTGCTGGACATGGCGGAAAAGCTGTGCGACCGCGTCGGCATCATCCACCACGGCCAGCTGGTGGCCACCGGCACGCTCGACGAGATCCGCGCCGAAGCCTCGGCCAGCGGCTCGCTGGAGGATGTGTTCCTGAAGATCACCGACGAAGCCGCAGAGGAGCAGGCGGAATGACGCAGCAGGCGGCACAGCCGCTGTCGCAGGCGCGCGCCATCTGGCTGATGACCAAAATGCGCCTGACCCGCCAGCGCAACATGGTGGCCAATAACCTGTTCCGCAAATTCCGTAAGAAGAAAGCGCGCGACGGCATCGCCGGCAAGAAGAGCAGCCTGTGGGTGCTGACCCTGGTCATGGTGCTGTTCATGGCCTTCTCCTTCGTCAGCCTGTCGCGCAACGTGGTGCTCAACATGGGCTGCCACCTGGTCGCCGACAGCGCCTGCCACGTGGTCGACAAAGGCGGCGAGCGCCGCGACAACATGGAACTGACCGCCGACGAGCTGCATCAAGCCCCATTCCAACCCGAGCTGGCGCACGGCCTGACGATGGTGGTCACGCTGATGTTCGGAATCGCCGTCCTGCTCCCCCTCGGCAGCAAGGAGCTGGCGCAGCCCGACTGGGACATGGAATGGCTGGTCACCATGCCGGTCGAACGCTCCACGCTGCTGTGGGGACGCCTGCTGGAACGCAGCGCGGCCAACTTCAGCGGCATGTTCGCGCTGCTGCCGCCGCTCGGCATCATCGCGTGGTACTCGGGCATGGGCTGGTTTGCGCCGCTGGCGGCGTTGGCTGCCCTGCTCGTGCTGCTCCCGCTGGCCGCGCTGCTGCATACGCTGGCCGACACCGGCTTGCGCATGTGGCTCCCGGCATCCCAGCTGCGCAACCTGCAAGCCGTCACCGGCTTGTTCAGCATGCCCCTGATCTATTTCGTCATGGCGCTCGGCATGCCCGGCGCCAGCGGCTTCGTGATGGACTGGGCGCGCGCCTTCCCCGCGTGGGCCGGCTGGACGCCGCCAGGACTGGTGCTGCAAGCGATGCAGGCGAGCGGCCTGGCGCAAACCGCGCTGGCCATCGCCCTGCTGCTGGTGCAAACGGTGGTGCTGATATGTGCCGGCGTGGCGCTGATGCGCTACCAGCTGCGCAACGGCGTCGTCAACGCCGGCTCGCGCGAAAGCGTGCGGCGCAAACAGCCAGCCACCGCAGGCGCACCCGCGCGCGGCGGCCTACGCGCCTGGCTATCGGCCGCCA
Source organism: Duganella sp. S19_KUP01_CR8 (assembly GCF_036688705.1). Taxonomy (NCBI): domain Bacteria; kingdom Pseudomonadati; phylum Pseudomonadota; class Betaproteobacteria; order Burkholderiales; family Oxalobacteraceae; genus Duganella; species Duganella sp. S19_KUP01_CR8. Next base: position 97,524 of record NZ_JAQQPR010000001.1, on the reverse strand, counting down.
TGTCGCCGATCAAGCGCCGCGAGCTGCGGCTGCTGAGCCGCGACCGCAACTTCCTGGTGCAAACGCTGCTGCTGCCGGTGGTGATCGTGGTCAGCCAGATGGTCTTCAACGGCAAATTGAACAGCTTCGAGGAACTGGGCCAGCACCACACCACCGCTGCCGCCATCGCCTTCGGCATCGGCGTCTACGTGCTGATGCTGTCGGCCTTCCAGACGCTGAACAACGAAGGCCAGGTCCTATGGCTGCTGTACACCGTGCCTCGCTCGATCGAGAGCGTGTTGAAGGAAAAGGCCCAGCTGTGGGGTACGCTGACGATGCTCTACCCGCTGGTCGTCATCGGCATCAGCGCCTGGTACACCACGCACTTCGAATGGTCGATGCTGGTGCTGCTGCTGACGGTCTTCGCCGGCATTCCGATCTACTCGCTGATCGCCGTCTCGCTGGGCGTCTTCGCCTGCGATCCGCAGGCGGTCGACGCGCGCGCCCGCGTGCGGCCGACCTACATCTACCTCTACATGCTGCTGGCCAGCTTCTACACCTGGTCGATCTACAGCAGCGTGTGGTCGCAAAAGCTGGTGGTGATGGTGCTGATCGCGTCGATGGCGCTGGCGCTGTGGCAGAAGGCGCGCGACGCCCTGCCCTACCTGCTGGATCCGGCCGCCGCGCCGCCGCCGCGCGTCTCCACCTCGGACGGCCTGATCGCCGCCACCGCGTTCTTCATCATGCAGGGATTGATCAGGCTGTTCTTCACGCTGGCCCAGGATACGCCCACGCTCACGCTGCAGAACACCACCATCGCCTTCGCCGCGTCTGGATTGCTGGTCTATGTGCTGATGCGCTTCGTCTACTGGCGCAGCAAGACCACCGGCGTGCCGGCCATCCTGCGCGGCGGCGACACGGTGCTGACGCTGGGCTACGGCGGGATGGCAGCCGCCGTGGCCTGCGCCGTCGGCCTGGCGTACATGGCCGGCCTGCAGCACTCGTCGCTGTGGCCCGAAATCGCCAGGCAGATGTCCGCGTCCACCGGTTCGCGCGGCTGGCTGCTGGCATTGGCCGTGCTGGCGGCGCCCCTGTTCGAAGAGTTCATCTTCCGTGGCCTGATTTACAGCGGCTTGCGCCGCTCGATGTCCGCAATGCCGGCCATGGTGATGAGCGCCGCCGTCTTCGCCGTCGTCCATCCGCCGGTCTCGATGCTGCCGGTCTTCGTGCTCGGCCTGTGCACCGCCTGGACCTATGAGCGCAGCAAGACTTTGCTCGGCCCGATGCTGGTGCACGCCGTGTACAACGCCGTCATCCTGTCCTGGCAGTTCTGGATGTAGCAATCAAAACCGCCGTGGCAGGAATTGACTGTTTTATGTCATCCTGCCACGGCCCGCGCCCCGGATAATCCTTGTCAAACCATACACAGGACCGTCCCAATGCGCAAACTGATCTACCTCTTCCTGCTGGTCGGCCAACTGGCCACCGCCGGCGAAATTCCCGCCTACCAGGACCGCTTCGGCCGCGCCAAACCGGTGGTCGCCGTGGTCGGTGAAAACAGCGGCACCGAATTGACCGATTTCGTCATCCCCTACGGCGTGCTGGCCCGCTCCGGCGCGGTGCAGCTATTGAGCGTCGCCCCCCAAACCGGCCCGCTGTCCATGCGCCCGGCGCTGAAGCTCCAGCCCGACGCCACCACCGCAGAATTCGACCAGCGCTACCCGCAAGGCGCCGACTATGTGATCGTGCCGGCCGTCGTCAAGCCGGACGACGCGACGCTGGTGGCATGGGTCGCCGCGCAAGGCGCGAAAGGCGCCACCGTCGTCAGCATCTGCGACGGCGCGCTGATCGTCGCCAACGCGGGTCTGTTCAAGGGCAAGCGCGCCACCGCGCACTGGGCCACCGAGTCCTATCGCAAGGAGCACTACCCGGACGTGCAATGGGTCGGCAATATCCGCTACGTCGCCGATGGCAAAGTCATCTCCAGCGCCGGCGTCAGCGCCGCCATGCCGACCGCGCTGGCACTGGTGGAAGCCATCGCCGGCAACGCGCGTGCCACCGAAGTGGCGCAGCAGATCGGCGTCGCCGACTGGAGCACCACCCACGACAGCGACATCTTCCGCCCGCGCCTGGGCACCAACCTCACCGCCTACATCACCGGCTACACCAATCAATGGTTCCACTCCCGCGACAGCATTGGCGTATCCGTGGCTGCCGGCGTGGATGAGATCACGCTGGCCTTCACGGCCGACGCCTGGTCGCGCTCCAAACGCAGCAAGGTCTACACCGTCGCCGCCAACGCCGCGCCGCTGCAATCGCTCTCCGGCCTGACCATCTTGCCGGACCACGTGCAGGGCGCGGCCGACGCGCCGGACCTGCTGCCGGCCGGCGCCGGCATCGCCCTGCCCGGCAAGGCCCTGGACCGCGCACTGGAAGGACTGGAACAGCGCTACGGCCGCCGCACCGCCCTGCTGGTCGCGCTGGAATTCGAGTATCCTTCCTACCATTAAGGTCAACCAAGCCAGCTCCGTCATGCCGTCAAAGAAAACCCTGCGCGTCGTACTGCTCGCCTACGACGACATGAACTTGCTGGACCTGTGCGGCCCTTTGCAAGCGCTCGCCACGGCCAGCAAGCGCCACACCGGCAAGGGTCCGGCGCTGTACGAAACCATCGTCGCCTCGGCCGACGGCGGCATGATTACCACCAGCGCCGGCCTGCCGGTGATGACGGTCGCCATCGCCACGTTGGATGGCCTGGCCATCGACACGCTGATCGCACCGGGCGGTTGCAAGGGACAGGAATACTACGCGCCGCCGGCGCTGGTGAACTGGATCGTGCGCCAGGCGCCGCTGGTGCGCCGTCTGTGTTCCGTCTGCACCGGCGCCTTCCTGCTGGCGGCCGCCGGGCAGCTGGACGGCAGGCGCGCCACCACGCATTGGGAATGGGCAGGCCGGCTTCAAAGCCAGCACCCCGGCATCGACATCGACGCCGACAAAATCTTCATACAGGACGGTTCGGTGTGGACCTCGGCCGGCGTCAGCGCCGGCATCGACCTGACGCTGGCGCTGATCGAAGAGGATTACGGCCATCACGTCGCCATCGAAACGGCGCGCCAACTGGTGATGTTCATCAAGCGCACCGGCGGCCAGTCGCAATTCAGCGTGCCGCTGGCGGCACAGGCGCACGAAGGCGGACGCTTCGACGACCTGCACGCCTGGGTCGCCGCCAACCTGCACGACAACCTGACCGTGGACAGGCTGGCGGAAAAAGCCGGCATGACGCCGCGCACCTTCGACCGGACCTACGCCAGCCAAATGGGACGCACGCCGGCCAGGATGGTGGAAGCGATGCGGCTGGAGGCCGCGTGCCGCGCATTGGAGAAGACCATGCTGCCGCTGAAAACCATCGCGGCCAACACCGGTTATATGGAAGAGCAGAACCTGCGGCGCGTGTTCCAGCGCCAGTTGGGCGTGAGCCCAAGCCAGTACCGCAGCCGGTTCTCCGGCCACGGCGCTGCGGTGAACTAGTCTTTGTACTGCGGTCCGGACGTCAGGAATCCACCGCCCTGGTAAATGGTGGCCACATCATCCTTGGGCGGATAAACGCCGGTGTCCGGGAAGTTCGCCGCAAAACGCGTCGAACTGTCCTTGGGATTGAAGCCCAGATGCGCCGCCTTGCTGTTATCCCACCAGCTCCCCGGATTGGCCGACGCGCCGAACAATATCGTATGGCCCACGCGCGGCGTGAACAGCGATACCCGCAGCGACTCCACCAGATCATCGTAGCTGAACCACGTCACCAACATGCGCGGATTGACCGGCTCCGGGAACGATGAGCCGATGCGCAGGCACACAGTCTCGATACCGGCGCGGTCATAGTAGTAGCGCGATAGCGACTCGCCGAAGCATTTGCTCACGCCATACAGGCTGTCCGGCCGCATCGGGCTGTCGGCGTCGATGTAGTCGGTGGTCTTGTAATAGCCGATGGTGTGATTGGAACTGGCGAACACCACCCGCTTGACGCCGTGCTTGTGCACCGCTTCATACAGGTTGTAGGTACCGGCGATATTGGCCGCCATGATGTTCTCGAAAGTGTTCTCGGTCGAGATGCCGCCGAAGTGCAGCACCGCGTCCACGTCCTCCAGCAGTTTGAATACGGCGGCCTTGTCGGCCAGGTCGCACTGGACGATTTCCTCGCCCTCGCGCGCCTCGCCCATGTCGCCGATATCGGACAGGCGCACCACGTCGGCCCAGGGCTTGATGCGGTCGCGCAGGATTTTACCCAGGCCGCCGGCGGCGCCGGTCAGCAGCAATCGTTTGAATGGTTTGGTCATGATTCAGTCTCTTGTTATCAGGTCACCGGGGCCGGGTTGAACAGCACCAGTGCGTTATGCAGCTTCCATTTCTCCGCCCACGTGCGGCGTCCGCTGGCGACATCCAGCAACAGCTGGAACATCTCCCAGCCGACATCGGCGATCGAGGCCTCGCCGCTGGCGATACTGCCGGCGTTGATGTCCATCAGGTCATGCCAGCGCGCCGCCAGCTCGTTGCGGGTGGCGACTTTAATGACCGGCACTTCGGCCAGTCCATACGGCGTGCCACGGCCGGTGGTGAAGATATGCACGTTCATGCCGGCCGCCACTTGCAGCGTGCCGCAAATGAAATCGCTGGCCGGCGTGGCCGCGTAGATCAGGCCTTTCTGCGTCAGCTTCTCGCCCGGCGACAGCACGCCGGAAATCGGGCTGCTGCCGGATTTGACGATGGAGCCCATCGCCTTCTCGACGATGTTCGACAAGCCGCCCTTCTTGTTGCCGGGCGTGGTGTTGGCGCTGCGGTCCACGCCGCCGCGTTTCAGATAATTGTCGTACCACTCCATCTCGCGGATCATCGCCTGCGCCACTTCCGGCGTGGCCGCGCGTGACGTCAGCTGGTCGATCCCGTCGCGCACCTCGGTCACTTCGGAGAACATCACCGTGGCGCCGGCGCGCACCAGCAGGTCGGTGGCATAGCCCACGGCCGGATTGGCGGTCACGCCGGAGAAAGCGTCGCTGCCGCCACACTGCACGCCGACCACCAGCTCGGACGCTGGCACGGTCTCACGGCGGCGCTGGTCCAGCGCGGCCAGGTTGATCTCGGCCTGCTTCATGATCGAATCTATCATCGACATGAAGCCCACATGGGCCGCGTCCTGCAGGCACACAAGCGCCGGATCGGCGCCGCCGCCGTTCTGGATCGGGATCGAACCTTTGGGGAACAGGCGCGCCGGCTGCAGCTTCTCGCAACCGAGGCTGACCACCATCGCCTGCCCGCCGAAATTCGGATTCAAGCTGATATTGCGCAGCGTACGAATCGGCACCATCGCGCCCGGCGCGTCGATCGCCACGCCGCAGCCGTAGGTGTGCTCCAGTCCCACCACGTCGTCGACGTTGGGATACTTGGGTAGCAGTTCTTCCTTGATGCGCTTGACCGCGAACTCCACCACGCCGGCCACGCACTGCACCGTGGTGGTAATCGCCAGGATGTTGCGGGTGCCGACGCTGCCGTCGGGATTGCGGAAGCCTTCGAACGTATAGCCTTCCAGCGGCTCGGCCGGCGGCGGCAGGTTGGTGGAGATCGGCAGGTTGACCAGCTCGCGCGCGGGAGGCATCACCACCTGCGGCTCGGCGACCCAGCTGCCGGCGGCGATGTCGTGCGCGGCGTAGCCGATGGTGACGTTGTAGCGCCGCACCGGATCACCCTTGGCGATGGCGCTCAGCGCGACCTTGTGGCCCTGCGGGACAGCTTCCAACAACGCCAGGCCGTTGGCGAAGACCGCGCCGGCAGGCAGGCCGCCGTCGTTGACGACGATGGCGACGTTATCGTTGTCGTGCATGAGGATGTAGCGCGGCGTACCTGTGATCGTCGGTGTCGGCATGTGTATTCCTTGTCTTCCTTGTCTACCTGTTGCGGGCCCTGCGTCCCCGCGAACGTTGTATTTTGCGTTGTTTTTCGCGCTGTTTTGTGCACTGCAGAAGTGGTCAGGCCACTTCCAGGCTGGCCGGTCCAGCACGGTTTGTGGCCTTGGCACCACAGGCGGAAACGGCTTGTTTGCTGGGCTACAGCCCTGTAAACTCCCACTTCCCGCAGCTGCATGACGATTTTAGTATGACAGCTAAAAATTAATTTGGCTAGTCCACATTGCATATTTGGTCTGACCACCTTAGAATGGCCTGACCAGATGGCGATATTGACGCCACCCTACGAATACGAGACACAGATGCTGAAAAAGACTTCCGCCCCTGCCGATAGCACCGCCCACGAACCGCGCCTGTACCGCGTTGTGGCGGACCGCATCCAGGACCTGATACGCGAAGAGAAGATCGCCGGCGGCGAACGCCTGCCGTCGGAACGCGACCTGGCCACCAAGTTGAGTGTCAGCCGCGCCTCGCTGCGCGAAGCGCTGATCGCATTGGAACTGGGCGGCGTGATCGAAGTGCGCGGCGGCTCCGGCGTCTACGTCAGCGAAGCGCCGGAACCGTCGACCGCCGACTTGCCCGAAGCCGGCCCCGGTCCATTCGAAGTGCTGTCCGCGCGCCGCCTGATCGAATCCGAGATCGCCGCCATCGCCGCGCGCGTCGCCACCGACGGCGCCATCGACGCCATCCTCAAGGCGGTCGTCGCGATGGAACAGAACCACGCCAATTATTCAAGCAACGAGCAGGCCGACCGCGACTTCCACCTGGCCATCGCGCGCGCCACCGGCAACAGCGCGCTGGTCGGATCACTGAACTACCTGTGGGACCAGCGCGGCCGCCTGTGGCACAAACTGAAAGAACACTTCCAGACCGAGGAACTGCGCCAGGAAACGCTGAAGGATCACCGCCGTATCCTGGAGGCGATCGCCGCCCACGATCCGGCGGCAGCGCGCAAAGCCATGCGCGCCCACCTGGAACGCGTGACCCGTACTTTCTCGCGCGGATAAAGAAGTTGTAGCAAGCAGTAAGCAGTAGCGCAGGACCGGCCTCGATGCCGGTCCGCGAACAAAGCAATAAGTTATCGACCGTCTTGCGACCTCGGCCCGTGTCCACCACGACGGCCCTCGTCTCAACGGCACGGAGTACGCGAGGTGCTCCAATCACGTCCAGTGCTTTTCCCAGCACGGCGCATAACTTTATTCAAAAAGACTAAGGAGACACGCATGAACAAGTCCGATCACTCGGTCCAGAACCGTTCCGCCCAGCCTCGCCTGCTGCTGTCGGCCATCACCGTGGCCGTACTGACGCTGGCCAACCAGGCGTCCGCACAACAGAGCGGAGAAGCGGCAATGACCCGCGTCGAAGTGACCGGCTCCAGCATCAAGCGCCTGGCCACCGAGGCATCGCTGCCGGTCAGCACCGTCAAGGCCGAAGACTTCATCAAGCAAGGCATCACCACGCTGGCCGACGTCATGATGTCGCTGCCGCAGTCCGCATCGCTGGCGCCGTCCAACGCCGGTTCCGGCACCAACATCAACCTGCGCGGCCTGGGCGTGAACCGCACCCTGGTGCTGCTCAACGGCCGCCGCATGGCCAACGAGGCGATCGCCGACGGCTACGCCAACCTGGACGTGATTCCGATGAGCGCCTTGTCGCGCGTCGAGATCCTGCGCGACGGCGCCTCCTCGATCTACGGCTCCGACGCCATCGGCGGCGTGGTCAACTTCATCACCAAGACCTCCTTCGAAGGCCTGTCGCTGACCGGCCAGGAAGTCCAGCCGGAGAAGAACGGCGGCGGCGACGAGCAGCGCGCCAGCATCACCTGGGGCAAGGGCAACCTGGAACGCGACGGCTGGAGCATCTACGGCACCATCGACGCCCACCAGCGCACCCGCCTGGCCGCACGCGACCGCGCCGACCTGAGCTCCGCCGCCCTGCTGACCAGCATCGGCCGTCCGCCGACGCTGGGCACCGGCGGCAACGCCACCCCGGCCAACTTCACCACCGCCACCAACAAGACCGCGCAGAACCCGTACGCCGCAAGCGGCTGCCTGGCGCCCTACTCGATCGTCGGCCAGAAAGGCACCTGCGTCCTCGACGCCAACGAATACGGCACCGCGCTGTATGCCAACCAGCAGGTCACGTTCTACGCCCGCGCCGCCAAGAAGCTGAGCGAAGACCACACCATCAGCGTCGACTACTCGCGCGGCGAGGAGTTCATCCTCGGCACCAAGAATCCAACCAACGCGCTGGCCGTCAACGGCGTCAGCGCCACGCTGCCTTCGACCAGCAAATGGTACCCAGGTAAAAGCGGCGGTGTGCCTGCGGTTGCGGGCCTGAACAACGCACCGCTGACCCTGACCTGGGCCGTGGCCGACCTGGGCCTGGCCACCACCAAGGATGTGCAGCTGAACCAGCGCCTGTCCGTCATGGATGAAGGCACCCTGGCGGGCTGGGACTACAAGGCCGGCCTGGTGGTCGGCATTTCGCAGCGCGACAATTACTACCAATCCGGCTACGTCAAAGGCCAGGGCCTGCTGGACGGCTTGAAGAGCGGCGCGCTCAATCCGTTCGGCGTGCAGGACACCGCCGGCCAGGCCTACCTCGACACCATCAAGGTCGACGGCGCCAAGAACCGCACCTCCAAATCGACCTTCACCGGTGTCGACCTGACCGCCAGCCGCGCGCTGATGGAACTTCCAGGCGGCTCGCTGGCGCTGGCGCTGGGCGCGGACTTCCATCGCGACACCACCGAAGACACCAAGCTGCCGATCAGCGCCGATGTCACCTACGCCAGCGCCTCGCCATCGCACGGCGAAGGTTCGCGCAACGTCGCCGCGCTGTTCGCCGAGCTGAATGTGCCGATCACCCAAAAGCTGGAACTGAACGTCGCCGTACGTGACGACCATTTCAGCGATTTCGGTAACACCATCAATCCGAAGATCAGCTTCCGCTACGAGCCAACCAAGCAGCTGATGTTCCGCGGCTCGGCCAACACCGGCTTCCGCGCGCCGACGCTGTTCGACCGCTACGGCTACCGCCTGCCCGGCGCCACCGGCCTGACCGCCGCCAAGTGGGACGATCCGGTCCTCTGCCCAGGCGGCAAGCCTGGCGTGGCCGGCACCGGCACCGCGCTGCCAGGCCTGGTCGCATCGACCGTCTGCAACACCACGCTGCCTAAGCAGACCGGCTCCAATGCCTCGCTGGTGCCGGAAAAATCGAAGGGCTTCACGCTGGGTACCGTGTTCGAGCCGACCAAATCGGCGATGGTCTCGATCGACTACTGGAACATCAAGATGACCGACATGCTGGCCAACTTGCCGGAGCAAGTCTACTTCCTCGATCCGGTCAAGTACGCATCGTTCTTCGTGCGTAACGCCGACGGCACCATCAACTACATCAAGAACACCACGATGAACCTGGGCGGCCAGAAGGCGGCCGGTATCGACATCTCGGGTTCGTATGCCTTCCCGCGCACTTCGTACGGCGACTTCAAGGTTTCGATCGACGGCACCTACCTGACCCAGTTCGACAACCAGCTCGATAGCGGCAGCCCTTACGTGTCGAACATCGGCCAGTTCGGCCTGGCCAGCAACGGCACCACCAGCAGCCTGCCTATCATCACCTTCCGCTGGAAGCACACGCTGAAGCTGAACTGGGCCGCCGGCAACTGGAACACCCAGCTGACCCAGAACTACAACTCCAAGTACACCGACCAGAACCTGGTGGCGCAGCAGTACTGGCGCAACATCAACTCGTACAAGGTTTGGAACTGGACCACGACCTACAACGGCTTCAAGAACATCCAGGTTACCGCCGGCGTCAACAACCTGTTCAACGTGAATCCGCCGGTGACCAACAGCAGCCTGTATAGCTTCGGTTACCTGAGCAGCGCCGCCAGCCCGATCGGCCGCGCCTACAACGTCCGCGCCACCTACACCTTCTGATGAGAACACAGATGCATAAAGACGAACAGAAAGGCGGTGGCCTCGGCCGCCGCCGCTTCCTGCAAGCCTTGTCGGCGGCCGGCCTGGCCGGTGGCGCCGGTCCGGCGGCGCTGGCCGCCAGCACCAAGGCGGCCGATCCGTGGAAGGAAGCGCAAGCCATCATCGACCGCTTCAAGAAGCCGTTGAAATTCCGCGCCGAAGATTTCGTGGTGACGGCCTTCGGCGCCGCCACCTGCGTAACCAAGCCGGTGACGGCATGGACTTCGTTCACCGAATCGGACACGCTGCAAACTCCGGTGGCCGGTTCGCACGACTGCTACCCGGCGATTGCAGCGGCCATCGAGGCCTGCCACAAGGCCGGCGGCGGCCGCGTGGTCATCCCGGCCGGGAACTGGCTGTGCGCCGGGCCTATCGTGCTGCTGTCGAACGTGAACGTGCACCTGAAGGCCGGCGCCCACGTCTACTTCAGCAACAACCCGGCCGACTACGCCAAGTACGGCGCCTACGATTGCGGCAAGAACGGCAAGCTGTCGATCACGCGCTGGGAAGGCAACGACCTGCTGAACTACTCGTCGATGGTGTACGCGCACGGCCAGGACAACATCGCCCTCACCGGCGAGGACAACACCGCCATCCTGGACGGCCAGGCCGGTGTGGCCTTCGACGGAGATCCGGATTGCTGGTGGTCGTGGAAGGGCCGCGAGAAACCGAATTGGGCCGGCGACATCGCCGCCGGTGCTGGCAACTACGTCAAGCACACCAAGGGCAAGACCGAAGTGCACGTGAACCCGGCCAACCCAACCTCGCTGCGCGAGATCGCGCCGCACCTGAGCGAAGCGGAAGCCCTGTTCATCCAGGGTCCGAACGACAAGTGGCGCACCGACTCCTACTATCTGCGTTCGCTGGCGGAAGCCCGCGTGCCGGTAGAGAAGCGCATCTTCGGAGTCGGCCACTACCTGCGGCCGCACATGGTGCAGTTCATCAGCTGCACCAACGTGCTGTTCGAGGGCTACCAGACCACCAACACGCCGTTCTGGCAGCACAATCCAGTCAACTGCCACAACATGCACGTGAAGCGTATCTATGCCAACAGCATGGGGCCGAACAGCGACGGCTTCGATCCGGAGTCGTGCACCAATGTGCTGATCGAGGACTGCCACTTCAACACCGGCGACGATTGCATCGCCATCGATTCGGGCAAGGGACCGGACATCCAGTTCGGCCCCGCCAAGAACATCGTGATCCAGAACTGCAAGATGCAGAGCGGCCATGGCGCGCTGACGCTGGGCAGCATCATGTCCGGCGGGATCGAGAACATCTATGCGCAGAACCTGGTGTTCGAGAACAGCAACTGGAAAACCGATCCGCTGAACATCGCGATCCGCCTCAAGACCAATATGAGCCGCGGCGGCTACCTGCGCAATATGCACGTCCGTAACGTGCATATCCCGAACGGCATCCGCACCACGCCGGCATTCTATTCGACGCTGCCGGGTTCGCTGATCCCGACCAAATCGGTGGCGACGTCGGCGGGCGGCATCATCACCATCGACTGCGGCTACGATCCGATCAACGACAACGTGCGTATCCGTCCGCCGAGCGTCAGCCATGTGCGGATCTCTAACGTCACCTGCGCCAACGTCGAGACCAAGGCCGGCAGCTACTCCTGCTACCAGGCGATTGTGATCCTGGGGCCGGTGGCGTCGGACTACAACGGTCCAGGCAAGCCGGTGGTGCTGCCGGTGTCCGATATCGAAGTCAGCGACTGCGATCTGGGCACGCCGGTCAACGCCGACAAGCCTATGTATCTGTACAACGTCAAGGGACTGAAACTGAAGAACGTCAAGATCGGCGGCAAGGCCGTCAATCAAAGCTTCTCCGCCTGAGTCCAGGCGCCGGACCGCAACGCGGCCGGCGCCTTTTTTTTCGGATACCCCCATGAATTTCCAGAGTCTCTCCTTTGCCGCCGCCCTGATGCTGGCGAGCGCCGTGCCGCACGCCGCCGAAACAGCCACAAAACCAATCCGCGTCATCCTGGTCGGCGATTCGACGATGGCCAACAGCAGCGGCTACGGCGACGCTTTCTGCGCGCGCATCAACCGCGCCAACACCTGCCTCAATCTGGCCAAGGGCGGTCGCAGCTCCGGCAGCTTCCGCGCCGAAGGCCGCTGGGACGAAGTGGAGGGCCTGCTGCGCGGAGCCGCAGCCTACCGCGCCACCTATGTGCTGATCCAGTTCGGCCACAACGACCAGCCGGGCAAGCCTGGCCGCTCGACCGACCTGAAAACCGAATTCCCCGTCAACATGATGCGCTACGTGCAGGAGGTGAAGGCGCTGGGCGGCACCCCGGTGCTGGTCACGCCGCTGACGCGCCGCAGCTTCACCGACAAAGTCCTGGAAAACAACCTGCTGCCGTGGGCCGACGTGATCCGCGCCACCGCCACCGCGCAGCACGTCGCGCTGCTGGACCTGAACGCCGACAGCTACGCCGCCGTGCAGGCGATGGGCGAAGACGAAGCCGATACCCTGGCCGTGGCGCCACGCCCCGAGAAGATCACCGAGGCCGCACTGGCGGCCGGCAAGGTGGAAGTGGCGGGCGCCGCCAAATCCGCCTTCGACCGTACCCACGTCGGCGCCAAAGGCGCGGCCTACTTCTCCCGCATGGTGATGGAAGAGATGAAGCGCGCCTTGCCGGAGACGGCCGGCCAGTTCAAGCCTGAGAGCGAGCAATGACGAAAACGCTGTCGCCCGCCGGTATCGCCTTTCTGCTGGCTGCTTCCGGCGTCGGCGCCGCCCACGCCCAGGACATGCGCAAGGTCGTCGAACCTGTAGCGCCCGCGTCCTGCGCGGTGTTGACGGCCACCGGCGACGCGCTAGGCAAAGACGATACCGCCCGCATCCAGCACGCCATCGACCAATGCGCTCCCGGCCAGGCGGTACGGCTGTCCGCGCAAAACGAGAAACGCGGCTTCGTCTCCGGCCCGCTCATACTGCGCAGCGGCGTCAGCCTGCTGGTCGATGCGGCGACCACGCTGTACGCCAGCACCAATCCAAAACTGTTCGACCGCGGCGCCGGCACCTGCGGCACCGTCGACAAGCTGGGTAAAGGCTGCAAACCCTTCATCACGGCCGACAAGACCAAGGGCAGCGGCATCTTCGGCGAAGGCGCCATCGACGGCCAGGGCGGCCACGTGGTCGACGGCGCCAGCGAATCCTGGTGGCAAATGGCCCGCCGCGCGCAGAAGGAAGACGCACGCCAGAACGTGCCACGCCTGATCGAAATCACCGGATCGCAGGACTTCACGCTGCACAAGATCACGCTGCGCAATTCGCCCAACTTCCACGTCACGCTGAATAACGTGGACGGCTTCACCGCATGGGGCATGCGCATCGACACGCCTGCGACCGCGCGCAACACCGACGGCATCGATCCCATCTCGTCGCGCAACATCACCATCGCCTACAGCCATATCCGCACCGGCGACGACAACGTCGCCATCAAGGCCGGCAACAACGGACCGACGGAGAACATCTCCATCCTGCACAACCACTTCTACAGCGGCCACGGCATGTCTATCGGCAGCGAGACCAATGGCGGCGTGCGGCGCGTGCTGGTCGATGACCTGAGCATGGACGGCACCACCTCCGGCCTGCGCATCAAAAGCGACATCTCGCGTGGCGGCGTGGTGGACCAGATCAGCTACCGGAACGTCTGCCTGCGGGACGTCAACGCGCCGATAGACATCAGCACCCGCTACAACCCGCGCGCGGAAGGCACGCAGGTGCCGGTCTACACCAACATCGCCTTCGACGGCGTGCACAGCGTGACGCCGGGCCGCGTCATCATGCAAGGCTACGACGCGCAGCACCCGCTGCAGGTGACGCTCCGCGACGTCGGCATCGCCGGCAAGGAGGACAGGAAGATCGAATTCGCCAGACTCACCGGCGAGTTCACCGCCATGCCAGCAACCGCCTGCGCCGACCGTTTCGCGGCCTTCCCTGCTGCCTTCTCTGGCGCCTTCCCCGCCGCCACAGCGGCGGTACCCCGCCCGCAACTCAGCATCGAGCAAGCCAGGCAATACGCGTACAGCGAGGTACTGAAATACGTCGGCGCCGCCGGCAGCGAAACCATCGATCCGTGGGACCCGCTATCCGATCCGTTGGCAAAAGGCACAACCTTCACGCCCGACTACATCGTCGACAAATCCGCACAAGCTGACGGCATCAGGTTATTCAACACCGTGCAGGAAGCCGTCAGCCGCGCGGTGGCCGACAGCAAGGCCCATCCTGCCAAACGCCTTTACCTGCTGCTCAAACCGGGCACCTATCAGGAGCTGGTCTACATCCCCGCGTCCGCCGCGCCGATCACCATGTACGGCGAAGGCAAGGATGCCGGCGCCACCAAAATCACGGCCCGGCTGGACGCATCCAACACCGGCGCCGACTACGCCACACAATACGATGCGCAATTCGCCAAGGCCGCTCTGGCGGTCCAGGCTATGTACGCGACCATCAAGGACCGAGCCCAGATCGGCACCTTCGGCACCGCCACCGTCTGGGTGCAGAACAATGGCTTCCAGGCTCGCAACCTGACGTTCGAAAACGCCTACAACAAAGACACCGGCAATGCCCGCGCCGAGGCGCTCCCCAACGTCAACAACATCCATCATCAAGCGCTGGCGCTACAAGTGGATGGCGCCGACAAGGCGCAATTCGAAAACATCCGCCTGATCGGTTTCCAGGACACGCTGTACCTGAAGGCCCCGCAGGTAGCCCACACCTCGCGCAGCTTCTTCAACAAGTCCTACATCGAAGGCGATGTCGATTTCATCTTCGGCGACAGCACCGCCTACTTCCACCAGACCGAGATCAAATCGCTGGGCGACCGTGGCCTGTCCTACGCAGCCGCGCCGGATACCCACGTCAGAACCAGGTACGGCTTCGTCTTCGACAACTGCCGCTTCACGCGCGATGCATCGTCCAACGCCAACGCGTTCTACCTGTTGCGCCAATGGTTCCACAACTCGCGCTGCACGCCCTACGACAAAGTCGCCGTCGATGGCTATGCCTGCACCTTCGGCCCCGCCAACGGCTATCAGGCGCCGAAAGGCACCATCGCCCGGAACTCGCTGGAAGCGGTCGGAAAAATGGTCGTCATGAATTCGCGCATCGGCCCGCACATCAACCGCGCATCGCCATGGTCGGACTGGAACAAGAAAGGCACGCTGGCCTACCGCCCGGCCCAATACAACTCCGACGACCATTGGAACAACCTGATTAAAGCCGGCATCGATCCCGTCAAGGATCTCGGCTACACCGCAAAGCCATCGCCGGCGGAAGTCTTCCTCGGTGAGTTCAACAATTCGGATGAATAAGGAATACCGCATGACTATCAACACCCAGCGCCGCAGCCTGATGAAAGCCCTGCCGGCCGCCGCCGGCCTGTCGCTCGGCATGCCTGCCCGCGCCGCCACCGCGCCCGATCCGTGGCTGCAAGCGCAAGCCATCATCGACCGCGTCTCGCGGCCGCTCACCTTCCGCAAGCAGGACTTCGTCATCACCGCCTACGGCGCGCAGACCTGCAGGATGGTCAAGGTCAAAGCCTGGATCTCGTTCGAGGAACAGGACACCGTCGATACCCCGGCCGCCGGATCGAGCGACTGCTACGCCGCCATCAAGGCCGCGATCAAGGCCTGCCACGAAGCTGGCGGCGGCCGCGTGCTGGTCCCGGCAGGGAACTGGTACTGCGCCGGCCCGATTGTGTTGCTGTCGAACGTGAACCTGCACCTGAACGCCGGCGCGCAGATCTACTTCAGCAACAACCCGGCCGACTACGCCAAGTACGGCGACATCGATTGCGGCAAACACGGCAAGCTGTCGATCTCGCGCTGGCAGAGCAACGACTGCCTGAACTTCTCGTCGATGATCTACGCCTACGGCCAGGACAACATCGCCCTGACCGGCGACGACTGGACCAGCACCCTGAACGGCCAGGGCGGCGTGCCGTTCAACGAACAGGGCGACTGCTGGTGGACCTGGAAAGGCAAACTCAAAACGCTGAACGCGGTGGCGCAAGGCTCAACGCCCAATTTCACCAAGGGGAAGATGTCGGAGAATACCGAGAATCCCTTGAACGCGGAATCGCTGTCCACCATCGCGCCACAACTGACCGAAGCGGAACGCCAGCTGATACAAGGCGAAGGCGCCCGCTGGCGCGCGGATGCGCAATACCTGCCGGCGCTGTCGGAAGCGGGCGTGCCGCTGTCGCGGCGCGTGTTCGGCCTGGGCCATTTCCTGCGGCCGCCGATGATACAGCTGATCGGCTGCACCAACGTGCTGCTGGAGGGTTACCACGTCACGCACACGCCGTTCTGGCAGCACCACCCTGTCCACTGCCGCAACATCGTCATCCGCAAGGTGCACTGCGAAAGCCTGGGTCCCAACAGCGACGGCTTCGATCCGGAAGCGTGCGACCACGTGCTGATCGACGGCTGCACCTTCGACACCGGCGACGACTGCATCGCCATCAAGGCCGGCAAGGATCTCGATACGCAGTATGGTCCGTCGCAGAATATCGTGATTCAGAACTGCACCATGCAGAGCGGCCACGGCGCCGTCACGCTGGGTAGCGAGATGGCGGGCGGCATCCAGAACGTCTTCGCGCAGAAGCTGGTTTTCCAGAACATCAACTGGGCCACCAATCCTTTGAACACGGCGATCCGCCTGAAGACCAACCTCAATCGCGGCGGCTACCTGCGCAACTTCCATGTGCGCGATGTCTCGATACCGAACGGCGTGCAGACCAGCCCTTCGTTCTACGCATCGCTGCCCGGATCGCCGATTCAATCGAAGACCGTCGCCACCGCGGCCGGCGCCATTGTCACCTTCGATTGCGACTACACGCCACTCAGCGACAACGTCCGCACGCGGCCGCCGGTGGTCAGCAACGTCCACATCTCCAACGTCAAAGTCGGCAACGTCAAGACCAAGGATGGCAAGGTGGTGTCGTGCTACCAGGCCATCGTGATCCTCGGCCCGGTGGCGTCGGACTATAACGGCCCGCAGCCGATGCCGGCCGTCGTTCCCGTCACCGACGTCACCATCACCGACTGCGACTTCGGCCTGCCCGCCAACATGGCGCAGCCCTGGTACCTCTACAACGTGCAGGGCCTGACGCTGAAGAACGTCACCATCGGCGGCAAGGTCCATAACACGACGCTGTCCGCCTGAGATTCAATCGTGTCATTACAAATTCGTAATTATTAATTTATTGACCACGTATAGGGCAAAAAATAGAATGGGTTCACCGCGATAACCGCATCGAGGAAACCCATGTGCACATTGACGCAACAACTTAAACGCGCAGGCCTGGCAGCAGGCTTGCTGCTGGCCCTGTCATCGACTGGCTACGCTTATGGCAGCGAGGCCGTCGTCAAACAACTGCCGCCGGGCTGGACGCCGCTCGCGGGCCTTTCATTGTCGGGAAAATTCCAGCAGCAAGGGAACGTCGACACGGCGCTGGTAGTGCAAAACGGCCAGGACGGCGCGTACGGCCTGGCCGTGGTGCCGGGCGCAGTGGCCGACGGCACGGCCAGCATCGTCAAGACCTTCAAGGACATCAAGGCCAATCCGCCGCGCCTGTCGCTGGTCCAGCCGGGCAGCTACCAGCCGGCATGCCACACCGGAAATAGCTGCGCGCCGCTCAGCATAGCCAACGAGTCGATCGGATTGTGCTTCGGCGAAGCCAGCTGCGAGATCATCTATTTTGCCGATGGCGCCTATCACGAGATTTACCTGACGGACTAAGCAGGCCGATCAACAGCGGCATGGATTCGCATATACTGGCGTGACTTACACGTTCGGAGTCCGCCATGCGTCCACTGTTCATGCTGCTGTTGTTGTCTTCCGCCGCCGCGCAGGCGGCACCTGTCGAAGCGCTCAAGCCAATGGCCTTCCTGGCCGGGCATTGCTGGAAGGGTGATTTCCCGGAAGGCAAGCAGAGCGACGAGCATTGCTTCCAATGGCAGTACGACGGCAATGTGCTGCGCGACGTGCACACGGTGCGCACACCGGGCAAGCCGGACTATGTCGGCGAGACGATCTACTACTACGATTCAGCGGCCAAACAGGTGGCGTTCCTGTACGTGGAAAACGGCGGCGGCTACAGCCGCGGCACGATGACGCCGACCGCCACCGGCCTGGAATTCCCCGCCACGCAATACGTCGCCGGCAACCAGTCCCTCACCTACCGCGTCCGCTGGACACCCGCCGGCGCCGATGCCTACGAGGCCTTCAGCGAAATGTACATCAAGGATAAATGGATCACGCAGTTCAAGCTGGTGCTGAAGAAGCAGTAAACTGCAGCGGTCACTTCTTGGAGCCGTTAGGAAAATAGAACGAGATGACCAGCGGGACGATTGGCAGTGCGCCTATCTTCACCAACTCCGAGAGCTGAGCCAGGGCACTGTTAGCCGGGTAGCAGGCATACCCGGCAATGATGCCCGATGAGATGATCGCCAATCCCAGTAATATTTGCTTGGCGAATGTCAGCCGGTCGCTGGCAGAGACTTCGACGCTGGGATGATCGCGAAATACACTTCCGGGAATATCAATATCATGCTGCTCTGGCGTGGACATCATACCCCCGTCACGATACCCACCGCTTGCAGCGTATTGTCGGGCAAGCGGCGAACCAGACCAAGCGATGAGCCATCGCCTTTCTGCTTCTCATCATAAGCGACCTTCAGCAAAGCAAAAGCACGCAACATTGCCTCTCCCTTACTGATTCCTCTGGCGCAGGCAATCATGTTAAGCGCATCGTCAACTTCAGGGGACATTTCCACAGTCATGCTTCTCATGATGCACCTCCATCGCAGCACATTTGATAAAAATTATACTGCGCCTCTTTCGGTTGGTTTGTTTGAGAAAAACCAAACGAGCGGACTAGGGTGTGACGTGGAAATAGTCGATATCGGCATGGCCGCCGTTGGTGGCGAACAGGCCCATTTGTGCACCTACCCAGCGGCCCATGCGGGCGGTGAAGGGCTTGCCGATGATAGTGTAGTTTCTTTCGTCGCGGCTGTATGAGAAGGTCGTTACGCCGCCCGGCCGCACCTGCATGCGCAGCCAGACTTGCGGATCCGCCAGCTCGGCTCCGGCCTCCTCCCGCTCGCTGCACGCGGCCTCGGTTTTGTAGCAGCTGACCAGCGCCAGCCTGGTCTTGCCGCCTTCTCGGCGCGCGCCCAGCCAGGCGTAGTCGGAACCGTACATGATCAACCCTGCGTTGCCGCCCTCGCCCAACGCACTCACATCCATCCGCGTCGTGACGGTGAAGGATTCGGCCGGCAGCTTTTGCAGCAGCAGCGACGACGCGTCCCACAGATTGCGTCCTGCCGGTTGGCCGTACAGCCGCAGATAACCCGCGCGCGCAGACAGCGAATACCACTCGGGCTTCCAATTCGCATTCCACTGCCATTGAAGGCCGAGAGACGCGCCATCGAATTCGTCACTGGTGGCAGGCGCCATGGCGGCCTGTCCCGCCACCGGTTTGCGATATTGCAGGACCGGCTGCCCGGTGCCTTTGCCATCCACATCCTCACCGATCACAGGCCAGCCATCGCGCCACCCCATCGGCTGCAGATGCACCACGCGGCCGTACGCGCGCTTGTCCTGGAAGTGGATGAACCAATCCGCCCCCGCCTGCGAGCGCACCCATGCGCCTTGATGCGGACCATTGACCGGCGTGCGTCCCTGCGTCATCACGATCTTGTCCTCGTACGGGCCACCGATGCTGCGCGAACGGAACACCGACTGCCAACCGAATTCCACGCCGCCCGCCGGCGCGAAGACGTAGTAATAGCCGTCATGCTTGTACAGCTTGGGCCCTTCCAGCGTGGTGTAGTTGGGCAGCCGGTTGCCGTCGATGACGGTCTTGCCCGCGTCGTCCAGCATGCGGCTGACATCCGGCGCCATGCGGCGCAAGGTCAGCTGGTTGGCGATGCCTGCGCGGCTCTTGGCCCAAGCATGCAGCAGATAAGCCTGGCCATCGTCATCCCACAGCGGCGCCGGATCGATGATGCCCTTGCCGGCCAGCAGAAGGCGCGGCGCACTCCAGGGCCCGGCGAACGCGGTCGCCGTCATCACATAGACACCGAAATCAGGATCGGGATAGAAGATCCAGAACTTGCCGTCGTGGTAGCGCAGGCACGGCGCCCACGCGCCCTTGCCATGCCGCGGCGATGCGAAGACATCCAACGGCACCTGCTGCGGCAAGGCGTGGCCGACCAGCGTCCAGTTCACCATGTCCGGCGATTGCAGCAGCGGCAGGCCGGGCGCGTTGTTGAAACTGGAGGAAGTCAGGTAGTACATGTCGCCGACACGGATCGCGTCGGGATCCGAATAGTCGGCGTGCAGCACCGGGTTTTGATACTGGCCGTTGCCCAGGTCGGGCATCCACGGCGACGCCACGGGTGCGACGCCACATGCGGCCAGCAAGGCCGCAAACAAAAAGGGCAGAAGCCTGTTCAGCATCTGCCCCGTCATTACAGTCCGAACGGCGTTTCCGCCACGCCTTGCACGCCAGGCCGCAGCAGCACCACCGAACCGCCCCACGCCGCGTCCTCCGGCTTGCCGGAGACGATGGAGGTCACCATCAGCGTATCCAGATCCTTGCCGCCGAATGCGCACATGGCCGGCTTGAGCATCGGTACGTCGATGCGGCGATCCATCTTGCCGTCCGGCGTGAAGCGCAGCACGCAGCCACCGTCGTTACCGCAGATCCAGTAGCAACCGTCGCTGTCGATGGCGGCGCCGTCGGGACGGCCCACATACGTCGACATGTCCGCAAACACGCGGCGGCCGGACGGCACGCCGTCGTCGATGTCGTAATCGAACGCCCACACCATGCGCCGCGCCGGATGCGAATCCGACAGGTACATGGTGCGGCCGTCCGGCGAAAACGCCAGGCCGTTCTGCGTGATCAGCTCCGACACCACCGGCGCCGAAATACCGCGTGCCGCATCATAGCGATACAGCTCGCCGACCGCGCGCGCGGCCGACATGTCCATGAACATGGTGCCGCTCCAGAAGCGCCCCTGACGGTCGCAGCGGCCGTCGTTGAAGCGCATGCCTTCGCCCAGCCCGGCGGCGGGCGCCGCCAGCTTGACCTGGACGGCGGCTTCCGCCTCGCCCAGCTCCAGGCTGAAGATGCCCGTCTCCATGCCGGCGATCAGCCCACCGCCCGCCTTGGCCGCCACACAGGCGACCAATTCGGTGGTGGTCCAGAAGCGTGCCGCGCCGCTGGCGCCGTCCAGGCGCCAGACACGCTTGGCGGGAATATCGACCCAGTACCAGGCCGATTCCGCCGCGCTCCACGTTGGGCTTTCGCCCACCGTGCAGCGTATATCGCTTACGCGTTCCATGCCAGGTCGCCGTTGACCACGCGCGGGATGTTTTGCGGATTGGCGTCAGCCAGCGACTCAGGCAGCAGATACGAAGGCACGTCCTGGTAGCACACCGGACGCAGGAAGCGGTCGATGGCCGAAGCGCCGACCGAAGTCGTGCGGCTGTCCGAGGTCGACGGGAACGGGCCGCCGTGCACCATCGCGTGCGACACTTCCACGCCGGTGCCGAAGCCGTTGAACAGGATGCGGCCCACTTTGCGTTCCAGCGTAGGCATCAGGCGCGCGGCCAGTTCGCGGTCGTCGGCGGTGGCGTGGACGGCAGCGGTCAGCTGGCCTTCCACGTGTTCGGCCACGGCCAGCATCTGCGCTTCATCGTCGCAAACCACCAGCAGCGAAGTCGGTCCGAAGATCTCGCCTTCCAGCGCGGTGTTGGTCAGGAAGGACTTGGCGTCCACCTGGTACAGGAAGGCTTGCGCGGCGCATGGTGCATCCGTGCCCTGGCCGGCGGCGACCTGCTGCACGCCGTCGATGGCGGCCAGGCCGCTGACGCCGGTGACATAGGCCTTGTGGATGCCAGGGGTCAGCATGGTGGTCGCGTTTTTCGCGCCCAGCGTGCCCGACACGGCGGCGACGAAGGCTTGCAGCTTGTCGCTCTTCAGGCCGACCAGCATGCCCGGGTTGGTGCAGAACTGGCCCGAACCCAGCGTCAGCGAATCGGCGAAGGCTTGCGGCAGCTTGGCGTTATCCAGCGCGCCCGGCAGCAGGAACACCGGATTGATCGAGCTCATTTCGGCGTAGACCGGAATCGGCTCTTTACGCGCGGCGGCGGTGCGCATCAGCGCCAGGCCGCCGGAGCGCGAACCGGTGAAGCCCACGGCCTTGATCGCAGGATGGCTGACCAGTTCCTGGCCGATGGTCTGGCCGGAGCCGATCAGCATCGAGAACACGCCTTCCGGCATGCCGCATTCTTCAGCGGCCTTGGCGACAGCCTTGCCGACCAGTTCAGAAGTACCCAGGTGGGCCGAGTGGGCCTTGACCACGACCGGGCAGCCGGCCGCCAGTGCCGACGCGGTATCGCCGCCGGCCACCGAGAACGCCAGCGGGAAGTTCGATGCGCCGAATACGGCGACGGGGCCCAGGCCGATCTTGCGCAGGCGCAGATCGCTGCGCGGCGGCGTGCGTTCCGGCAGCGCGCTGTCCAGCGTGGCCGACTGGAAGCGGCCGTCGCGCACGACTTTCGCGAACAAACGCAGCTGGTTGCAGGTACGGCCACGCTCACCTTCCAGGCGCGCTTGCGGCAGGCCGCTTTCCTTCATCGCGCGTTCGATCAGCGCAGGGCCGATGTCCATGATGCGGTCGGCGATGGTTTCCAGGAACTTGGCGCGCGCTTCCAGGCCGGTGGCGCGGTAGATGTCAAAAGCCTGGTCGGCCAGTTCGCAGGCGCGCTGCAGGTCGGCGGCGCCGGCCAGGCCGAAGGCCGGTTCGATTTCCACGTTGCGCGACGGATCGATCGCCTTCATCGTGCCTTCTTTACCCAGGACCGCACTGCGGCCGATAACCATTTCACCAGCAACTTGCATAATGACTCCTCAATGTATGAAAAGCGCGGACCAGCCGCGCTTGTTTTATATTTGTCGCCGCCGCAGGGATTACTGAGCGCCTTGCTTGCGTATCAGTTTGTCCAGCATGTCGCATTCTTCCGCAGTCAGATCGGTCAGTGGCGCGCGCACCGGGCCTGCATCGTGGCCCACCAGGCGTGCACCCGCCTTAACGATACTCACTGCGTAGCCGGCCTTGCGGTTACGTATCTCCAGGTATGGCAGGAAGAACTCGTCCAGCATGCGGTTTTGTTCGGCGTGATTGTCCGACGCGACGGCATGGTAGAAGTCCATCGCCAATTTCGGCATGAAGTTGAATACCGCCGATGAGTATACCGGAGTACCCAAAGCCTTGTACGCGGCAGCGTAAACTTCGGCGGTCGGCAGGCCGCCCAGGTAGCTGAAGCGGTCGCCCATCTTGCGCCAGATCGAGACCATCAGCTCGATATCGCCGACGCCGTCCTTGAAGCCGATCAGGTTAGGGCAACGGTCGGCCAGCTTGGCCAGCGAGTCCGGCGTCAGGCGGCAGTTGGCGCGGTTGTAGACCACCACGCCCAGGTTGGTCGCCTTGCAGACTTCGGCCACGTGTTCGATCAGGCCATCCTGGCTCGCTTCGGTCAGGTAGTGCGGCAGCAGCAGCAGGCCTTGCGCGCCAACGCGTTCGGCTTCCTTGGCGTAGGCCGCGGCCACGCGGGTCGGGCCGCCGACGCCGGCCAGGATAGGCACTTGGCCGGCGCAGGTGTCGACGGCGGTCTTGATGATGTCGGTGTATTCGTTGGCGGTCAGCGAGAAGAACTCGCCCGTGCCGCCGGCGGCGAACAGCGCGCTGGCGCCGTACGGAGCCAGCCATTCCAGGCGCTCGATATAGGTCGACTTGCGGAAGTTGCCTTCAGCGTCGAAGTCGGTGACCGGGAACGACAGCAGGCCGGAGGAAAGAATTTTTTTAAGGTCATTCGGTTGCATAAGGTCTCCAATAATCGACAGCTCATCTCAGGAAGGGGAACTCGACAGCTTTGCGCCATCTGTTGTATGACATCGTACAACCATCTTCGTTCGTGAGCAAGCGATTTAGCAAAATCCGCCAAATCGCCCTGCTATCGTTGCTTTTTATGCAGTTTGACCGGCGGCGATGCCTTCTTGCGCGCGGCGCAGGCGCTCGCGGCTGTTGCTCAGGTGGGTGCGCATGGCGGCGCGGGCCGCCTCGGCGTCCTTGCGCAGGATGGCGTTGTAGATGTCGTCGTGCTCGCGGTTGAGGCGCTCCAGGTACACGGCCGGATCGTCATGCGCCAGCTGCGCCGAATTGACGCGTGCGCGCGGGATGATTGCGTTGCCCAGGTCGCTGAGGATGTCGACGAAATAGCGGTTGCCGGTGGCTTGCGCGATCAGCAGGTGGAAGGCCACGTCCGATTCGACCGAGCCGGGACGGCCCTGCGAATGCTGGATGCGCTTGAGCACCGCGCCCATCTCCTGCACCTGTTCTTCGGTGCGGCGGGTGGCGGCCAGCCAGGCAGCCTCGGTCTCCAGGCTGATGCGCAACTCCAGGATGGCCAGCACATCGCCGATGGTGCGGATGGTGTCGGCCGAGATGCGCAGGTTGGCCGGCTGCGGCTCCAGCACGAAGGTGCCGATGCCGTGGCGGGTCTGCACCAGCCCCGCCGCCTGCAGGTGCGAGATCGCCTCGCGCACCACGGTGCGGCTGACGCCGTGCATCTCCATGATGACCGACTCGGTCGGCAGCTTTTCGCCCGGCTTCAGGGTGCCGGCCTGGATGCTGTTGGTGAAAGCCTCGACCACGCCCTGGGCGAGGTTGCGATGCTTCTTCTTCGGCACGAGGACGGTAGGAGCGGACATGGGAGCGGCGGCGGTCTGGTTCATGGTCTTTTTACTGTTGTATGACGACTGTTAGCATACACGCTTCTGGCGTGTCGCACGATCCGCATATTGCCAGACTTTTGGCAACAATTGTGCCTTAGACACTATTTTCGGCACGATTAGTGTATATGGACTAGCGCGAAACCAACGTTAAACAACACTCAGAACACTCAGGCCAGCAGCGCGGCGCTCATGGAGGCTGCCTCGTCGGCAGATTCGAACAGGATTTGTTCCAGCGCGGCGTTGTCGTCGAAGAAGCCAACCAGGCTGGCGTGTTCGCGCTCCGGCGCCAGCGGCGAGCGCACAGGGGCCAGGTGCTTGGCGATCAGCAGGGTATCGCGCAGGCCCAGCGGCGGCGGCGTCAGCGTGGCGCCGCGCAGCGAGACGACGGCCTGGCTGACCGGTTCCGGGATAGCCATCTTCTTCATGATTTCGCGGGTAATGATTTCCTGCGCCGCGGCCATCCAGTCTTCCGGGTCGTCGAGCAGGCCGGGAATATCGTCGGCGCGCGACAACAGGTAGAAGCCCCCTGCCTCGTGCACGATGCCGGCGAACAGCGCGGTATCGGCGTCGGTGCGGGTCAGCTTGCGGGCGATCACGTGGGACAGCGCGGCCACATGGGCCGTGTGGCGCCACAGCTGTTCTGCCTGGGCGCGCAAGGCGGCGTCGCGGATGCGGCTGCCGAACTGGCGCACCACCATCGCGGCGGCCATGGTGTACAGGTTGCGGAAACCGACCCGTTGCACCGCCGCGCGCACGCTGGTGACCGGCGCGCCGCCACGGTTGAACACCACCGCATTAGCCAGCGCCACGGTGCGCGCGGCCAGCAGCGGCTCACCCAGCACCTTGCGGATCACGTCTTCGGTATCGCAATCGGGATCGGCCAAGGCCAGTTGCAGCCGCAGAGCGGCATTGACGCTGGTAGGAAAAACCAGCTCCCCCTTTGAAGCTTGGGCAACAATCTCGGCGTAGTCTTTTAGTTTTTCCATGGCAATATTATACCGTGGAAAATTGGGGTCAAGTCTGACATTCGGACACAAGCTCTGCCGTAGTGGTCACTACGGCAGAGCTTGCGTCCGAATGTCAGACTTGACCCCGGGGGTTACAGGTGGGCGGCGATCTGCGGCAGCAGCTCGTCGAAGGTGCGGCCCTTGCCGTTTTCACCGATGGCGTGCATCTTCCATTCACCGTTGTGGCGATACAACTTGGCCATGATCTGCGCCGAGTGCGGCCCCTGCACGGACAGGTTGAAACGCGCCACTTCCTTGCCGCTGCTGGCGTCCAGCAGGCGGCAGTAGCCGTTTTCCACTTGCTCGAAAGTCTGGCCGGTGAAGCTGTTCACCGTGAACACCAGGCTCTTGACCGTGGACGGCACGGCGTTCAGGTCGACGTTGATCTGCTCATCGTCGCCATCGCCGGCGCCGGTGCGGTTGTCGCCGGTGTGCTGGATGCTGCCATCCCTGCTCTTCAACTGGCGGAACCAGATCACGTCGACCGGCGCGCCGGACTCGTTGAACATCACGCACGAGGCGTCCAGGTCGACCGCCTCGGTCTTCGAGCCGAAGCCCAGGAAGCCCTTGGTCTTGATCGCGTCCCAACCCAGGCCCATGGTCACGCGGCCCAATGCGCCGCCGGCTTCCTTTTCCAGAGAGATCTTCTGGCCCTTGCTTAAACTGACTGTCATCTTGGTACTCCTTTGAATTTACTGCGCAACGCCGCGCTGCGCCCAGGCCTGGAATGCCGCGCCGTTGCGCGAGCAAATCAGGATTTTTCCGTGGCCGGAAAAGCGCAGCACCATGCCTTCGCCGCTGGTCTGGCTGTTGACCAGATTGCTCAGAAAGCCGCTGTTGCCGCCGGTGGTGACCGAGATTTCGTAGCGCAGCGCGCTATCCCATGCCACCACATGCGAGTTATCGATAATCACATCGCGGCCCGGCGTGACGTCCAGCTGCGACATCGAACCGAAGCCCGATACCGCAACCTGGCCGACGCCCGCGGTCTCGGTGATGAAAAAGCCGCCGCTCTGCGCGAACAGCGCATTGCCCAGGCTTTGGGTACGCACCTTCAACTCGACGCCGGAGGTGGCGGCGACGAAGGCGCCGTCGCTCAGCATGTACTGCTGCTGGCCGACGTCGAGCACCTGCATCGCTCCGGGCAGGCGCGGCGCCAGCAAACAATCGCCCTCGCCGCGCACTGCCTCGATGTGCTGCTGGAAGAAGGACTCGCCGTTGGCGAAGCGGCGCATGATGGCCGCGCCGATGCCGCCGGTGACCTTGCCCTTCAAATCGAGCGCCGCTTCCATCATCACCATCGCATCCGACTCGCAGTAGATTTTTTCACCGTGAGCCAGCGAGACGTGCAGGAAGGGATCGATGTCGCCGGTGATCGAAAACTTAGGCATGGTGGAGTCCTTTCTTCTTCAGGTTAAAAATTAAACGCGCACGCCGAACGACGATGCCAGCGGACCGAGGCCGCCCTTGAAGCCCTGGCCGACGGCCTTGAACTTCCAATCGCCGCCGTTGCGATACACCTCGCCAAACACCATCGCCGATTCGGTCGAACCGTCTTCGGACAGGTCATAGCGGGCGATCTCGCCGTTGCCGGCGCCGTTCAGGCAGCGGATGAAGGCCTTCTGCACCATGCCGAAGTTCTGGCGGCGCTCTTCGCCTTCATGGATGGTGGCGCAGATGGCGATGCGCTCGACATCGGCCGGCACCTTGGTCAGGTCGATGGTGACGGTTTCGTCGTCGCCATCGCCGGCGCCGGTGCGGTTGTCGCCGGAGTGCGCGACCGACTGGTCCGACGATTTCAGGTTGTTGTAGAAGATGAAGTCGTTGTCGGCGCGGACCTTGCCGTCCACTTTCAACAGGAAGGCCGAGCCGTCCAGGTCGAAGTCCTTGCCGTCGGTGCTGCGTACATCCCAGCCCAGGCCAACCACGATTTTCGACAGGCCTGGAGCTTCCTTGCTCAGATTAACGTTACCGCCTTTTTGCAGACTAATTGCCATGATTTGATGCTCCTAAAAAAAGAGAACCGGACTTTGGGTGCTACAGGCGGCGAGCCGTGTCCGTAATTGACGGCTCGCCGAATTCTTGAATACTTTATGCAGCGATGGCGACAGCGGCTTCCTTATGGCGGCGATGACGCACCGAGGACCACAGCGAGGCACCGATGAAGGCCACGCCAATCAGACCGGTGAACAGTTCCGGGATGTGGAACTTCATACTCGCCAACATGATCGCGGCCAGGATACCGATCGCATAGTGCGCGCCGTGCTCCAGGAAGACGAACTCGTCGAGCGTGCCCTTCTTCACCAGGTACACCGTCAGCGAGCGGACGAACATCGCGCCAATCGCCAGGCCCAGCATGATGATCACGACGTCGGTGGTGATGGCGAACGCGCC
The DNA here is from genome assembly GCF_036688705.1 of Duganella sp. S19_KUP01_CR8. Classification (NCBI taxonomy): domain Bacteria; kingdom Pseudomonadati; phylum Pseudomonadota; class Betaproteobacteria; order Burkholderiales; family Oxalobacteraceae; genus Duganella; species Duganella sp. S19_KUP01_CR8. The sequence goes on along the minus strand of NZ_JAQQPR010000001.1, from coordinate 69,368 downwards.
GATCACGCCGTCGAAGCTGAACGAAGCATCCAGCACTTCCAGGTACAGGAAACCGCCGATACCGCCACGCTTGACCAGGTCGCCGACATTGCTGCCTTCTTCTTCCTTCTCCAGCAGGTTGCTGACCGCGTCGACGCCGACGTAGATCAGGATGCCCCACAGGCCGGACACCAGCACCACCAGCTTCTGCGCTTCGCCTACCAGGCCCATAGAGCCCAGTAGGACACCCAGCGCAATCATTACCGAGATCGAGGAGACCTTGCCCAGCGAGCCGAGTTTCTTCTCGACGTTGCCCAGCCAGTGGACTTCTTTCTCGTCATCGAACAGGAAGTTCAGGAACACCAGCAGCAAGAACATGCCGCCGAATGCCGCCACTTCCGCGTGGTGATTCGTCAGGTGCATCGAATACGTTTTAGGGTCGTTCAGCGCCAGGTGCCACACGTCCATGATGCCGATGTCCGCAGCCACCGCCACGATCACCAGCGGGAACAGCAAGCGCATGCCGAACACCGCGATGATGATGCCGATGCCGAGGAACAGCTTCTGCCAGTAGTCGTCCCAGGTCTTCAGCACGGAAGCGTTGACCACCGCGTTATCGAACGACAGCGATACTTCCATCGCCGCCAGGATCGCGGCGATACCCACGGCGGACAAGGCGCCGCCCCATCCGGACAGTTCGTAGCCCCACCAGCCCGCTGCAGCAAGGCAGAGGAACGTGACGAGGAATGACACTTTGAAGTGTTTCATTCTTTTCTCTCATGGTTATAAATCGATGGGATGCAGTGTAGAGAACAAACGACTTTTTAAAAATAGAAGATAATTGAAGTATTACTTCGTAAAAATAGAAGATCATGAAAACCAGTGGACTCAATTTCCGGCATCTTTATTTCTTCTGGATGGTGGCCAAGGAAGGCGGCGTCACGCGCGCGGCCGAGCGCCTGGGGCTGGCCGTGCAGACCATCAGCATGCAACTCGCATCGCTGGAACAATCGATCGGCAAGCAGCTGCTGGAGCCGCAGGGCCGGCGCCTGGTGCCGACCGAGGCGGGCAAGCTGGCGCTCACCTACTGCGACCAGATCTTCCTGCTGGGCGACCAGTTGCAGGACGCGCTGGACGAAACGGAAGCCAGCAAGATGCGGCTGACGGTCGGCATCTCCGACTCGCTGCCCAAGCTGATCGCCTACCGCCTGCTGCAAGCGACGCAGCAGCTGGAGCAGCAGGTGCGGCTGGTGTGCATGGAGGATGAATTCGAATCGCTGCTGGCCGACCTGGCGCTGGGCAAGCTGGACGTGGTGCTGACCGACCGCGCCGTGCGCGCCGGCGGCAGCCTGAAGGTGTTCAGTCACTTGCTGGGCGAAAGCGACATGAAGCTGTACGGCGTGCCCAAGCTGGCGCGCAAGTACCGGCGCAACTTCCCGGACAGCCTGCACGGCGCGCCGCTGCTGCTACCGACCCGCAACAACGCGCTGCGCGGCCGCATCGACGCCTGGCTGGTGCAACACAAGGTGCGGCCGGACATCGTCGGCGAGTTCGAGGACAACGCCATGCTGAACACCTTCGGCCGCAACGGCCTGGGCCTGTTCTTCGCGCCGTCGGCGCTGGCGCAGGACATCGAAGAGCAGTTCGGCGCCGTGCTGGTGGGCGACGCCCCCGAGCTGCGCGAACAGTTCTTCGCCATCTCCAACGTCCGCAAAATCACCCATCCGGCGATCGAAGCCATCCTGTCGGCCGTCCATAGCGGGCCCTTCGCCATCGCCGAATAGGCTAAGATGCTGGTTTTGACTACCTGAGCCAACGCTCGGACCCTATGCAAAACCTTATGCTTGTCGTGCTCGCCGTGTTCCTGGTCGCGCTCAATGGATTCTTCGTGGCGGCCGAATTCGGCATCGTCACACTGCGCAAGACGCGCGTGCGCGCCATCGCCAAGACGCAGGGACTCAGGGGCCGCATCCTCGGCAAGGTGCACGGCGAGCTGGACGCCTACCTGTCCGCCTGCCAGCTGGGCATCACGCTGGCCTCGCTGGGCCTGGGCTGGGTCGGCGAGCCGGCCTTCGCCAGCCTGCTGGAGCCGCTGCTGCACGCCGTCGGCGTCAGCTCGCCGGAAATCGTCCACGGCATCGCCTTCGTGTTTGCCTTCTGCGTGATCTCCTTCCTGCACATCGTGGTCGGCGAACTGGCGCCGAAGTCGCTGGCGATCCGCATGCCGGAAGTGATCGGCCTGTGGAGCGCGCTGCCGCTGTACGGCTTCTACTGGGCCATGTACCCCTTCATCTGGGTGCTCAACGCCAGCGCCAACATGGTGCTGAGCCTGGTGGGCCTGGCGGGCAAAGGCAGCCACGACAGCCACTATTCGATCGACGAACTCAAGCTGATCCTGCGCACCAGCCAGCCGGGCGAGAAATTCAACGAAGACGAGCGCAACATCCTGGCCCATACGCTCGATTTCAGCGACCTGGCGGTGTCCGACCTGATGCGTCCGATCAACGAGGTGATCGGCCTGTACGCCAACCGTCCGCTGAACGACAACCTGCAAACCATGTTGCGCAACCGCTTCAGCCGCTACCCCTACTACGACAAGGATGGCGAGACCGTGCTGGGCGTGGTGCACCTGAAAGACCTGTTCTTCGCCCAGCAATCCGGCAAGCCGGTGACCGACCTGGTGCCCTTCCTGCGTCCGGTAGAGACGATTTCCGCCCGCACCCCGGCGCTGGAGCAGTTCCGCCGCTTCCGCGACGGCGCGCCCCACTTCGCGCTGATCGGCGAGAAAGGCAAGCGTCCGCTGGGCTTCATCACGCTCGACAACCTGCTGGGCGCGATGGTGGGCGAAATCCACGACGAATTCCGCCTCAACGAGAACGATTGGCTCAAGCAGCCGGACGGCACACTGGTGGGCAAGGCCAGCTTGCCTATCTTCTCGCTGGAGCGCACACTGGGCATAGACATTGAAAACGAAGAGCTGGGCCTGGAAGAGGTAGAATCGGTAGGCGGCCTGATCATGCTGAAACTGGGCGATATCCCGAAACAGGGCCAGCGCATCAGTTTCCGCGGTTTCGACATCGTCGCCAAGAAAATGAACGGTCCACGCATCCTGCTGGTCAAGGTCATTCCCAAGGATGACACCGAGGATAACGCCGACCTGGACTAACCCGATGGGAGGAGACGTGCTCAGTCGCCTGGTCCTAAGCTGTACCCTAAGCTGTACCCTGCTCTGCGCCGCTGGCGCCGGCGTGGCCGAGCCGCGCAGCGGCTGCCAGCACCTGCGCGTCGCCTTCTACGAGGACGGCGCGCTGTTCTACCACGCCGCCGGCGGCGGCTGGACCGGCATCGACAAGGATGTGGTCGACGAGCTGGTGCGCCGGCTCGGCTGCACCATCGAACCCAGCGTCGATTCCCGCGTGCGCATCTGGGCCGGACTCGGCGGCGGCAGCATCGATATGTCGGTGTCCGCGATTCCCCTGCCCGAGCGCGAAAAAATCGGCCGCTTCGTGCCGTATATGACGGGTCGCAATTTCGTCCTGCTGCACAAGGAACTCAGCGGCCGCCTGCACAGCATGGACAGCTTCCTGGCCGATCCTCAATACAAGATTGCCGTGGTCAAAAGCTACAAGCACGGCCACTCCTACGAAGTCTGGCTGGCCAAGCTGCGCGAGCAGGGCCGCGTGTTTGAAACGGCCGACCACCTGGCGATGATGCGATTGTTCAAGCTGGGCCGGGTGGACGCGGTGATGGCCACGCCGACCACCTGGTATCCGCTGGTCAAACAGGAACAGCTGGCCGGCACCTACAGCGTGATGGACTGGGCGCCGCGCGAGAATATGGTGTCGGGATTGGTGCTGTCGCGCCAAAACGTCGATGCCGCCACCGTGGCCCGCTTCAGCCAGGCGATCCGCGCCATGCGCGAAGACGGCACGCTGCGCCGCATCTTCGAGCGCCACACCGACGCCGAGCGCGCCGGGCAGATGATCAATTTCTAGACGGTTTCGTCGCCGGTCCAGTGGCGCAGCAGGCCCAGCGCCACCGCCAGCAGCGTCGGGCCGATGAACAGGCCGACAAAGCCGAACGCCAGCACGCCGCCCATCACACCCAGCAGCACCAGGATGAATGGCAGGCTGCTGCCGCGGCTGATCAGCATGGGCTTGACGACATTGTCGACGCCGCTGATCACGAACATGCCCCACACCAGCATGAAGACGCCCCAGCCGGTGCTGCCTTGATTGAACAGCCAGATCGCCGCGCCGCCCCAGATCAGGGGTGGGCCGACCGGGATCAGCGAGAGCAGGAAGGTCGCCACCGACAGCAGCGCCACGGCCGGCACGCCGGCGATCAGGAAGCCGATGGCGGCCACGCCGGCCTGCGCCAGCGCCGTGCCCAGCAGGCCGTACATGACGCCGCGCACGGTGCGGCTGACGGTGTCGGTCACGGCCGCGCTCTGTCCGCCGATCAGCTTGTTCATCAGGGAGGCCAGCACCGTCAGAAGGGTCTGGCCGTCGCGGTACAGGAAGAAGCTGACAAACACCGCCAGGCTGACCTGGGCCACGCCGCTGCCCAGCACCATGCCGCCGCCCAGCACAAAGCGGCGCGCGGGCTCCAGCAGGTTCTTGGCGACGTTGAGCAATTCCTCGCGGCTGCCCAGCAGCTTGCGCAGATAGGTGTCGGCCGCCTCGCCCACCAGCGGCAGGTCCTTCAGCCAGGCCGGCGGCGCCAGCGTGCCGCCTTCGAGGCTGGTTTTGAGCTGGTCGTAGAAATCGCTGGCGTTGTCGGCCACGTTCCAGGTCACCAACGCCAGCGGCACGATGATCAGCACGGTCAGGCCGACGCTCATGATGGCGGCCGCCAACCAGCGGCGCTGCTTGCAGCGCGCCAGCAAGCGCAGGTACAACGGCCAGCTGGAGATGGTGATGGCGGCGGCGAACAGGATCGCGGCCAGGAAAGGCCGCAGCACGGTCAAGCAGCCGATCACCAGCAGGACAATGGCCGCGAGGCGGGTGTAGGGTTGGAAGCGCTGCTGCATCAAGGCTGGGCCAGCAGCAGCTTCAGGTCATGCACGATCGGCGCAGGCCCCTGGCCGGAGCGCACCAGCAGGCGGATCTTGCCCTGCTTGTCGAACACATAGCTGGCGGCGGTGTGGTCCATCGTATAGCTGCCCGGCGTCTTGCCCGGCACCTTGGCGTAGAACACCTTGAATTCCTTGCCGACGGCGGCGGTCTGCTCGGCGGTGCCGTACAGGCCGAGGAAGCGCTTGTCGAAAGCCGGTACGTACTCGGCCAGCAATTGCTGGGTGTCGCGCTCGGGATCGACGGTGACGAACAGCACCTGCACCTGCTCGGCCAGCGGGCCCAGTTCCTTCATCGCGGCCGACATCTCGGCCATCGTGGTCGGGCATACGTCCGGGCACTGGGTATAGCCGAAGAACATCAGCACGACCTTGCCCTTGAAGTCGGCCAGGGTGCGCGGCTTGCCGTTGTGGTCGGTCAGCGCGAAGTCCTTGGCGTACGGCAGCCCGGTCAGGTCGGTGTTGGTGAACTCGGGGCGCGGTGCGGTGGCGCGGCGCTCGCAGGCGGCCAGTAATGCGGACAGGGCCATCAGGCCGACAACGAGCAGTTTTTTCATCAGTATTTAAAGTAGTGGTCCACCAGCAGCGCCAGGAACAGCAGCGACAGGTAGATGATCGACCAGGTGAAGGCCTTGCGGGCGATCAGGTCGGTGTAGTGGCGGTAGATTTTCCACGCGTGATGCAGGAACACCGCGTTCAGCGCGACGGCGCTGGCCAGGTAGATCAGCCCGCTCATATGCACCGCGTACGGCAGCAAGGTGGTGGCGGCCAGCGCGATCGAATACAGCCAGACGTGGAACTGCGTGAACTTCATGCCGTGCGTGACCGGCAGCATCGGCAGGCCGGACTTGGCGTAGTCGTCGCGGCGGTACATGGCCAGCGCCCAGAAGTGCGGCGGCGTCCAGACGAAGATGATCAGCACCAGCAGCCAGGCTTGCATCGGCACGTCGTTGGCGACGGCGGCCCAGCCCAGCGCCGGCGGCATCGCGCCGGACAGGCCGCCGATGACGATGTTCTGCGGCGTGGCCGGCTTCAGTATCATGGTGTAGATGATGGCATAGCCGACGAAGGTGACAAAGGTCAGCCACATCGTCAGCGGGTTCACCAGCGCGTACAGGATCCACATGCCGGCGCCGCCGATGACGGTGGCGAAGATCGCGGTTTGCATGACGCTGATGTCGCCCATCGCCATCGGGCGGCGGGCGGTGCGCGCCATGCGGGCGTCGATCTCGCGCTCGGCCAGGCAGTTGACGGCGAAGGCCGCGCCGGCCAGCAGCCAGATGCCGACGGTGGCGGCCACCAGCAGGTGCCAGTCCGGCATGCCGTCGCTGGCGAGGAACATGCCGATCACGGCGCAGAAGACGGCCAGTTGCGTGACGCGGGGCTTGGTCAGCGCCCAGTATTGGGAGGCGCGGCTGGCGGGTTTGGATGTGGCGGTGTGTGTGGTCATTAGGTACTTAGTGGTGCTTACTTTTGCCGGGCAGCGGAAGTATGCGAGGATGCTGCGCCCGAGGCTGCCTTTTTTGCAATATCGTACTGGTACTTAGCCTTGTAGTTTAACATGGTCAGTAGCAGGACCAGCAGCGCCGCCCCGGCGTTATGCAACACCGCGATCGCCAGCGGGAAGCTGAGGTAGATGGTGGCGACGCCGGTGGCGATCTGCGCCGCCAAGGTCAGCGCGAGGTAGCGGGCGGTTTTATGCAGCGCCCGGTGCTCCCAGGCGCGCCAGGCCGTGTAGCCGGCCACCAGCGCCACCAGCACGCCGAAGTTGCGGTGCACCCAGTGGATCGCCGTCAGCGCCGCGAACGGCAGGTAGTGGCCGGCGGCGGTCTTGCCCAACTCGCGCCACAGCGTGAAGCCGTGTTCGAAGTCCATCTCCGGCACCAGCTTGCCGCCGCACAGCGGGAAATCGGTGCAGGCCAAGGTGGCGTAGTTGGTGCTGGTCCAGCCGCCCAGTGCCAGTTGCACCAAGAGCAAAATTGCAGAAGCGCCCGCCAGCAGGCGGATGTTGCGCATCGCCGGCGGCGAGGCCGTCACCGTGCGCACCGGCGCGATCAACTGGTTCTGGCGGCCGCCGTACCAAGCCAGCATCGCCAGCAGGCCCATGCCCAGCAGCAGGTGGGTGGTGACGATCACCGGCTGCAGCTTCAGCGTCACGGTCCAGGCGCCGAACGCGCCCTGCAGGCAGACGAACAGGAACAGCACGGTCGGCAGCCACGGCGCGTATTCCGCGCGCGTGCCCTGCGACTTGCGCCATTGATACCAGGCCTGCGCCATCATCGCCACGATCAGCACACCGATCGCCATCGCCAGGTAGCGGTGGATCATCTCGATCCAGGCCTTGACCACCGTCACCGGGCCGGTCGGCAGCAGCGCTTCTGCCGCCGTGATCTGCTCGTGCGCGAGGAAGGGATTGGCGGCGCCGTAGCATCCCGGCCAGTCCGGACAGCCGAGGCCGGAGTCGGTCAGGCGCGTGAAGGCGCCGAACACGATCAGGTCGAAGGTCAGGAATACGCAGACCCAGACCAGCTTGCGGTATTTGTTGGCGTCGGACGAGGTCCACACCAGCGACAGCGGCAGCAGCGCCACCAGCAGCGCCGTCACGGCCATTTGAGCGAGAGTGGTGGAATGCATGATCAGCCTATCGCGGAAGCCTTCAGCAGCTTGTAGATGTCCTTGTGGACTTTCTTCACCTTCTCGGTGTCGCTGGAGACGGCGCCTTTCGGGAAGCGCATCATCAGGTTGCCCAGCGGGTCGATCAGGTAGACGTGGTCGGACACGCGGTCGCCGGCGCCCTGCTCCAGCGGCAGCCATTTATCGATCACGGCGGCCGGCGCGCGCAACATGCGGGTGCCGTCGTTGACGCGCATCAGCACCGTATCGAGCGGCTGGTCGTCGGTGATCATCCACACGCGCTCGATGCGCTCCATTTCCTTGCCCTGCATGGTGCGCAGCTGGCGCATGGCGAACAGCTGGTCCTGGCAGTCCTGCTTGCAATCGGACGGACCGACCTTGAGCATGATCCACTTGCCCTTGTAGTTCTCCAGCGTGGCCGGCTTGCCGTCCAGCGTGGTGCTGGCCATGGCCGGGATAGGATGGTCGCGCGGATCGATCAGCGCGCCGAAATTGGTCACGCCGCCCTTGGGCTTGATGACGTAGTAAGTGAGATAAGAACCCACCAGCGGCGCCGCGCACACGGCCAGCACCAGCAACAGCTTCCAGCGACCACGACTTTGATTACTTTTGTTTTCCACGTCTGAATCCGTTCACCACAAAGAAGATAACAGCCATCGCCGACAGTGCGTACCACTGGAAGGCATAGCCCTGATGTTTTTCCACGCCCAGCGCCGGCGCCGGCCAGTCGCGCACCATCCGCGCGTCGTCGCCGGCCGGCTGCGCCGCGGCGGTTTGCTCGATCACGAACGGTTGCATGGTCAGGCCGCTGTCCCTGGCCACTTGCAGCGGATCGGCGTTCTGCACGATGGCCTTGGGCGTCAGCGTCGGCGTCTTGGCCAGCTCCATCACATGGCCGGCGTCCAGCCGCGCCATCCCTTGCAAGGTCACGGTGCCGGCAGGCGTGGCGTAGGCCGGCAGCCTGGCGCGGTCGGCCGGATCGCGCGGCAGCCAGCCCCGCGCCACCAGCACATGCATGCCCGTCCCCGCAATTTTAAACGGCATCAGCAGGTAAAAACCGGAGCGGCCCGCCGACGGACGATTATCCAGGTAGAGCGGCCAGTTGGCGACAAACTCGCCGGTCACCGACACGCGGCGGAACTCCACCGCCTCGGCCGCCAGCGGCGCGCCGTCCAGCTGCACCGGCGCGCTGGCGTTGCCTTGCGTCAGCTTGGCCTGCAAGACGATTTTTTGCGCGGCGCGGCGCTGCTGCCAGTTGCCCAGCTGGATGCCCAGTGCGACCACCAGCACGGTCGCCACGAAGGGGATCAGTTTAAAACGGAACGCAATACCCATTACAATGGAACCTTCATCAATTCACTCTCCTGCCCCGCCATGAAAATTGCTGTCGCCATCGCGTTCATCCTGATCATCGGCAGCCTGGCTTCCGCGTTCTACTTCCTGATGCGCGACAAGGGCAAGAGCAACAACACCGTGCGCGCGCTGGCGGTGCGGGTCGGCTTGTCGATCGCCCTGTTCATCGCCCTGCTGGTCGCGCACAAGCTCGGCTACATCCAGCCCACCGGCATCCGCGGCTAGCCGCGAACCCCGAACCGACGCGGGGTCTGACCCCGTACGGGGTCAGACCCCTGTGGCCGCCTTGCGGGGTAGCGCCGGCAAAAAAACAGCCGCATCCGGGACGCTCCCGCATGCGGCTTTTCTTATGTGCCGCAGCAGTGTCGCTGCGGCATTATAGCCTCGTTACAGCCAGTACACGACCACGTACAGACCCAGCCAGACCACGTCGACAAAGTGCCAGTACCAGGCCGCGCCTTCGAAGGCGAAGTGGTTGTCGGCCGTGAAGTGACCCTTGAGCACACGGAACAACACCACCGACAGCATGATCGCGCCCATCGTCACGTGGAAGCCGTGGAAACCGGTCAGCATGAAGAAGGTCGAACCGTAGATGCCCGAGGTCAGTTTCAGGTTCAGCTCGGTGTACGCGTGGTGATATTCGTAAGCCTGGAAGCCCATGAAGATCGCGCCCAGCGCCACGGTGGCGAACAGCCAGAACGCGGTCTGCGCGCGATGGCCGGCGCGCAGCGCATGGTGCGAGATGGTCAAGGTCAGGCCCGAGGTCAGCAGCAGCGCGGTGTTGATGGTCGGAATCGGGAACGGACCCATGGTCTTGAATTCCTGCACCGTGCCGGCCGGACCAATATTGCCCCAATGTGCGGCGAAATCAGGCCAGATGAACTTGTGGTCCAGGTCGCCCAGCCACGGCATCGTGATCGAACGGGCATAGAACAGCGCGCCGAAGAAGGCGCCGAAGAACATCACCTCCGAGAAGATGAACCAGGCCATCGACCAGCGATAGGAATGGTCCACGCGCTGGCCGTACTGGCCGGCTTCGGATTCCTTGATGGCGTCGCCGAACCAGAAGTAAAGCACCGCAATGATGGCAGCCAGACCCACGAAGTTCACGGCCGGGCCCCACGACACATCATTGACCCAGGCCGAAGCGCCGATCATGGTGGTCAGCAGGGACATGCCTGCGAACAGCGGCCATTTGGATGGACCAGGCACGAAGTAGTACGGTGCCGAGGCGTTATGTGAACTCATCTTCATCTCCCTAAATTTATTTTGAAACTACAACCTTAACGATAGTGATCAGCAGTCCAATAAAACACGCCACGCCGATCAAGGCCGCGATGATGATGTGCACCGGGTTCAGCTTGGCCGAATCGGTCTCGAAATCGCTTTTGCGGCGCAGGCCGAAGAACGACCAGAACACCGCTTTCATCGAATACATGAACGACGCTTGTTTCTTTTTCTCTTCTTCCATGCCGCCCACCTTTACTTGGATGCAGTCTTGTCCAGACCGCCCACCTCGAAGAAGGTGTACGACAAGGTGATGGTCTTCACATCCTTCGGCAGCGCCGGATCGATGAAGAACACCACCGGCATCTGCCGTGCTTCGTTCGGCTTCATGGTCTGCTGCTTGAAGCAGAAACACTCGACCTTCTTAAAATGCGGCATCGCGCTTTGCGGTGCGTAACTCGGTATCGCCTGCGCGCTGACTTCGCGATTCTGGGTGTTGACCACCTCATACATCACCGTCGCCAGCTCGCCCGGATGCACCGTCATGCTGCGCATCACCGGGCGGAAACGCCACGGGCCTTGCGCATTGCCGTCAAACTCGATCACCACATCGCGCGTCTTGTCGATTTGCGTGTTGGTGTCGGCGCTGACCGTGCCATCCTTCTGCGTCAGCACGTTGATGCCCAGCGCTTCGCAGATCTGGCGGTAGAACGGGTTGAGCGCGTACGCAAACCCGAACATCAACACCGCCACCACGATCAGCTTGCCCAGCAGCGTGCGGTTCAGCCCGCCTGTTTCCTTTTCTTCGCTCACGTCAGCTCAGCCACATCCGCTTGACAAACACGGACAGGAAAAAGAACAGGGCCACGCCGGCCAACAGCAGCGCGGTCCTGGCGTTATTCGGCTTCTTCTGTTCGCTCATGATCATTTGAACTGCGGTGGCGTTTCAAAGGTGTGGAACGGCGCCGGCGATGGCACGGTCCACTCCAGGCCTTCAGCGCCATCCCATGGCTTGTCTGCGGCTTTCTTGCCACCACGGATGGTCGGCAGGATCACGAAGAACAGGAAGAACACCTGCGACAGACCGAAACCGAAAGCACCGATGGTGGCGATCATGTTGAAGTCCGTGAACTGCGCCGAGTAGTCGGCGTAGCGGCGCGGCATACCTGCCAGGCCCAGGAAGTGCATCGGGAAGAAGGTGATGTTGAAGGTGATCAGCGACAGCCAGAAGTGGGTCTTGCCCATGGCTTCGTTGTACATGTGGCCGGTCCACTTCGGCGACCAGTAGTAGAAACCGGCGAACAGCGCGAACAGCGAACCCGCCACCAGCACGTAGTGGAAGTGCGCCACCACGTAGTAGGTGTCTTGCAGCTGGATGTCGATCGGGGTCACAGCCAGGATCAGGCCGGTGAAGCCGCCGATGGTGAACACGAAGATGAAGCCGACCGCGAACAGCATCGGGGTTTCGAAGGTCATCGAACCCTTCCACATGGTGGCGATCCAGTTGAACACTTTAACGCCGGTCGGCACCGCGATCAGCATGGTGGCGTACATGAAGAACAGCTGCGAGGTCACCGGCATGCCGGTGGTGAACATGTGGTGGGCCCAGACGATGAACGACAGGATCGCGATCGACGCGGTGGCGTACACCATCGATGCGTAGCCGAACAGCTGCTTGCGGGCGAAGGCCGGCAGGATCTGCGAAACGATGCCGAAGGCCGGCAGAATCATGATGTAGACCTCCGGGTGGCCGAAGAACCAGAAGATGTGCTGATACATCACCGGGTCGCCGCCGCCGGCGGCGTTAAAGAACGAGGTGCCGAAGTGACGGTCGGTCAGGGTCATGGTGATCGCGCCAGCCAGAACCGGCATCACGGCGATCAGCAGGTAGGCGGTGATCAGCCAGGTCCAGCAGAACATCGGCATTTTCATCAGGGTCATGCCAGGAGCGCGCATGTTCAGGATGGTGACGATGATGTTGATCGAACCCATGATCGACGAGGCGCCCATCAGGTGCATCGCGAAAATCGCCATGTCCATGCCCGGGCCCATCTGGGTCGACAGCGGCGCGTACAGCGTCCAGCCGGCCGCGGTGGCGCCGCCAGGGACCAGGAACGAGGTCGCCAGCAGGATGGCCGCAGGTGGCAGCAGCCAGAACGAGAAGTTGTTCATGCGGGCGAAGGCCATGTCCGATGCGCCCACTTGCAGCGGGATCATCCAGTTGGCGAAGCCGACGAAGGCCGGCATGATGGCGCCGAACACCATCACCAGGCCGTGCATGGTGGTCAGCTGGTTGAAGAACTCCGGCTGGAAGAACTGCAGGCCCGGCTTGAACAGCTCGGTGCGGATCATCAGTGCCAACACGCCGCCGGACAGCAGCATGATGAACGAGAACCACAGGTACAAGGTACCGATGTCTTTGTGATTGGTGGCGAACAACCAGCGCGACAGACCATGGGGATGGTCGTGAGCGTGATCGTGATCGTGTGCGTGATCCAAGGTGCTAGTGCTCATTTGTAACGCTCCTGATTACTTACGTGCAGCCACAACTTCGGCTGGTTGAACGATGTTTTCGGCGGCCTTGTTCGACCAGCTGTTACGGGTGTAGGTGATGACAGCCGCAATATCCGTATCCGACAGTTGCTTCCAGGCTGGCATTTCAGCGCTGTACTTGCCGCTCTTCTTACCGTGCAGCAGAACGTTGATCTGTTCCGCCTTAGGACCGTTGACCGTTTCCGAACCGTCCAGCGGTGCGAACGTGCCTGGCACGCCCTTGCCGTTGGCCTGGTGGCAGACCACGCAGTTGGTGGCGTAGACTTTTTCGCCCTTGGTTTTCAGCTCGTCGATCGTCCAGGTCTTGCTTGGATCGTCAGCCAGTGCGGCCATTTCTTTTTTCTTGCCGTCGACCCAGACTTTGTACTCTTCGTCGGTGACGACCTTGACCACGATAGGCATGAAGGCGTGTTCTTTGCCGCACAGTTCGGAGCAGTAGCCGCGATAGGTGCCGGTGTGTTCAGCCTTGAACCAGGCGTCGCGCACGAAGCCGGGAATCGCATCCTGCTTGACGCCGAAGGCCGGGATCGACCACGAGTGGATCACGTCGTTGGCGGTGGTGACCATGCGGATTTTTTTGTTCACTGGAACGACGACATCGTTGTCGACTTCCATCAGGTAGTTGTCGCCGCGCTTCTCGGTTGGTTCGAAACCAGGGGCGCCCACTTGCGAGCGCGGGGTCGACAGGGTGGACAGGAAGGAAATGCCTTCGCCCTCGCCCTTCAGGTAGTCGTAGCCCCATTTCCACTGCATGCCGGTCACTTTGATGGTGATGTCGGCGTTGGAGGTGTCTTTCATGCCGACCACGGTGCGGGTCGCAGGCAAGGCCATGCCGATGACGATCAGGAACGGCACCACGGTCCAGGCGATTTCAACCGCGGTCGATTCGTGGAAGGTGGCCGGCTTGTGGCCCAGCGATTTGCGGTGCTTGAAGATGGAGTAGAACATCACGCCGAACACGGCGACGAAGATGACCAGGCAGACCAGCATCATCCAGGTATGCAGATTGTAGATTTCGGTCGCGATCTGGGTCGCTGGAGGTTGCAGATTAAGCTCACCGGCAACGGGACCCCCGGTACCGCCGGTCGCTGCAGCATAGGTACCCACTGAGGTGCCTACCGCGCTTGCCGCCTTGTCAGCCGCCCACGCTGGGATACTTGCCGCCGTTACCGACAGCCCGAGCATCAACGATTGAAGTCGCTTCGCATGTTTCATGTTTTCCCCAACCACCCAAGAAATTAAAATATTTTTTTAACGACTCCGGATTTCGGTGAACTGAACCGGCGCCGCTCCTTAAACAACTTCAGGCCCCTTGCCAGTCTCGTCCGAAAAATTCTTCATGACGCGACCCCGGCGGGACCTTGAGGCCTTTCACTTCATCCCCAGATACTGCCCAGGGACAACGCAAAAGCCTGATTCTGCTTAATTCAAATGCTTGTTCGTGCTCGTTTTTGCCTGTCTATTGCTCCGCTCGCTGGTTTATAGCTGGCGACGTGACTTGCTGGCAAAATTAGTCAATGATTATATATAACAACATGGCCCCGCTCAAGAAATAATCCAAATCACAACTATGGCGTAGCCCGTGGCACCACAGTGTGCCAGCAAAGCCGCTACTGGCGCGGCTTTCGTGGTAAATCAAATCGGATGATCGCTTCGCCCTTGGAGGTCATTTTGGGCGCCGGACGGAAGGCGTGGCCGTAAATCACCTCGAAAGTCAGGCCCAGCTTGCCATCTGCGCGACGGCCTTTTTCCAGCGTCGCCAGCATGCGCTGCCAGGCCTGTTTGCCCATCAAACCGCGCCGCAGCGTGCTCATTGGGTTGCCGCCCAGCGCGCGCACGTCGGCCAGCAGGGCCTGCGGCGTGTCGTAGGTGACGGTGATGACTTCCATGTCCAGCACCGGTGTCGAAAAGCCAACTTCCACTAACTGATCGCCAAAATCGTGCATATCCACGAAAGGCAGCGCGTGCTGGGCCAGGTCGGCCTCGGCAAAGGCGGCGCGCAGTTCGCGGAAAGTGTCCGGACCGAAGCAGGAAAACATCAGCAGGCTGTTCACGCGCAGCACGCGGCGCCACTCGGCGAACACGCGGTCCGGCTGCGGATGCCAGTGCAGCGCCAGGTTGGACCAGACCAGGTCCACCGTGTTCGGTCCCAGCGGCAGCTCGGCGAAGTCGCCGCACAGCAGGTCGACGCCGGTCTTGGCCGGCAGTAGCTTGCTCAGCAGCTGGTTCAGCGACGATTGTTTCGCCGCCGGGCCTTGCGCGGCGCGCACCATGGCTTCGGCCGCATCAATACCGAGTATTTGCGCGGCAGGATAAGATTTCTGCAACAGTGCCAGATCGGCACCGGCGCCGCAGCCGGCGTCCAACACGCGCTGCGGGCCGACCTTGATCAGTTCCAGCCGGTCGAACATGCGCGACGAGATTTCGCGACGCATGAAATCGGACGGCGCGATGCGCTCGGGACGGTTGAACAGCGCGCGCACGCGCTCCCGGTCGATCGGGGCGCTCAGCTTCGGGGGATTTGCGGGGACTTGCATGATGTGGTTCGGTGTAGTGCGATAATGTCGGCAGTGTACATGGTTGAACGCAAACGCGTCCTGGAGCTTCGATGCTTGCCACTCCGAGAATCGGTACGATCGGCACAATCAGCGCCCTGCTCCATCGCAGCGGTTCGGCCTTGCTGCGCGGCCTGCTGCCGGCCTCCTGCGCGCTGTGCGCCGCCGCCAGCGGCGAGTTGCTGTGTCCCGCCTGCGCCGCCCAGTTCTTCGGCGCCGAGGCCGCCATTGTTCGCTGTCCGCGCTGCGCCAATCCGCTGCCGGACTCGGCAAAAGGCCAGTTGTGCGGCGGCTGCCGTGTCGAGCCGCCGGCCTTCGACGTCACGCTGGTCGCCGCCGACTACGCCATGCCGCTGGACCAGCTGGTATTGCAGCTGAAATTCGGCCACCGTCTCGCGCTGGCAACACTGTTTGCCCGCCTGCTGCGCGACGCCGTCCTGCAACAGCCCGGCTTCACCTTGCCCGCCCTGCTGTGCCCGGTGCCGCTGGGCCCCCGCCGGCTGGCCGAACGCGGCTACAATCAAGCCCTGGAGATCGCGCGGCCGCTGGCGCGCAGCCTGGGCGTGGCGCTGCATCCACGCTTGGCCAGTCGCGTGCACGAGACCGCGGCCCAGAGCAGCGTCGCACCCGAGCAGCGGCGGCACAATATCGCCGGCGCGTTTGCGATCCCGGACGCGGCGCTGGTGCAGGGCCGCCACATCGGCGTCGTCGACGACGTCATGACCAGCGGCCGCACGCTGAATGAACTGGCGGCAACGCTGAAGCGCCACGGCGCCGCGCGCGTGAGCAACCTGGTGTTTGCCCGCACGCCGCCACATTGAATTTGAAAGAGGAGAACCACTTTGTTTCACGTCGTACTAGTCCAACCCGAAATCCCCCCAAACACCGGCAACGTGATCCGGCTGTGCGCCAACACCGGCGCGCAACTGCATTTGATCGAGCCGCTGGGCTTCCCACTGGAAGACTCCAAGCTCAAGCGCGCCGGCCTGGACTACCACGAATACGCGCAGATGAAAGTCCACCCGGACTGGTCGACCTTCCTGGCCGAGGTGCAGCCGGACCCGGCCCGCATGTTCGCCATGACCACGCACGGCTCGTCGCCGTTCGCCGACGCCGCCTTCAAGCCGGGCGACGTGTTCGTGTTCGGCTCGGAAACGCGCGGCCTCGATCCGGCCTTCCGCGAAACTTTCCCGCCGGCCCAGCGCATCCGCCTGCCGATGCGTCCCGACAACCGCAGCCTGAACCTGTCGAACACGGTGGCCGTGGTGGTGTTCGAAGCCTGGCGCCAAAACGGCTACGCCGGCGGAGCATAAGGCCATGCTGATCCGCTCCGCCCTGTTGTGCCTGATGCTGATGGTCAGCGCACACGCGGCGGAGCCGATGACTTTGTACACGGAAGACTATCCGCCCTTCAGCTGGGTCGATAAAAACAGCGGCAAGGTGGTCGGCCTGGCGGCCGACATCGTCACCGAGCTGATGCAGCGGGCCGGCGTGCCGACCACGCAGCCCATCGTCGCGCCGTGGGCGCGGGCGATGGTGCTGACCATGAGCACTGCCAATTCCTGCCTGTACACCACGGCCCGCGTGCCCGAGCGCGAGGACAACTACCAGTGGGTCGGTCCGATCGGCCAGAACAACTGGGTGCTGTTCGCCCGGCGCGACGACCACATCAAACTCAACAGCCTGGACGAAGCGGCCGGCTACCAGATCGGCACCTTCATCGGCGACGCCTCGGTGACCTTCCTGCGCGAGCACAAGCTACGGGTGGCGATCGTGCCCAACGACAGGCTGAATCCGCCCAAGTTGCAAAAGCAGCGTATCAAGCTGTGGTCGGTTGGACGGATGTCGGGCCTGTTTCTGCAACGCGAACTGGGCATTGACGACTTCGAACAGGTGCTGTCCTTCGCGCACGCCGAGATGTACCTGGCCTGCCACAAGGACATGGACAAGGCCGAGGTGGCGCGGCTTAATGACATCCTGCGCGGCATGTATCGCGACGGTACCATCCGCCGCATCTATGTGCAGTATGGCTACGAGAAGGAAATGCCGCGCTAGCCCACGAGCAATCGCAGGGGCAACGTTTTGGAACGTCAGCGTTCGGTTGTGCTTTCCGAGGCGCGCACACCCAGGTAGCCCTTGATCGATGCGATCACCAGCGGCAGCGCGCCAAACAGGATAAACACCAGATCGCCAGGCAGGCGCAGCCATTCAATCAAGCGCGACCGCTCGCTGCCTATGTAGTCGAGGCTGCGTGCATGCCAGTAGCCGTTCTGGAGCACGTCCCAGACCTGCAGCACGCCGCTGGGGAACAAGCTCATGGTGACCATCATCGCCAAGCCGCCGTTGCAGCCCCAGAAGGCGACCTTGATGTATTTCTCGATGCCAGCCCAGCGCATATCGTCGCTGGTCTGGCGCAGCACGAACACCATCAGCGCGATCGCCAGCATGCCGAACACCCCCATCATCGCGGCATGGCCATGACTCGGCGTCAGTTGGGTGCCGACCTCGTAGTAACTAACGATGGGCAGATTGATCAGGAAGCCGAACATGCCGGCCCCCACGAAATTCCAGAAGCCCACCGCCATCAGGAAATAGAACGTCCACTTGTGCGGTATGGCGATCGCCTTGCCGCTTGCATCGCGCGCGCCGCGCGTGGTGCGCACGAAATCCCACGCATCCAGCGTCAGCAAGGTGAGCGGCACCACCTCGAGCACCGAAAACAGCGCCGACAGCGCCATGTTGACGTTGGTTTGTCCGCTGAAATACCAATGATGGCCAGTGCCCATCAATCCACCGAGAAAATACAAGATGGCGTCCAGATAGATCACCCGCAGCGCGACATTGCGGCGCGTCAGGCCGAGCTGGTAGAAAGTCAGCGCCACCACCGTGGTGGCGAAGAACTCGAAAAATCCTTCCACCCACAAATGGATGATCCAGAAGCGCCAGGTGTCGACCACCGTGAAATTAGTCTTGGCGCCAAAGAACAGCGCCGGCACATAAAATACCGGGATGGCCAGCGCGGCGATCAGGAACATCTGGACGATGGGCCGGACCGCTTGCTGCGCCAACGCGCGCGGCCGCACCAAGGTCCATAGCAAGCCGAACCAGCCGAGCAGGCCGGCGACCAGCAAATACTGCCACACACGGCCGAGTTCCAGGTACTCCCAACCCTGGTTGCCAAACCAAAACCACCAGCGGCCAAGCAGCTGTGCAATGCCCAGCCATTCGCCGAGCAGGCTGCCGCCGATCACCAGCGCAAAGGCAGCGAACAGCACGTGGATCCAGCCGGCCAGCCAGCGCGGCTCTTCGGCGCGCAGCGAGCGACCGAGAAACAGGGCCGCCGCGACATAGGCTGTGGCAATCCAGAAGATCGCCATCTGCAAATGCCAGGTGCGCATCAGGTTGCTCGGAAAGACGCGCTCTAACTGGAAGCCGTAGAAACTGCCGGGGTCCGCGCGGTAATGGGCGACGGCGCCGCCCACCAGCGATTGCGCCAGCAACAGCAGTGCCACGACCACGAAAAATTTCACCAGCGCGTTTTGTCCCCGGCTCGATTTCCCCGGCAGCAGTTGCGGGTGCACCTGATGGCCACGCGTGATCCAGCCGAGGTAGTCGAATTTCCCGAACGCTAACAGCACGGCCGCAATGCCGGCCAATAGCACCATCAGGCTCAAGGCGCTCCACAACAGGGCGCTGGACGTGGGCAGGTTGCCGACGCTGGGATCGTAAGGAAAATTGTTGGTATAGGAGTAGTCCGCGCCCGGACGTTCGGCCACCGAAGCCCAAGCCGTCCACATGACGAAGGCGGTGAATTGACGCAACTCGCTTGCGTCGGTAATCAGGTCGGCCTTGAGTCCGCCATTGCGCGACGGTTCGCGGAAATACTCGGTCCAGTAACCGATCTGCTGGTGAAAGGTCGCTGCCTGTGGGTCGGTAAGCTGCAATGTCGCGGTGGCCGCATCATATCGATTGGTTTTGAGCGCCACCACGGTCTCGCCTTGCACCGCCGCTTGCTGCGAGCGCGGCAACGCGGCAAAAGGCTGCCGGTAGCGTTGCTGGGCGATGAACTCTGCGGTCTGCGCGCTCATGCTATGCAGGGTCGCGGCCGAAAAGTCCGGGCCGAGATAGGCGCCATGCCCCCAAATGCTGCCGTTGGCCATCAGGCCATACTTGAGAAATATGGCCTGGCCGTTGCCGATGTCGTCGCCGGTGAAGACGACGCCACCCTGCGCATCCACCACCTGCGCCGGGACCGGTGGGGCGTTCTGATAGGACAGCAGGGTAATCGTGATCAATCCGGCAAAACCCAGGCCCATCACGATCAGTATCGTGCGTATCCACCAGCGAGAGAGAGGGCCATCGTCTTCGGTCACCGGTAGTGCGGCTTCACTCATGATTACGCCTTCGCCCGTTATTTCCTGCGTTATGCATCAATAAGGACAGGCGCATCGTCCGCCTCCATCCGGCAGCCACCCACAATACGCCCTATGCATCACGGTTCTGTGCGTTAGCCCGCACAGGAAGGCGGAAATATGAACATGACCTTCACCGATTAACTATCGATGGGCAACGGTGCGGCAGCGGCCACCAATCGCTGTTCGCGCAGTTCGCGCCAGAAGCCGGTTGGAATCTCGACCTTCAACGCCGCCATGTCTTCGGCAATGCGTTCCGGCCGGCTGGCGCCAGGGATCGCCGCGGCGACGGCGGGATTGGCCAGCGAAAATTGCAAGGCTGCGGCCTTCACCGGAATGCCGTAGCGGTCCGCAATCGCCTTGATGCGCGCCACCTTGGCCACGATCTCTGGCGACGCCTGCTGATACTCGAAGTGCGTGCCTCCGGCCAGGATGCCTGAGCTGTACGGGCCGCCGACAACGATGTCGACCTGCCGCGCCGCAGCTGCCGGCATCAGGCGCTGCAAGGCGCGCTCATGATCGAGCAGCGTGTAGCGGCCCGCCAGCAGGAAACCGTCCGGTTGTGCTTCGCTCAGGTCCAGCGTCAGTTCCAATGACTCGACGCGGTTGACGCCCAGGCCCCAAGCCTTGATCACGCCCTCCTCGCGCAAGCGGGTCAACACGCGGAAGGCGCCGGTGCGCGCGATCTCGAACTGCGCCAGCCAGCCATCGCCGTAGAAATCCTGCGCCACGTCGTGCACCCAGACGATATCCAGGTGATCGGTGCCCAGCCGCTTCAGGCTGTCCTCTATGGAACGCAGCGTGGCGTCGGCCGAGTAGTCGTTGACGATTTTGTTCGGACGGCCGAACTCGAACAGGCCGCCCTTCTCGCCCAGGTCGCGCTTGCTGGTGTCCTCGGTTTCATCCAGGATCAGGCGGCCGACCTTGGTGCTCAGCACGTATTCATTGCGCGGACGCTTGGCCAGCGCCTGGCCGAGACGCATCTCGGACAGACCCGCACCGTAGAACGGCGCGGTGTCGAAAAAGCGGATCCCCTGCTCCCAGGCCGCATCGACGGTCGCGGCCGCCTCCTGCTCGGGAATATTGCGGAACATATTGCCCAGTGGTGCGGTGCCAAAACCCAGTACCGCGTTGTGCGGCAATTTATCCTTGAGACTCATGGTGTAAATCCTTTTCAGTTGAACGATGAGGCAAGTCTAGGTTGATTTAATCAGTCTGTCTAAGACATAATTAGCCATACTTAAGTCACGAAAGGTCTTACATGTTGGACTTGCGACAACTCCACTATTTCGTCGTGGTCGCCGAAGAGGAGCATGTGGGACGGGCGGCGGAACGGCTGCACATCTCGCAATCGCCGCTGAGCCGGCAGATCGCGCAACTGGAAGACAAGCTGGGACTGGTGCTGTTCGAACGCTCGCAGCAACGCATCCGCCTGACCGCCGACGGCAAGGTATTCCTCGCCGAAGCGCGCGCCTTCCTGACGCATGGCAACCGGCTGGAATCGCTGGCGCGCCGCCTGGGCAAGGGCGACGAAGGCGGCTTGTGCATCGGCTATCTGGAAAACGCCGTGCATTCCGGCGTGCTGCCGGACGCGCTGCGCGAACTGCGCGCGCACCGGCCGGCGGTCCACGTAGCGCTGTACAACTATCATTCGCCCGAACAGCTGGAAGGGCTGCGCCAGCGCAGCCTGGATATCGCGCTGGTCTGCGCCCCGCCGGCCGTCGACGATCCCGACCTGGATCGGATACAGGTGTTGAACGATCCGATGCTGCTGGCGGTGCCGGAAGGTCATCCGTTGGCGCGGGCGAAGAAAATCAAACCGGCCGACCTGGCCGATCAAAAATGGATAGGCGTGGTGCACCGCGATCATCCGCTGCGACATGACCAGTTCATCGCGGCCTGCGCCAAGGCGGGCTTTACGCCGACGATCACGATGGACGTGGCGGAACCGCAGGCGGCGTTGGGCATGGTGGCGGCCGGATTGGGTCTGGCGGTCATACAGGAAAGCTTGCGCTACCAGGCGCCGCGCGGCGTGGTGCTGCGTGAACTGCCATGGTTCAGCTACCGCACGCCGCTCTGGCTGGCCTGGCACAAGGTCAACCTGCGGCCGCTGGTGGAAATCTTCCGCCAGACGCTGATGGAAACCAGCCGCTTGCGCCTGAATGCGCAGCCTGTCGCTGCCAGTTAGGCGAGGCAGCGAGCGGGTCGCGGCTCCGCGTGCAGCCACACCGACCACGCCACGCCGGCGATCAACAGCACGATGGCCATCACCTCCAGCAGGCGCGGGGCCTGGTGCTGATAGAGGTAGCCGTACAGCATGCCGAACAGGATCTCGAACAGCAGCAATTGCCCGGACAAGGTCACCGGTACGCGGCGGCAAGCCATATTCCACAGCTGATTGCCGATCACCGAAGCGCCTGCGGCCACCAGCGTGATCAGGCCCCAGAAGCGTAGCCAATCGCGCGGCGGCGCGGTGGTTTGTTCCCCGCCACCGATGCAAAACATCACCAGTCCCATCGCCAACGCCACCAGGCCGCTGGCGATGCCGAACAGGCCGGACCAGTCGCCGCTGCTGAAGCGCGGGTTGCGCTTCAGGAAGCGCGTGTTGTCGACGGCGTACCAGGTCCAGCTGACCAGTGCGCCAACGGCGCACAACATCCCTGTCGCCACGGCCGACCATGCGGCATGTCCTGGCGGACTGGCGAATACTTCGACGTTGATGCACACCATGCCCACCGCCACCAATGCCAGCGGCCAGGCCAGCACACGCAGCGACACCGAACCGTGATCGCGCTGGCCCAACAGCGAAATCGTCAATGGCAGCAGTCCGATAATCAGGGAAGCGGCCGACACACCGGCCAGTTGCACGCCGCACGACAGCAGCAGGTAGTAGACGACGTTGCCGGCCAAGGCGTAGCGCAGCAGCACCAGGCAATCGGCGCGGGTCAGCCGACGCAACAGGCCGCCGAGGCGCGGTGCCAGCAGCACCAGCGAGATCAGCGCATAGGCCACGTAGCGCCCAAACATCAGCTCGAACGGGGAGAAATCCGCCAGCCACTTCGGCAGCACGAACACCATGCCCCACATCGATCCAGCCGCCAGGCCGCACAACACGCCATACCACATACCGCCTCCTGTCATTGAGCGGTCATTGTCGGCGCGGGCCGGGGTCAGGGATTGTGTGTGGCTGTCAGTTTTTTGTCTGGTTCTGCCGTTCGCGCTTGCGGTAGGCCAGCGGCGTGACATCCATCGCGCGGCGCATCGCGTGCGTCAGCGCGCTCTGGTCGGCGTAACCGGCCTGCGTCGCCAGCCGGGCGATGGGCAACTCGGTTTGCGCCAGCTGGCGGCAAGCCCAGCGCAGGCGCATGTCGGTCAGCCAGGCCAGCGGCGTGGTCTGCATCTCGTCGCGGAAGGCGCGGTGCAGGCTGCTCACGCTCATGTGCGCCGCCTTGGCCATCGTCTCAGTACTCCACGGCTGACCGGGATGGGCTTCGATCTGGCCCAGCGCGGCCAACAGGCGCGAGGCGGGACGGATTTCCTGCTGCGCCAGCGCTTCCAGCAGCAGCGGCATCCAATGGGCCAGCGTCGCCTCGCTGGCGCCGGACTGGGCGCGCAGCAGGCCGATGAAGTCGATCAGCTTGGCGGCGGCAGCGCTGATGGGTGCGTACGGCCGTTCGGACAATTTGGCGGCGGTGGCCTCCGGCACGGCGGCCAGGTCGAAGTCCAGTATCAATGACTGGTTCGGTCCGGTGGCGGAAGCCTCATGCACCAGGCCGGGCTCGACAAACGCGGCGCGCTGCGGATGGACTACGGCGCCGGAACCCTTGATATCCATGATCACCCTGCCCTTGATCGGCAACACCAGCTGGGCGAAGCTGTGCACGCCGGACAAGGGTTCGGCGACGTAGCTGCGGAGATCGAGTTCGGTCGGCATGGTGGCTACAGTGTAGCAGCCTCCTCCATCAACGGAAATACAGCATGCGGGTGAGGAAGGTGTAGTCCGATTCCATCCACATCAGCAAGGCCAGCACCAGCAGGCACAGCGGCGGCGCCAGCACCACGTAGATCAGCGCCGCGCGCTCCCAGCGCAGATGCATGAACACCGCCACGATCAGCCCGGCCTTGGCCATCATCAGCAACAGGATCAGCGTCCAGCGCAGATAGCTTTCGACGTGGAAGAAATCGACCAGGTAGGAAAACGTGCTGAGCACGAACAGCAACAGCCAGACCTTCAGGTACAAGCCGATCGGATGGGTGGCGGCTTCCATGGCAACTCCTACCAAAGATAAAACAGCGCGAAGATGAACACCCAGACCAAGTCGACAAAGTGCCAGTACAAGCCGGCGATCTCGACGATGTCGTAGTTGCCGCCGTGCTCGTAATGTCCGCGCCGCACGCGGCGGGCGATGATGCTCAGGTAGATTACGCCGGCAGTGACATGCAAGCCGTGGAAGCCGGTGATCATGAAGAAGCAGGCGCCGAACTGCGCCGCGCCGTCGGGATTGATCCACGGCCGCACGCCTTCAGCGATCAGCTTGCTCCACTCGAAGGCTTGCATGCTGACAAAGGTCGCGCCCAAGGCGGCTGTCAGCAGCATCAGCGCGGCGCAGCGGGCGCGCTCGCGCCGGTAGGCGTAGTTGACCGCCATCGCCATCGTGCCGCTGCTGGTAATCAGAATGAAGGTCATGATGGCGATCAGTATCAGCGGCAGCTTGGCGCCGCCTATCGTCAGCGAAAATACCTCGCTGGGATTGGGCCAGGCCGCCGTGGCCGAGATGCGCACCGACATATAGCCGGTGAGGAAGCTGCCGAAGATGAAGGTGTCGCTGAGCAGGAAGATCCACATCATCGCCTTGCCCCACGGGACGCGGAAGGCGGCGCGGTCGCCCGACCAGTCCGCCACCATGCCTTGCCAGCCGGCCGTGTCGTTTGGTTTGCTCATGGCCCGCCTCCGCAAATTTGATTCACCAGTTCCGGCGTCACGCAGAACAACAGGCCGAACATCGCCAGCCACAAGCCCAGCAGGAAATGCCAGTAGCGCGCGCATAGCTGGAGGGTCACGCTGTCGCGGCCAAGGTCGCGGTGCGCCCAGGCGGCCACCACCAGGCCGCCGATCACGTGCAGACCGTGCAAGCCGGTGATCAGGTAAAAGAAGCTGTTGGCGGGATTGCCGCCCAGTGTCAGATTGGCCGCGTCCATGATCTGCCACGCCCACAGCTGAGATGCCAGGAAGGCCAGCGAGCAGATACAGGCCGCAGCGTACGCCGTCCGCAACGCCAGCGCGCCACGCCCGCGCGCGGCATGCCACGTCCGTTGCCAAGCCACACTGGCGGCGGCCAGCAACGCGGTGCTCAGCCACAGCTGCACCGGAACGAAAGGCAGCGGACGCCAATCAGGCGCCGCCATGCGCATCACGTAGGCGCTGCTGAACAGGAAGAACAGCATGCCGATCACGCCCATGAACACCCACAGGCCGGTGCGCCGCCTGAGCATGTCGGCGTGGTTGCTCACCAGGTAGAGGCTGGGATTCATGGCGTCTCCGGTACCGGGACGGGCCGCCGGGCCGCCGCATCAGCCGGCGCCTGGTCTTGCGCCACATAGTCGCTGTCGCCGTCCTGCTGGCCGTACTCGTAGGCGCCGCGATACACCACCGGCGTTTGCTCGCCCCAGTTGCCGTGCACCGGCGGCGTCTGCGGCGTATGCCATTCCAGGCTGGCCGCGCGCCAGGGATTGCCGCCCGCCTCGCGGCCTCGGAAAGTGCTCCACCACAAATTCAGCACGAACAGCAATTGCGATACGCCGACAAACAAGGCGACGATGGTGATGAAGGCGTTCAGCGTCTGCGCCGATTCGGGAATGAAGGCGTAGTGCTCGTAAGCATAGTAGCGCCTCGGCATGCCCAGCAAACCCAGGTAATGCATCGGGAAGAAGATCAGATAGGTGCCGACGAAGGTGATCCAGAAATGCACCCGCCCCAGCATCACGTCGTACATGCGCCCGCTCACCTTGGGGAACCAGTGATAGAGCCCGCCAAACACCGCCAGCACCGGCGACACACCCATCACCATGTGGAAATGCGCTACGACGAAATAGGTGTTCGACAGCGGAATATCAACGCTGACATTCCCCAGGAACAGCCCGGTCAGCCCGCCGATGACGAAGGTGCTGATGAAACCGACGGCAAACAGCATCGGCACGGTCAGGTGTATATCGCCGCGCCACAAGGTCAGCGTCCAGTTGTAGACCTTGAGCGCGGTCGGCACGGCGATGATCAGCGTGGTGGTGGCGAAGAAGAAGCCGAAATACGGATGCATGCCGCTCACGTACATATGGTGCGCCCAGACGACAAAGCTCAGCCCGCCAATCACCACGATGGCCCACACCATCATCTTGTAGCCAAAGATCTGCTTGCGCGCATGCACGCTGATCAGGTCGGAAATGATGCCGAACGCCGGCAAGGCCACGATGTACACCTCCGGGTGGCCGAAGAACCAGAACAGGTGCTGGAACAACAGCGGGCTACCGCCCTGGTGCGGCAGGTGCTGCCCCATCGACACCACCGCCGGCATGAAGAAACTGGTGCCCAGCGTTTTATCGAGCAGCATCATGACGCCGCTGACAAACAACGCAGGGAACGCCAGCAGCGCCAGGATGGTGGCGGTAAAGATGCCCCACACCGTCAGCGGCATGCGCATCAGCGTCATGCCCTGCGTGCGCGCTTGTAGCACGGTGGTGACGTAGTTCAAGCCGCCCATCGTGGCGGCGGCGATGAATACCAGCAGCGACACCAGCATCACGATGATGCCCCACTCCGTGCCCGGTGTGCCGGGCAATATCGCCTGCGGCGGATACAGCGTCCAGCCGGCGCCGGTCGGTCCACCGGGGACGAAGAAGCTGGCCGCCAGTATCAGCACCGCCAGCAGGTAGAACCAGTAGCTGAGCATGTTCAGGAAGGGAAACACCATGTCGCGCGCCCCCACCATCAGCGGGATCAGGTAGTTGCCGAAGCCGCCCAGGAACAGCGCCGTCAACAGGTACACCACCATGATCATGCCGTGCATGGTCATGAACTGGTAATAGCGGCTGGCGTCGATAAAGGCGAACCTGCCGGGAAAGCCCAGCTGCAAGCGCATCAGGTCCGACAGCACCAGCCCCACCAGCCCGATCACCAGCGCCGTGATGGTGTACTGGATCGCGATCACTTTATGGTCCTGGCTCCACACGTAGCGCGTCCAGAAGCTGTGAGGATGCCCGCCGCCGTAGCTCATGCCCGCCTCCCTATTTGATGGTCTTGATGTAATCGACCAGCTGCGCCACTTCGGTCGGGCTCAGCTGCTGCGCCGGCATGATGGGCTGATAGCCCTTGACGATGCGCGCGGCGGGATAGTTGATCGATTCGCGCAGATAGGTCTCATCCACGCGCACGG
This sequence comes from Duganella sp. S19_KUP01_CR8, assembly GCF_036688705.1. Taxonomy (NCBI): domain Bacteria; kingdom Pseudomonadati; phylum Pseudomonadota; class Betaproteobacteria; order Burkholderiales; family Oxalobacteraceae; genus Duganella; species Duganella sp. S19_KUP01_CR8. The sequence goes on along the minus strand of NZ_JAQQPR010000001.1, from coordinate 42,154 downwards.
CGGCGCCGTCGTTCATGGTCTCGTTCTTGCCGAACAGCCCCTTCCATGTCGGCCCCACGCCCGCGTTGCCGTCGACGCTGTGGCAGGCCGCGCAGCCGCGCGACTGCGCCAGCAGGCGGCCCTGCTTGCCCGGCTCCTCGCCACCGGCCATGGCAGCCGTCGTGGCGGCAAAGGTCGGCTGCGCCGCCAGCCACGTTTGATACGCCGGCCCATCGTCCACCACGACATAGCTGCGCATATTGAAATGGCCGATGCCGCACAGCTGCGCGCACATCACCTCGAACCTGCCGACCCGCGACGGCGTGAACCAGAACGACGTCACCATGCCCGGCACCATGTTCATCCGCGTGCGGAACTCCGGCACATAAAAATCATGCAACACGTCCTGCGCGCGCAGCATCACGCGCACCGGCCGGCCGATGGGGATATGCACCTCCTGCCCTTCGACCAGCAGATCGTCCTGCCCGCCGGGATCGGCGGGATTCATGCCGTAGGGATTGGCGTTGCTGATGAAGCGCATGTCAGTGCTGCCCAGCTTGCCGTCCTTGCCCGGCAAGCGGTAATGCCATTGCCACTGCTGGCCCAGCACCTCGAACACCATCGCATCGGGCGGAGGATCGATCAGCTTGGCGTACACCGACAAGCCCGGCGCCAGCAGCGCGGCGACGCCCACCGTGGTGGCGCCGACCAGCCACCACTCCAGCTTGGCACTGCCGTGGGTGGCCGCCGCGCGCACGCCGTCCTGATGCCGGAACGTCACCACCGCATACGCGACGAACAGGTTGATGACGACGAAGGCCACGCCGGTGATGGCAAAGGTCAGCAGCAAGGCATCATCCATCTGCTGCCAGTTGGAGGCGATGGGCGTGAGCCACCACGGACTCATAAAATGAAATTCCAGGGCGCCAACTACGATCAGTATCAGTATCAGTGCTAACGCCATGGTGCCTTCCAAAAGCTAACGTGGCCGGCTCGGCCGTTCCAGCTTGAGATAAATGAAGGCTGCGGTCATCCCGAAGATGACGTGGGCTATGGCTGTCGGCCAGCCTCGCAGCGCTACGAACCATGTATAGACACCGGCCATGCCGTAAAAGTTCAACACATATAGCAGCAGGCCGAACACCGCTCCGGTCGCGAGCGCCAGGGCGACGCTGGAATCAAGACGGAACGGTGCAATGATGGCGGCCAGCATGACGCCGAACGCCACGCCCAGCGCGTAGTGCACCAGCAACGCGGCGACCGTCACGCCCAGGCTGTAGCCGCTGGTTTGCAGCACGTCCCAGCTCATCACCAGTGCGGCGATCATATGCGTGGCCAGCCAGGGATCGGCGGCGTTGGTGATGGCGGACCAGCTGAGTTCCAGCAGCATCAGCACGCCGCCGGCGCCGAAGCCCGCGACCGCAGCGGCGGCCCAGTCCGGCAGGCGCGCCTGCCAATGATGAGATTGCAGATGCAGTTCCATGACGTCCTCCCGAAGAGACTTGTGGGAGATTCAGTCTAGGAGTTTTTTCAGGCCCTGTCAGCCCGCGCGCGATTGGAACGGATGGAGAAAGACAACAGCAAAGCCAGCGCGCCGGCGCCAGCCAGGCTCACGCATACGGTGCTGGCGACCGCCAGCGCGGCCGGATTGCGCAGGCCCAGCAGGTCGGCGGCGAAGGCCAGCGACACCGTCGCGATCAGCTGAGCCGGATAGAGGAAGCGCAGTTGGCGGAAGGCGCGCGCGTCGCCGCGCCGCCAGTAGCGCAGCGCGATCGCGAACGCGGGTCCCCACAACACGCCGAGGAACACCAGCGCCGCGAAGACGGCAATCAGGATGCGCATATCAAGGACGCTGGGCGCGCACCTTGGTCAGCAGCTTGGTGGTCGAGCGGTCGTGCTCGAAGTCGATGGCGATCGCCTGGCCGCCGTAAGCCAGCACGGCCTGGCCTTCCGGGATGGCGTCCATCTGGTAGTCGCCGCCCTTGGCGTAGATTTCCGGCCGCGCCTGCTGCACCACTTCCAGCGCGGTGTCCTCGTCGAACTCCACCACCAGGCTCACCGATTCCAGCGCGGCCAGCACGGCCATGCGGTCGGCGCAGTTGTTGAGCGGACGGTCGTCGCCCTTGCCCAGGCGTTTGACGGAGGCGTCGGTATTGGCCGCCACCACCAGCGAGGCGCCCAGCGCGCGCGCCTGCGCCAGGTAGGTCACGTGGCCGCGGTGCAGGATGTCGAATACGCCGTTGGTCAGCACCACCGGCTTGGGCAGCGCGGCGACGCGCGCGGCCAGTTGTTCACGAGTGCAGAGCTTGGTTTCAAATTGAGGCATAAGGTTCTTCTGGTCTTCTGTTTATTTGGTTTCTTCGTCTTCCGGCTCTTCGTCGATCTGCATGCTGAGCGAATCGGCGGTGGACGGACTGTTGTCGCCCGGCTCCTTGCGGTCGCCGCGCAGCTTGATCTGCAAGCGCAGGCCGTTGGCCGAGTCGGCGTTGCGGATCGCCTCTTCGTAGGCGATATAGCCCTTATTATAAAGTTCGTACAGCGCCTGGTCGAAAGTGCACATGCCGAGTTCGCGCGATTTGTGCATGATTTCCTTGATCGCCTGGAAGTTCCCCTTGAAGATCATCTCGGCGATGGTCGGCGTGTTGAGCAGGATTTCAATCGCCGCCTTGCGTCCCTTGCCGTCCTCGGTGCGCACCAGCCGCTGCGAGACGATGGCGCGCAGGTTGGACGACAAATCCATCAGCAGCTGATTGCGCCGCTCTTCCGGGAAGAAGTTGATGATGCGGTCCATGGTCTGGTTGGAGTTGTTCGCGTGCAGCGTGCCCAGGCACAGGTGGCCGGTCTCGGCGAACGCGATCGCGTGCTCCATGGTCTCGGTGTCGCGGATCTCGCCAATCAGGATCACGTCCGGCGCCTGGCGCAGCGTGTTCTTCAGCGCGTTGTGCCACGACAGCGTGTCGACGCCCACTTCGCGGTGCGTGATCAGGCAGCCCTTGTTCTTGTGCACATACTCGACCGGATCCTCCACCGTGATGATGTGGCCGGCCGAATTGGCGTTGCGGTAGTCGATCATCGCCGCCAGCGTGGTCGACTTGCCGGAACCGGTTCCGCCCACCACCAGCACCAGCCCGCGCTTGGTCATGATGACGTCCTTCAGCACCTCGGGCAGCTCCAGCTTTTCGAAATTCGGTATTTCCGAGGCAATGGTCCGTATCACCATGGCCACGTTTTGCTGCTGCACGAAGACATTGACGCGGAAGCGGCACACGTCCGGCAGCGAGATCGCGAAGTTGCATTCCAGCTCGGCCTCGAACTCGCGCTTCTGCTTGTCGTTCATGATGGACAGCGCCAGCGCGCGCGTCACGCTGCCGGTCAGCTTCTGCTGGCTCAGGGGCTTCATCGCGCCCTGCGACTTCATACTCGGCGGGAAATCTGCGGAAATGAACAAATCCGAACCGCCGGTGTGGTGCATCACCTTGAGCAGCTTGTGCAGATAGGCTTGCGCTTCTTCTGGACCAAATGTGGAGGACATGCTTGCCTTTCGATGGGTAGTACCAACATACACTGCATTATATCGACAGCATTCGCTACAATACCTTTTCTAATTATTGCATCCCAGCATCGCCTGTGTTCAAATACATTTATGACACTGACCGAACTGAAATATATCGTCGCCGTTGCAAGAGCGAAACACTTCGGACATGCGGCCGAAGCCTGTTACGTCGCGCAGCCGACGCTTTCGGTCGCCATCAAGAAACTGGAAGATGAGCTGGGCGTGGTCCTGTTTGAACGGGGCGGCGCCGAAATCTCCGTCACCCCGCTGGGCGCGCAAATCGTCGCCCAGGCCGAGCGCGTGCTGGAACAGACCGCCGCCATCAAGGAACTCGCCAAACAGAACAAAGACCCGCTGGCCGGTCCGCTGCGCCTGGGCGTGATCTACACCATCGGCCCTTACCTGCTGCCGCCGCTGGTCAAGGGCATGATAGCCAAAGTCCCGCAGATGCCGCTGATCCTGCAGGAGAACTTCACCGTGCGCCTGATCGAGATGCTGCGCCAGGGCGAGCTGGACGCCGCCATCATGGCGCTGCCGCTGCCCGAGCACGGCATGGCGATGCAGGCGCTGTACGACGAGCCGTTCGTGGTGGCGATGCCGTCCCAGCACCCGTGGAGCAAGCGCCGCAGCATTCCCGCCGACGACCTGAAAACCGAAAACATGCTGCTGCTTGGTAACGGACATTGTTTCCGCGATCAGGTACTGGAAGTATGTCCCGAGATGGCCCGCTTCTCTGCGCCGGGCAATGGTATGCAGCGCACCTTCGAGGGCTCGTCGCTGGAAACCATCCGTCACATGGTGGCCAGCGGCATCGGCCTGACCGTGCTGCCGCGCGCCTCGGTGCCGGACATGGATACCAAGGAAGGCATGTTGCAATTCCGCCCGTTCGAAGGGCAGCAGCCGTCGCGCCGCGTGGTCATCGTGTGGCGTAAAAGCTTCACCCGCAAGGCCGCCATCGACGCCGTGTGCGAAGTGGTAGCGGCTTGCAACCTTCCCGGCATCACCACCCTCTGCGCCGACGATTAAGCTGGCAGCGCCAGGATTTGCGATAATCCTGATCTTTCCCTTCAAGCGGCACTATCCATGAACAAGCTGGAGCTCTATTTTCGCCTGGTCAGGCTGGACAAACCCATCGGCACGCTGCTGCTGCTGTGGCCGACGCTATGCGCGCTGTGGCTGGCGTCCAACGGCAAGCCCAGCCTGACGCTGGTGGTCATCTTCTCGCTCGGCACGCTGCTGATGCGCTCGGCAGGCTGCGCGATGAACGACTACGCCGACCAGGATATCGACAAGTTCGTCAAACGTACGGCGCAGCGCCCCATCACCAGCGGCCGCATCAGCGGCAAGGAAGCGCTGGCGATTGCCGGCACGCTGGCGCTGCTGTCGTTCTGCCTGATCCTGCCGCTGAACGCGCTGACCAAGCAGCTGTCGGTGGCGGCCGTCGTCATCGCCGGCACCTACCCTTACTTCAAGCGCTTCTTCGCGATTCCGCAGGCTTACTTGGGCATCGCCTTCGGCTTCGGCATTCCGATGGCCTTCGCCGCGATCCAGGAGACGGTGCCGATGGTGGCGTGGGTGCTGTTGATGGGTAACGTGTTCTGGGCCGTGGCCTACGACACCGAATACGCGATGGTCGACCGCGACGACGATCTGAAGATCGGCATCAAGACCTCGGCCATCACCTTCGGCCGCTACGACGTGGCGGCGGTGATGCTGTGCTACGCCGTGCACCTGGGCTTGCTGCTGGCCTGCGGCTGGCAGCTGGGCATGGGCGTGTGGTTCGCCGGCGGCGTGGCGGTGGCGGCTGGCATCGCCTGCTATCACTACACGCTGATCCGCGGCCGCGAGCGCGACGCCTGCTTCTACGCCTTCCGCCACAACAACTGGCTGGGCGCGGCCGTGTTCGCGGGCGTGGCGCTGGACTACGCGCTGCGGTGACACGATTGAGGCAGCACAAGGCGACGACGCCTGCGCTGCCTACAATAGCTATCCCCTGCCACCCAGACATTCGATGAGGTCATCATGGATCAAACACAACAGAACGGCAAAGGCATCGCCGACAACCAGGCCGCCAGCGCCACCGCGCGCGACAAGCTGATGGACGAATTGAAGCACGCCATCGGCGAAGCCGAGGACTGGCTGAAGGACACCGCCAAAGAGCCCGCCCCCAACTCCGAAACCCGCGCCCGCTTCGACGACACGCTGCGCACCGCCAAGACCGACCTGCGCAAGCTGGAAGACAGCCTCATCGCCCGCAGCCGCAACGCGGCCGAGTCGGCCAACGTCTACGTGCGCGACAATCCGTGGAAATCGGTCGGCCTGGGCGCGGCGATCGGCGTCATCGTTGGTCTGCTGGTGGCGAGGAAGTAGTCGCGCTAAAATGAACCGGGACTCTGAGGAGACGTCATGCGACCAGACATTGCCATCAGCAAAACGTTAATGCGACAGGCACTACAGGCATCAGGGCTAAAAAGCGAGCAACAAACTATAGAGCTTGCCCTGCGCACCATGATTCGCCTGCACGCACAAGAACAAATCCGCCGCTGCCGCGGAAAAATGATGTGGGACGGTGATCTGAACGCGATGAGAACCGATCATGATCCTGGTTGATTCCAGCGTATGGATAAGTCACTTTCGCCCAGGTCCGCGAAGCCCAAAAATTGAACTATTGAACGATAGTTTGCAAGGCGAACTCGTACTCATAGGCGATCTCATTATGATCGAGGTGTTACAAGGGTTTCGCTACGATAAAGATTTCGAGTACGCAAAAAAACTACTCTCTTCTTTAAAACTGGTTCGTCTCGGCGGAAAGAAAATAGCAATTCAAGCCGCAAAAAACTATCGCACTCTGCGCCGTTTAGGGATCACGCCACGTAAAACCATCGACACCGTTATAGCAACATGGTGTATAGAAAACGGCAGCCACTTATTGCACGACGACCGGGATTTCATGCCGTTTTCCCAGCACCTCGGCTTACAGGTCCTAGACGCATGATGTGGTGCACCTCAGACTTAACCAGACATTGACTATCATCGGCGCATACGGGCTATGGCTGCGGCCTCAACCTCATCCCAAGTCAAACCGCTATTCGGGTTTGCATCATGCTCAGCGAGTAACCTATCCAATTCGACTTTTTGCTCTGCCGTTGGCTGAGGCGTCTCGTTGCGCAAGGCGGCCAATGCATCAGGCTCCAACGCTTCGATCCTGGCGCCATGCAGCTTGAGCAGCGACTTCGGTGCCGCCAGCAGCCAGGCCTGCGCCAGACGCAGCTTCGCGCCATCTGGATGCGCCTGCGGCAAGCGCACCAGTACCCACGGATGGTCGCGATAATGATCGGTGATGTAGTACGTTTCCGGCGCCACCATCAGCAGGCGTTCGCGCTCCTCCCACGGGATGCGCACCGCCACCGACTCGCCATCCTCCTTCAGCCGCGCCATCAGCTTGCCCTTCACCTTCAGCGCCGGCGTGCCGTATGAGGTCGACTCTTCGACTAAAGGAAGCGCCAGGCCCAGCGCCTTGAATGCGTCGAAGTCCATGTCAGCCGAACGAGGTACACCAGCCGGCGGCCGTCACCAGCTTGCCGGGGAAGATGGCGCAGCCGCCCATGTCGTTCGGGCCGTCCTCGTAGATCTGGCACTTGCTGCAGCGGTCGCCGGCTTTGAAGTCGGGGAATTTGTGCCCGTCTACCTTGGCGGCGTCAACCACATAGTTGAACTCTTTGGCCAGCGGCTCGTCTTCCTTCAGCGGCACGCGGTCTTCGGCCCAGGCCATGCAGCCCAGCGTAGCAGCGGCCAGCCCGGCGCAAGTGTGCAGAATAAATATCCGGCGATTCGTCATCTTTTTTCCTTTCCGTCGCTGCCGCGCCACATGGCCACCGCCCGGCCATGATACGCGCTAAATGTCGAAAACATACTGCTATACTCAATGTTGCCAAGCACTCTACATCTAACAAATTCTAACAAATAGAATGAGGGGACGACATGTACAAGGCCTTACGCACACTAGCTCTTTGCGGTACGATCGGCGCCCTGCTGGGCGCTTGCGGCAAGTCCGAGGCGCCCGTCTCGGCCGAGCAGGCCAGCGCCGACGCGGCGTTCCAGAAGAAGCTGCAGGAGCAGCTGCTCGACGCCAAACCCGGCAGCGTGGTCGAGATCCCGGCCGGTACCTATCATCTCACTAGCGGCCTCACCCTGCGCGGCAACGGCGTCACGGTACGCGGCGCCGGCATGGACAAGACCATCCTCTCGTTCAAGGGCCAGGTCACCGGGCCGGAAGGCATGCTGGTCTACGCCAGCAACTTCACCATCGAAGGCCTGACCATCGAGGACTCCAAGGGCGATGGCCTGAAGATCAACGACGGCGACAACATCACCATCCGCAAGGTCAAGGTGCAGTGGACCGGCGGCTCCAAGGTCACCAACGGCGCCTACGGCATCTACCCGGTCAAGACCCGCAACGTGCTGATCGAAGACAGCGTGGCGATCGCCGCCTCCGACGCCGGCATCTACGTCGGCCAGTCCAACGGCGTGATCGTGCGTCGCTGCCGCGCCGAGCAGAACGTGGCCGGGATCGAAATCGAAAACACCATCAACGCCGACGTTTACGACAACGTCGCCACCAACAACACCGGCGGGATCCTGGTGTTCAACATGCCCAACCTGTCGCAGCCCGGCCATAGCACGCGCGTGTACAAGAACAAGGTCGAGAAGAACAACCTCGGCAACTTCGCCGCGCGCGGCACCGCCGTGGCCAGCGTGCCGGCCGGTTCCGGCATCGTCATCAACTCCAATTCGAAAGTGGAGATTTTCGACAACGACGTCACCGACAACCAGACCGCCAACGTCATCATCTCCAGCTACCACTCCACCGGCTACTTCACCGAGAAGGGCGTGGCCGCCGGCTACGATCCGTATCCAAAAGCGATCTACGTCTACGGCAACCGCTTCAAGGGCGGCGGCGATTCGCCCGATGGCCTGGACCTGAAGGCGCTGAAGATCGCCATGTACGGCATCGGCGGCCACCTGCCCGACGTGCTGTGGGACGGCTACGTCGACACCAAGCTGCTGGTCAAGGGCGTGATGCCGGCCGAGCAGCGCATCTGCATCCAGGACGGCGTGGAAGTGCTGAATGCCGACGGTCCTAACAAGTACAAGAACCCCAGCAAGGAAACGGCGCCGTTCCGCTGCGCGCTGGCCAAGCTGCCGCCGGTGACCATCGCCCAACTCGCCGCGCAGTCATGATGGTGAGATTCGCAGCGATCACCTGCACGCTGATGCTCGCGGCGTGCACGCAGACCCAGGCCCCGGTGAGCTTTATCACCGAAGGCAATCCGGCCAAGTTGAGCGACTGGCATTTGATGGCGGTCTCCGGCGGCCGCCTGAACCTGAACACCGGCGTGGTCCCCTACGACCTGAATACGCCGCTGTTCACCGACTACGCGCAGAAGCTGCGCACCGTCTGGATGCCGAAGGGCCAGAGCGCCGTCTACAACGCCGATACGACGTTCGAGTTTCCGGTCGGGACCATCATCAGCAAGACCTTCTACTACCCGAAGGCCGACGGTCCCGCCAAGGCGGTGCTGGCCACCTACGACACCCGCAAGACCGGCGGCGACAAGCTCGATCTGGCCAACGTGCGCCTGGTCGAAACCCGTCTGCTGGTGCGCCGCACCGGCGGCTGGATCGCCCTGCCCTACGTGTGGAACGCCGAGCAGACCGAAGCCGTGCTGTCGCGCACCGGCGACCAGATACCGCTGGAAGTGGTGCATGAAAACGGCGGCCGCAAGCCACTGACCTACGTGGTGCCGAACGTGAACCAATGCGCGTCCTGCCACGTGGCGGATGTGAAGTCACGCCAGTTCCAGCCCATCGGCCCGAAGGCTCGGCATATGAACCGCAGCTACAGCTACGACGGCGTGACCAGCAATCAGCTCGACTACCTGGCGCGCATCGGCTACCTGAGCGGCGTGCCGGCCAACGCGGCGACGGCAGCTCCGCACAACGCCAACTGGCTGGACCAGGGCCAGACGCTGAACGCGCGCGCCCGCGCCTACCTGGACATCAACTGCGCCCACTGCCACAACGACAAGGGCGCGGCCAACACCACCGCGCTGCACTTGAACATGGGGGCGCCGGCCGACCTGCATCTGGGGCTGTGCAAACCGCCGGTGGCGGCGGGCGCGGGCACGGGTGGCCACAACTACGGCATCGCGCCGGGCCAGCCGGACGACTCGATCATGGTCTACCGGCTCAGCTCCGACCAGACCGGCATCATGATGCCGGAACTGGGACGGGGCTCGGTCCACAAGGAAGGCGTGGAACTGATACGGGCGTGGATCGCCGCGATGAAGCAAGGCTGCGACGCCACCTAGCTTATGGCGCGGCGTGCTTGTCCTTGAAGAAGGCCCAGGTTTCATCGGCATATTCAAGATCGCCGTTTTGCTTGCCCAGCACCGCCAGCACCAGCCATGACAGGCTGTGCGCGATGCTGGGTTGTACGTGGCCGGCGTTTTCCATTTTCAGGAATTCGACCTGCGTTTGTTTCGGATCGCTGCCCCAGACATAACGCACCAACGAGGTCTTATCCGCCGCATCGCGATGCGGCACGTTGGTGACGACCGGCGTAGGCGGCAGCTGCGCCAGCTCGCGCCAGTACTTCACCGACGCATCGGCGCTCAGGCCCGAGCCGCGCCCCGTCAACAGGAAGTGCCCGACTTCGCCGCCGGCGTAGGGCGCGATCTTGTCCTCGGTTCCATGCGCCACCAGTATCGGCACGGCGCGCTTGGGGGCCTGGCACAGATTCTTAACCGGCATCAGCATGCTCGACACGGCCACCGCCGCCAGGCGCGGTCCCAGCTCGATCGCCGCGCGATACACCATGCCGCCGCCATTGGAGGCCCCGGACAGATACACCCGCGACGGATCCGCATTGTGCTGCGCGACCGCCTGGTCGATCAGCGCGGCGATGAAGCCGACATCGTCGGTCTTGGGATTGGTGGGAGCGTCGGCGCGGCAGTCGTTCCAGCCCTGCTTGTCGTCGCTGCCTTTCGAGCCGTCGGGCGCGATGATCAGCAAGCCTTCGCGGTCGGCCACGGCCAGCCAGGCGGAGGCCGGATCGTCGATCTTGCCTTTGCCGAAAGTGAGATTGGCGGAAGCCGCGTGGCCATGCAGCAGGATCACCAGCGGCAGTTTATTTGAAGCCGCCGCCACCGGCGTCGCCGGCTGCGCCAGCAGATAGTGGCGCGGCCCTTCCGGCCGCTGCACCGTTTCGGAAACGATGGTCGCGGCGCCCGCCTGTAAAACGGTGAAGGCTGCAATCAAAGGGAGATATCGTACTACCGTCATCATGCAGCCTTTCGTTTTAGTTTGAAGAACCTAGTTCGTCGCCCATTTCCTTGCCGCGCTGCTGGGCCGCTTTCATCGCCTTGATGATCGCCGCCTTCACACCGCCGTCTTCCATGCTGGTCAGCGCCGCGTAGGTGGTGCCGCCTTTCGATGTCACCCGTTCGCGCAGCAGCGACACCGGCTCGCTCGACTGCACCGCCAGCTGCGACGCGCCGGCAAAGGTGGCCAGCGCCAGCTGCTTGCCGTGCTCCGCGCTCAGGCCCATGTCCACGGCGGCCTGCTGCATCGCCTCGATGAAGTAGAACACATAAGCCGGACCGCTGCCCGACACCGCCGTCACCGCATCGATTTGCGACTCGTCGTCCAGCCACACGGTCGGGCCGACGGCGCGCAGGATATCGTCCGCCGCCTGCTTCTGCGCCGCCGTCACGCCGGCCGTCGCCGCCATGCCGGTGATGCCCATGCCGATCAGCGCCGGCGTGTTCGGCATGCAGCGCACGATTGCGCCGTAGCCGCCCAGCCAGCGCGACAGATCCACGATGCGGATGCCGGCCGCGATCGAGACGATCACCGGCTGCCTGGCCTGGTCGATCAGCGGCAACAGCTGGGCCGCCACTTCGCGCATGCTTTGCGGTTTGATCGCCAGCACGATCACGTCCGCCGCCGAGACGGCGGCATCGGCGCCGCTGGCCGTGGTCACGCCGAACTGCTGCTGCAGGCGAACCAGCGCTTCCGCGTTCGGATCGGCCACGTGGATGTTGGCGCCGGCGGTGAGCTTGTTGGCCAGTCCCGCGATCAGGGCGGAGGCCATGTTGCCGCCGCCGATAAATGCTATTTTCATTTCAAGCCTTGTTGTAGTTTCGTGAACCAAAAATGGCGCTGCCGACGCGCACGATGGTCGCGCCTTCGGCGATCGCGGCGCGCAGGTCGGCCGACATGCCCATCGACAGCGTGTCGAGCGCCAGGCCGTCGGCGCGCAGCTGCTCGTACAGCATGCGCAGCTGGGCGAACGCCGCCCGCTGCTGCGCAAAGTCTTCGGCCGGCTCGGGGATCGCCATCAGGCCGCGCAACGTCAGATTCGGCAGCGCCGCGACCTTGTGGGCCAGCTCCGCCAATTCCGCCGGGGCCACGCCGCTCTTGCTGGCTTCCCCGCTGATATTCACCTGCAAGCAGATCTGCAACGGCGCCATGCCGGCCGGCCGCTGCTCGGACAGCCGCTGCGCGATCTTCTCGCGCTCGACCGTGTGCACCCAATCGAAGTGCTCGGCGATGGGGCGGGTCTTGTTGCTCTGGATCGGGCCGATGAAATGCCACTCCAGCGCCGGTGCGCCGGACGTCTTCAGCGCCGCGATCTTGTCCAGCGCCTCCTGCAGGTAATTCTCGCCGAAGGCGCGCTGGCCGGCCTGCACCGCCTCCAGCACCGCGTCCGGCCCGAAGGTCTTGGACACGGCCAGCAACTGCACCGATTGCGGCGCACGGCCAACATCTTGGGCTGCGGCAACAATAGTCGAGGTGATTGCTTGCAAGTTCTGGGGGATCAGGGACATAATCATCGAGTAAAAATCGTTAGAAACAACGGTTAAGGTGAAAGAAACCCGCCGGAACAACACCTCACCAACGTCAGGCACAGGGATTATAAATGGACATCTCCGAACTTCTCGCATTCTCCGTCAAGAACAAGGCCTCGGACTTGCACCTGTCGGCCGGCCTGCCGCCGATGATACGGGTGCACGGCGACGTGCGCCGCATCAACCTGCCGCCGCTGGAGCACAAGGACGTGCACGGCATGATTTATGACATCATGAACGACGGCCAGCGCAAGGCCTACGAAGAGATGCTGGAATGCGACTTCTCGTTCGCGATTCCCGGCCTGGCGCGCTTCCGCGTCAACGCCTTCAACCAGGAACGCGGCGCCTCGGCGGTGCTGCGGACGATTCCATCGAAGATCCTCAGCCTGGAAGACCTGAACGCGCCCAAGATCTTCGCCGACTTCGCGTTGAAGCCGCGCGGGCTGGTGCTGGTGACGGGGCCGACCGGTTCCGGCAAGTCGACCACCCTGGCGGCGATGGTCAACCATCTCAATGAAACCGAATACGGCCACATCCTGACGATTGAAGATCCGATCGAGTTCGTGCACGAATCGAAGAAATGCCTGATCAACCAGCGCGAAGTGGGGCCGCATACGCTGTCGTTCAACAACGCGCTGCGTTCGGCGCTGCGGGAAGATCCGGACTGCATCCTGGTCGGCGAGCTGCGCGACCTGGAGACCATCCGCCTGGCGCTGTCGGCGGCGGAGACCGGCCACCTGGTGTTCGGCACCTTGCACACCTCGTCGGCCGCCAAGACCATCGACCGTATCGTCGACGTCTTCCCGGCCGATGAAAAGGAAATGGTACGGGCCATGCTGTCCGAGTCGCTGCAAGCGGTGATCTCGCAGACGCTGTTGAAAACGAAAGACGGCAACGGCCGCGTGGCGGCGCACGAGATCATGGTGGCGACGCCGGCGATCCGCAACCTGATCCGCGAAGCCAAGATCGCGCAGATGTACTCGGCGATCCAGACCGGCAGCAACGTCGGCATGCAGACGCTGGACCAGAACCTGACGGACCTGGTGCGCCGCAACGTCATCAGCGCCGCCGCCGCCCGCAACGCCGCCAAGACGCCGGACAACTTCCCCGGCTAAAACCCGGGGTCAGGTCCCCCATTTATTCATGAGCCCGGCTTCTTCAGCCGGGCTCATGAATAAATGGGGGACCTGACCCCGAACTAAAGGAAATATCATGGAACGCGACCAGGCCTCCAAATTCATGTTCGACCTGCTGCGGCTGATGACCAGCAAGAAGGGCTCGGATCTGTTCATCACGGCCGGCTTCCCGCCCGCCATCAAGATCGACGGCAAGATGACGCCGGTGTCGTCGCAGGTGCTGACCTCGGCCCACACCATGGACCTGGCGCGCTCCATCATGAACGACAAGCAAACCGCCTCGTTCGAACTGACCAAGGAAGCCAACTTCGCCATCAGCCCCGGCGACCTGGGCCGCTTCCGGGTGTCGGCGTTTGTGCAGATGAGCTCGGTCGGCATGGTGCTGCGGACCATCACCAGCGAAATCCCCAAACTGGAAGATCTCGGCCTGCCAGAGGTGCTCAAGGACGTGGTCATGTCCAAGCGCGGCCTGGTCATCATGGTCGGCGCCACCGGCTCCGGCAAGTCGACCACGCTGGCGGCCATGGTCGGCTACCGCAACGAGAACAGCTACGGCCACATCATCACCATCGAAGACCCGGTCGAGTACGTCCACCCGCACAAGAACTGCATCATGACCCAGCGCGAAGTGGGCGTCGACACCGAAGACTGGGCCATCGCGCTGAAGAACACGCTGCGCCAGGCGCCGGACGTGATCCAGATCGGCGAGATCCGCGACCGCGAAACCATGGACCACGCGATCGCCTTCGCCGAGACCGGCCACCTGTGCCTGGCCACCCTGCACGCCAACAGCGCCAACCAGGCGCTGGACCGCATCATCAACTTCTTCCCCGAGGAACGCCGCCAGCAATTGCTGATGGACCTGTCGCTGAACCTGAAAGGCATGATCTCGCAGCGCCTGATCCCGCGCAAGGAATCCAAGGGCCGCGCGGTGGCGATCGAAATCATGCTCAACTCGCCGCTGATCTCGGACCTGATCTTCAAGGGCGAGGTCCACGAAATCAAGGAGTTGATGAAGAAGTCGCGCGAGCTGGGCATGCAGACGTTTGACCAGTCGCTGTTCGATCTGCACGAAGCGGATATCATTACCTACGAAGACGCGCTGCGCAACGCCGACTCCGTCAACGACCTGCGGCTGGCCATCAAGCTTGAAGGCAAGGCCGCCAAGAACCGGGACCTCGCGGCCGGAACCGAACATTTAGGACTCGTCTAACACCATGACCACAATTTACGACATCACCGCCGACAACCTGTCCGGCGCCCCCGTCAACCTGGGCCAGTACCAGGGCCAGGTGCTGTTGATCGTCAACACCGCCAGCAAATGCGGCTTCACGCCGCAGTACAAGGGCCTGGAGGACGTGTACCAGCAGTTCAAGGACAAGGGCGTGGTGGTGCTGGGCTTCCCCTGCAACCAGTTCGGCGCGCAGGAACCCGGCCAGGCCGAGGAGATCGGCGCCTTCTGCGAAAAAAACTACGGCGTCACCTTCCCGCTGTTCGCCAAGATCGACGTCAATGGCGACAGCGCTCATCCGCTGTTTACTAAACTGAAAAAAGATGCCCCTGGCATCCTCGGCACCGAGGCGATCAAATGGAACTTCACCAAGTTCCTGATCCGCAAGGACGGCACGGTCTACAACCGTTACGCCCCCGCCACCAAGCCGGAAGACCTGGTGGCCGACATTACTAAACTGCTGGCGGAATAAGCAGGCGAAACCGGCGCCCCATAAAAAATTGTAAAAAGAGTGAAAACGTTTTCCAAAAAACGTGCCTTCGGTTAACTTTTCGGTAATAATGGCCTCTGGTCATTTCCAAGAATCGAATCCGTCGCCTATGTCGTTGTTTGGAAAACTACTGTCGCGCTGGATGCGGATGGGGATGTACTCCCGTTTATTCGTTCCCATCTTCCTCATCATCGCCATCGTGGTGGGCGTGCGATATACGCTGCTGTTTCAGTCGGAGACCGCCTACGCCAACGCCCGCTATCAACACGATGCGGGCGAACTGGGCGTCTACCTGCACAAGGCACTGCTGCCCGCGCTGACCACGCCGGACCGCGCCGCCCTCGACAACACCCTGTCCAGCGCGCTGCTGCTGGAGGCCGACCTGGTCTCGGCGCGGCTGGACTACGCCGGCGGCCACCTGGAAGCGCTGCGCAGCGCGCCGCCGCTGCCGGAGTACCCGACGTGGTTCCGCGGCCTGCACGGGCTGGAACCGATCAACCGCACCATCTACATCGGCAGCGCCAGCCTGGTGCTGGGCTTCGAACCGACACTGCCGCTGGCGCAGGTATGGCGCACGTTGCGCCAGCAGGCGGCGATCTCGCTGATCAACATCGCCATCATCTACACGCTGCTGGGCATCATCATCTTCGCCAACAAGCGCATGCTCAAGCGCGTAACCGACACCACCACCCGCTTCCAGAACGGCGACCACAACGTGCGCCTGCCGGTCGGCGGCACGCTGGAGGCACGCATGCTGGCCACCACCTTCAACAACATGGCGCAGCGCGTGCAGGCGCTGGTGCACAAGCTCCAGCAAAGCCAGAACAAGTTGAGCGAACAGCTGGCGCAAACGCTGGAAGCGCAGGCGCTGCTGCAAGTGGAGAAGGAACGCATCGAAGTCACGCTGGCCTCCATCGGCGACGCCGTCATCACCACCGATTTAAGCGGCAAGATCGCCACCATCAACGACGTCGCCCAGCAGCTCACCGGCTGGTCCGAAACGCGAGCGCGCGGCATGGAACTGCACCAGGTGTTCGTACTGGCGAATAATTTCGGCCAGCACTCGCTGCTCAAGTCCATGGCGGCGATCTACGCCGGCGGCGAAGTGATCAAGGTCGGCAACCAGAGCCTGCGCAACCGCATGGGCGATATCATTACCGTCGAATACACCGCCAACGCGATCCGCTCCGCGCACAACGAAGTGCAAGGCTCGGTGCTGGTGTTCCGCGACGTGACCGAACGCCGCCAGCTGATGCAGCAGATCTCCTGGCAGAGCAACCACGACATCCTCACCGGCCTGCCCAACCGCGCGGCGCTGGCCACCCGCTTCGAGCAGGAAGTCATCCGCGCGCGCGAACAGGACTACCTGCTGGCCATCTGCCTGTTCGACCTCGATCACTTCCAGCATGTGAACCAGACGCTGGGCCAGGACATCGGCGACGAGATCCTCAAGCAGGCCGCCAGCCGCCTGCACGACTTTGCCGGCCAGCGCCATTACGTGGCGCGCCTGGGCGGCGACGAATTCGTGCTGCTGCTGCCGGAGATGGACAACCGCGCCGCCGTCGAGCAGGCGCTGGACCGTTTGATGGCGGCGCTGTCGCGCGAGTACCTGTGCGAGGGCGAAGCGGTGGGCATGTCGGCCAGCGCCGGCGTGGCGGTCTACACCGGCAACGAGATCAGCGCCGACAGCCTGCTGCGCCACGCCGACCAGGCGCTGTACCAGGCCAAGATCACGGGCCGCAACCGCTATCACTTCTTCGACGCCGACCTGGACGAGCAGGTGCGCACCCACCACAACCGCCGCACCGAAGTGCGCGCCGCCCTGCGCGACGGCGAACTGCGGCTGTACTACCAGCCGAAGCTGGACATGCGCAAGGCCCGCATCGTCGGCATGGAAGCGCTGCTGCGTTGGGAACATCCGCTGCGCGGCGTGGTCGGGCCGGGGGACTTCCTGCCCATCGTCGAGCACAGCGACGTCATCGTCGACATCGGCGAATGGGTGCTGCGCGAGGCCTTGCGCCAGCTGCAGGGCTGGCGCGCCTTCGATGCGCGCTGGGTCATCAGCGTCAACATCGCCGCCCGCCATTTCCAGCGCGCCGATTTCGTCGAGCGGCTGACGGCCATCCTGGCCGAGTTCCCGGACGTGCCGCCGCATATGCTGGAGCTGGAGATACTGGAATCGTCGGCCCTGAGCGACATCGCCCACGTGCGCAGCATCATGCTCGATTGCCAGGCGCTGGGCATCAGCTTCGCGCTGGACGATTTCGGCACCGGCTATTCGTCGATGTCCTACCTGAAGCGGCTGCCGGCGGACATGCTGAAGATCGACCAGAGCTTCGTGCGCAATATGCTGGTGGACCGCGACGACCTGCACTTGGTGAGCGCCGTCATCGGCCTGGCCAAGTCCTTCGGCCTGGGCGTGATCGCCGAGGGCGTGGAGACCATGGAGCACGGCGCCATGCTGATGCGCCTGGGCTGCGACCTGGTGCAAGGCTACGGCATCGCCCGGCCAATGCCGGCGGACGAGGTGCTGGCCTGGGTCGCCAGTTTCGACACGGCGGCAGTGTGGCAGGCAGCCGCGCAACTGCCGCCCATCCTCAGCCTGCACGGCGAGCCGGCAGGCGGCACCGCGCAGATGCCCTTATTTGTGCAAGGCTAGCCGCGTCGCCGTCATTCCCGCGCAGGCGGGAATCCATGCTGGGTGTCTGAGTCCAGTGGCTATGGATTCCCGCTTTCGCGGGAATGACGACGCTACAGCGCCCGGTCTATTAGCTCTATCCAGTGCCTGACCGGCGTGTCCGTGCCCGATTGCAGGTGCGCGGTGCAGCCGACGTTGGCCGAGACGATGGTGGTGGCGCCGGTATCGGCCAGGTTGGCCAGCTTGCGGTCGCGCAGCTGCAGCGACAGTTCCGATTGCAGCAGCGAGTAGGTGCCCGCCGAGCCACAGCACAGATGGCTGTCCGCGCAAAGCACGACGTCGACGCCGACCGCGCGCAGCACGCCTTCCACCTTGCCGCGTATCTGCTGGCCGTGCTGCAGTGTACATGGCGGGTGGTAGGCCACGCGCTCCCTGATGCTGGCGCGGTGCTTCAGTTCTTCCTCGAATTCCGGCATCACTTCGCTCAGGTCGCGCGTCAGCGCCGAGATGCGCTGCGCCTTGGCGGCGTAGGCGCTGTCGTGCGCCAGCAGGTGGCCGTATTCCTTGACGGTGACGCCGCAGCCGGAAGCGGTCATCAGGATCGCTTCCACCACGCCATCCTGCACGTACGGCCACCAGGCGTCGACATTGCGGCGCATGTCGTCCAGCGCCGCCTCCTGGTCGTTCAGGTGATGGTGCACCGCGCCGCAGCAGCCTGCCTTGGGCGCGACGATCAGCTGCACGCCCAGCGCATCCAGCACGCGCGCGGTGGCGGAGTTGATATTCGGCGCCATCGC
The DNA here is from genome assembly GCF_036688705.1 of Duganella sp. S19_KUP01_CR8. Classification (NCBI taxonomy): domain Bacteria; kingdom Pseudomonadati; phylum Pseudomonadota; class Betaproteobacteria; order Burkholderiales; family Oxalobacteraceae; genus Duganella; species Duganella sp. S19_KUP01_CR8. Next base: position 23,418 of record NZ_JAQQPR010000001.1, on the reverse strand, counting down.
CGGCTGCGCGCAGCCTTCCAGCACCAGCATCTTGCGCGCATGCTGGCGCGACGGCCACACGCCGGCGCTTTGCAGCGCCGGGATCTTGTCCTGCATGGCGGGCGACAGCAGCGGCCGGAATAGCTGCCCCGCGCGCAATGCCGCCGTAAAGACAGCCTTGCGCGGCAAGGCTTCCTTCAGCACCAGCCGCTTCATTCGTTCGATGAACGGCCGTTCCACGCGCTCCTCCACCACCTTGCGGCCGATGTCGATCAGGCGGCCGTACTTGACGCCTGACGGACAGGTGGTCTCGCAGTTGCGGCAGGTCAGGCAGCGGTCCAGGTGGGTCTGCGTCTTGACCGTCACCGGCGCGCCTTCCAGCACCTGCTTGATCAGGTAGATGCGGCCGCGCGGACCATCCAGCTCGTCGCCCAGCAGCTGGTAGGTCGGACAGGTGGCGGTGCAGAAGCCGCAGTGGACGCAGGCGCGCAGGATGGCGTCGGCCTCTTCGCCTTCGCGGGTGTTCTTGATGAAGTCAGCCAGGTTGGTTTGCATAGGGTTCGCTAGTGCACTAATACATGCGGCCGGGATTGAAGATCCCCGCCGGATCGAAGGACTGTTTCAAGCGCTCATGAATCTTCGCCACGGCCGGCGCCAGCGGATGGAACACGCCGACGCTCTTGTCCGCGCCCCGGAACAGCGTCGCGTGGCCGCCGGCGGCCGCCACGGCGCGGCGTATGCCGGCCGCCTGTTCGGCATCGGTGGTTTCCACTTTGAGCCAGCGCTGCGCCCCGCCCCACTCGATCAGCTGCTCGCCGCGCAGGATGATGGCGCTGGCCGCAGGCGGCACAGACAGGCGCCACAAACTGCCGCCGTCGAAATAGCCGTGCGTCTGGTCGCGCAGCGAAGTCCAGAATGCCGCATCGTCTTCCAGCGGCGCGCCGCCCAGCTTGCGCTGCGCCGCCTCCACCGCCGCCTCGGCGCCGGACAGCCGCAATGACAACACGCCCTGGTGCCAGCAACTGGCCGATATCGGCAGCGGCTGGCCGGCCCATTCGTTCAGGTGGCGCAGCGCGTCGATCTCGCTCATCTCGAAGCGCAGGCTAGCCTCGCGCAGCGGCACCGGCAGAACCTTGAGCGACACTTCCAGTATCAGGCCCAGCGTGCCCAGCGAACCGGCCAGCAGGCGCGAAACGTCGTAACCCGCCACGTTCTTCATCACCTGGCCGCCGAAGCGCAGCGCCTCGCCGTGGCCGTCCATCAGCACCGCGCCGAGCACGAAATCGCGCACCGCACCGGCACTGGCGCGGCGCGGGCCGGACAAGGCGCTGGCCACCACGCCGCCGATGGTCGATGCGGCGCCGTAGCGCGGCGGCTCGAAGGCCAGCATCTGCTGGTGCTGCGCCAGCAGCGCTTCGATCTCCGCCAGCGGCGTGCCGCAGCGCGCTGTGATGACCAATTCGGTCGGCTCGTAGGAGACGATGCCAGCGTAGGCTCGGGTGTCGAGCACCTCGCCCTGCGGCGGCTGCCCGTACCAGTCCTTGCTGCCGCCGCCGCGCAGGCGCAGCGGCGTGCCGGCCTCCGTGGCGACACGTATGCGCTCGCTGAACTGCGCGGCGATGTGGGAATACGATTCGGTCGTCATGTCGCTCCGTTTAAAAGCGCGGCAGATGGGAGAACGGCAGCATGCCGCCACTGACGCGCATCTTGCCGAATTCGGCGCAGCGGTTCAGCGTGGGGATGGCCTTGTCGGGATTGAGCAGGCCCGCCGTATCAAAGGCGCGCTTGACCGAGAAGAAGGCATCCAGCTCGGCCGGCGCGAACTGCGCGCACATCGAATTGATCTTCTCGATGCCGACGCCATGCTCGCCGGTGATGGTGCCGCCAACTTCCACGCACAGCGCCAGGATCTCGGCGCCGAAGGCTTCGGCGCGCTCGAATTCATCGGGGATGTTGGCGTTGAACAGGATCAGCGGATGCAGGTTGCCGTCGCCGGCATGGAACACATTGGCGCAGCGCAGGCCGTACTTGCTCTCCATCTGCGCGATCCCTGCCAGCACCTGGCCCAGGCGCTTGCGCGGGATGGTGCCGTCCATGCAGTAGTAGTCGGGCGAGATGCGGCCCGCCGCCGGAAACGCGTTCTTGCGGCCGGACCAGAACTTCAGGCGCTCCGCCTCCGTCTGCGACACCGCGATGGCGCTGGCGCCGGCCGTGTTCAACACCGCCGACATGCGGGCGATTTCCTCTTCCACTTCCTCGATGGTGCCATCGGCCTCGCACAGGAGGATGGCGGCGGCCTCGGTATCGTAGCCGGCCTTGACGAAGGGTTCGACCATGCGCGACGAGGTCTGGTCCATCATCTCCAGCCCGGCCGGGATGATGCCGGCCGCGATCAGCGCCGCCACCGCGTTGCAGCCCGCCGTCACCTCGTTGAACGACGCCATGATCACGCGCGCGGTGGCCGGCTTGGGCACCAGCTTGACCGTCACCTCGGTGACGATGCCCAGCATGCCCTCCGAACCGATGAACACCGACAGCAGGTCCAGCCCCGGCGCGTCGAGCGCCTCGCTGCCCAGCTCCACCACGTCGCCATCGATGGTCACCATGCGCACGCGCAGCACGTTGTGCACGGTCAGGCCGTATTTGAGGCAGTGCACGCCGCCGGAGTTCTCCGCCACGTTGCCGCCGATGGTGCAGGCGATCTGCGATGACGGATCGGGCGCGTAGTACAGGCCATGCGGCGCCGCCGCTTCCGAGATCGCCAGGTTGCGCACTCCCGGCTGCACCACGGCGGTCCGCGAATAGGCGTCCATGCGCACGATGCGGTTCAGGCGCGCGGTCGACAGCACCACGCCGTCGGCGATCGGCATCGCGCCGCCGGACAGGCCGGTGCCGGCGCCGCGCGGCACGACCGGCACCTTCAGCTCGCGGCATACCTGCAGCACGGCGACGATCTGCGCCTCGCTATCCGGCAGCACGACGATCATCGGCAACTGGCGGTAGGCGGCCAGGCCGTCGCATTCGTAGGGGCGGGTGTCTTCCGGCTCGGACAGGATGGCGCGCGCCGGCAGCACATGCAGCAAGGCCGCGGCGACCTGCGCGCGGCGGGCGGCGATATCGGCCAGTACGGCCGGCTCGGGAATGGCAGTGTTCATGCGTGGACACCTGGAAGCGCGGAATCAGATGTCGATTGTAAGCACAAACGCCCGATGCTGTGGAATGTTTGACTACTTTACACAACTATCGCCCGGATGATGGCAAGCCAGGCGACGTAATTTCCCGGCGTGCGCGCGCACTTCGGCGGCAGGCAGAGGGCCGCCATGCCCCATGTAGAAGGTCCGCATGCCGGCATCGACCAATCGCTGCAAGGCCGACGCCGTCGCATGCGGATCGTCTTCAAACGGCGGCCGGATCGCATGTCCGGTGCGCACCAGGCCTCCCAACAGCACGCCCGACGCGATCAGGTCGCCCACCAGCACCTCGCCGCCCGCCAGCTCGATCGATACCGATCCGGCGGTATGGCCGGGCGTATGGCACGCCACGCCTTCCACACCGTACTGCGACAGCGGAACAATCTGTCCGTCCCCCATCAGGATATCCGGCGTGAACGGCACATAGGGCTGGCGTATCAGGCCGGTCCTGAGAAACAGGCGGCCGAACCAGCCGGTGCTGCAAAAAGTCATCGGCAGCAGCTGGCGGTAGTACGGCAGGTCGCCGCGATGCGCCAGCACCGGCGCGCCGGACAGCTCGCGCAGCCGCGCCGCGCTGCCCGCATGATCGACGTGGGCGTGGGTGATGACGATCAGGCGGATATCGGCAAACGCCAGGCCGTGGCGCCTAAGCGCGCGGGCGATCTTGCCCTCCGAGCCGGGCAGCCCGGCATCGACCAGCACGCAGCCGCCGTCGCCGATGATGAGGTGGCAGTTGACCATGCCGAAAGGCAGGATGGAAATGCGGACGATACGTGGTGCGGCCATCGATACAGCTCCTTGAAAACAGTCTATGATCACATTCTCAAGCCAACACGCGGCCGTCACAAGTACGCACTTTTTAGTGCCTGTCGGCGATTTGTAACGAGTCTGGAAAGGAGCACCATGACGCAACGACGGTGGCATATCGAAAACCCGGTCGACTGTCCGCTGGTGGCGGCGATCAATATCGTCGGCGGTAAATGGAAGCCGATCATCCTGCACATGCTGGGCACGCGCACCATGCGCTTTGGCGAGCTTCAGCGCAGCATTCCGCCGGTCAGCCAGAAAATGCTGACGCAGCAGCTGCGCGAACTGGAGGCGGACGGCATCGTCGAGCGCCGGGTGTATGACGAAAAACCGCTGCGCACCGACTATTCGCTGACCGCGCTGGGCGCCAGCCTGTGGCCCGTGCTGCAAACGCTGTACGATTGGGGGCAGCAGCTGGTGGAGCACAAGGCCGCCGCGTAGTCTACAATCGCATCCTCACACTTTCATGCATCAGGGAGCACCATGGGCAATCGACTTTCCAAAATCGCCACCCGCACCGGCGACGGCGGCACCACCGGCCTGGGCGACGGCAGCCGCACCGACAAGGACAGCGTGCGCATCCACTCGATCGGCGAAGTCGACGAGCTGAATTCGCACATCGGCCTGCTGCTGTGCGAAGACATGCCGGCCGACCTGCGCGAAGAGCTGGTCACCATCCAGCACGACCTGTTCGACCTTGGCGGCGAGTTGTGCATCCCCGGCTACCAGATGATCACCGAGGCGCACGTCGAGCGCCTGGACACGCTGCTGGCCAAGTACAACGCCACCCTGCCGGCGCTGACGGAATTCATTTTGCCGGCCGGCTCGCGCGCGGCCTCGCAGGCGCACGTGTGCCGCACCGTATGCCGCCGCGCCGAACGCGCCATCGTCACGCTGGGCAAGACCGAGACCATCCACGAGCATCCGCGCCAGTACGTGAACCGCTTGTCGGACTTGATGTTTGTGCTGTCGCGGGTGTTGAATCGTTTCGGCGGCGGCAGCGACGTGCTGTGGCAGCACGAGCGCAAGCGCGGCTAAGCAGCTTAACGGTCGGCCTGGAACAACAGCGCCATGCCCTTGGCCATGCTGAGGCGCGAGGCGCTGGCCGGATAGGCGCCGGCCACCAGCGCCGCCTGGTCGCCGGTCGACAGCTTGCGGTAGAAACTGACCATGTCGGCCGCCGGCCAGCCGGCGCGGTGCGCCAGCACCATGCCCAATTGGTCCGCCTCCGATTCCTGCATGTTCGATAGTTTGGACAGGCGGATCTGCACCGAGAGGTCGCTCTCCAGCCGCTCCATCACCACCTCCAGCGGCACCGCCGGATAGCGGTTCAGGAATAGCGCTTCCGACAAGGTTTCGCGATGATGCTCGGCCACCGCGTGGGCGACTTCATGGCCCAGCAGGGTTGCCAGTTCACCGTCGCTCAATGCCAGCTGGCGCACGAAGGCGCTGCCCACCAGGATTTTGCCGCCAGCCATGCAGATGGCGTCGACTTCGGCGTCGCTGGTGGTATGGAACTCCCACTCCCACCCGGCCACTTCCGGCTTCAGCGCCACGGCGGCGCGTATCAGGCCGGCGCCTATGGTTTGCAGCCGTGCCAGCAAGATACGGTCGTCGTCCAGGTGCCCGGCTGCAGCCAATCCGACCACGCGATCGATGTAGCGGTCTTCCACCGAACTGGCCACTTCCTCGGCGCTGAAACCCATTTCCTGAGCCCTGCCCGATTCCGGCACCTGCGCGCCCGCCGTCCCGCAAGCGAACAGCAAACCGGCAAACAGGGAAGCGGCGGCATTCATGGCGATATAAACCGAATAAACTGTTTATACCAATATAGGATACGCCTTCACGATAGGCAAGAAAAACCCGGGGTCAGGTCCCCCATTTGTGCATCAGTCCGGTTATTCAGCCGAACCGATGCACAAATGGGGGACCTGACCCCGGGCTGGGTTTAGCCGTTATTGACCACCAGGCGCGGCTCGGCGGCGGCGTGGCGTTGCTTGATCGAGGCGGTGATGCCGGCGGCGTCCAGGCCCACGCTGGCCAGCAGCTTGGCCGGGTCGCCGTGGTCGATGAACTTGTCCGGCAGGCCCAGCATCTGCAATGGCTTGACGATGCCTTCGGCGGCCATCGCTTCGGCCACGGCGGAACCGGCGCCACCCATGATGGAACCCTCTTCCACCGTCACCAGGTAATCATGTTCGGCGGCCAGCTGCTTCACCAGTTCCACGTCCAGCGGTTTGATGAAGCGCATGTTGGCGACCGTGGCGTCCAGCGTTTCGCCGGCGGCCATCGCAGGCGCCACCATCGAACCGAAGGCCAAAATGGCTATCTTCTGGCCCTTGCGCTTGATTTCGCCCTTGCCGATTTCCAGCGCGGTCAGCTCCGGCTTGATCGCCGCGCCGTTGCCGGCGCCGCGTGGATAGCGGATCGCCGCCGGACCCTTGTACTGGTAGCCGGTGGTCAGCATCTGGCGGCATTCGTTCTCGTCCGAGGCGGCCATGACCACCATGTTCGGAATGCAGCGCAGATACGCCATGTCGTAGTTGCCGGCATGGGTGGCGCCGTCGGCGCCCACCAGGCCCGCGCGGTCCAGCGCGAACGTCACGTCCAGGTTTTGCAGCGCGACGTCGTGGATCAACTGGTCGTAGCCGCGTTGCAGGAAGGTGGAGTAGATCGCCACCACCGGCTTCAGGCCTTCGCAGGCCAGGCCGGCGCCGAAGGTCACGGCGTGCTGCTCGGCGATGCCGACGTCGAAGTAGCGGTCAGGGTATTCCTGCTCGAAGCGCACCATGCCCGAACCTTCGCGCATGGCCGGCGTGATCGCGACCAGCTTCTTGTCGGCGGCCGCCATGTCGCACAGCCAGTTGCCGAACACGTCGGTGTAGCTGATCTTGCCCGGTGCGGCGGCCGGCTTGATGCCTTCGGCCGGATTGAATTTCGGCGTGCCGTGGTACAGCACCGGCTCCGCCTCGGCCAGCTTGTAGCCCTGGCCCTTCTTGGTCACCACGTGCAGGAACTGCGGGCCCTTGAGCTGCTTGATGTTCTGCAGCGTCGGCACCAGCGATTCGAGGTCGTGGCCGTCGATCGGGCCGATGTAGTTGAAGCCGAACTCCTCGAACATCGTGGCCGGAACCACCATGCCCTTGGCGTGCTCTTCCAGGCGCTTGGCCAGCTCCAGCACGGGGCCGGGCAGCACGGACTTGCCGACGTTCTTGGCGGCGGCGTAGAACTGGCCCGACATCAAGCGCGCCAGGTAGCGGTTCAGCGCGCCCACCGGCGGCGAGATCGACATGTCGTTGTCGTTCAGGATCACCAGCAGGTTCAAGTCTTCCTGCACGCCGGCGTTGTTCAGCGCTTCGAAGGCCATGCCGGCCGTCATCGAGCCGTCGCCGATCACGGCGATCGCGTGGCGGTGCTCGCCCTTGATCTTGGCCGCCTGCGCCATGCCCAGCGCCGCCGAGATCGAGGTCGACGAGTGCGCGGTGCCGAAGGTGTCGTACTCGCTTTCGTCGCGTTTCGGGAAGCCGGAGATGCCGTTCAGCTGGCGCAGCGTGTGCATGCGCTCGCGGCGGCCGGTGAGGATCTTGTGCGAATAGGTCTGGTGGCCCACGTCCCACACGATGCGGTCGTGCGGCGTGTTGAACACGTAGTGCAGCGCCACGGTCAGTTCGACCGTGCCCAGGTTGGACGACAGGTGGCCGCCGGTCTTCGAGACCGAATCCAGCAGGTAGCTGCGCAGTTCATGCGCAAGCGGCGTCAGCTGGGTGCGCGCCAGTTTGCGCACATCCGCCGGAGAGTCTATGTTTTCGAGCAATTTCATTTATGCCTTCCGCTGCACGATCAAATCCGCGAGTTCGCGTAACCGCAGAGCTTTTTCTCCAAACGGCGCGAGCGCTGCGTGCGCGTCGAGCCGCAATTTTTGCGCCAGTGCGCGCGACGGTTCCAGACCCAGGATCGAGACATAGGTCGGTTTGTTGTCGGCGGCGTCCTTGCCGGCGGTCTTGCCCAGCGTGGCCGAATCGGCCGTGGCGTCGAGTACGTCGTCCACCACCTGGAAGGCCAGGCCGATGGCGCGTGCATAGTCGTTCAGCGCGGTCAGTTCGGCCGGATCGAGATCCTTGCCGGCCAGCGCGCCCAGTACCACCGCGGCGCGCAGCAGCGCGCCGGTTTTGAGCTGGTGCATCTGCTCCAGCTGTTCCAGCGTCAGGCTCAGGCCCACGCTGTCGAGATCGATTGCCTGGCCGCCGCACATGCCGGCCGAGCCGGAGGCGTGCGCCAGCAGGCGCAGCATCGCCACCTGGCGCGCCGCAGGGATCCTGTCCGCTTCGGACAGCACCAGGAAGGCCTGCGATTGCAGCGCGTCGCCGACCAGCAGCGCGGTCGCTTCGTCGTAGGCCACGTGCACCGTCGGCTTGCCGCGGCGCAGTTCATCGTCGTCCATGCACGGCATGTCGTCGTGCACCAGCGAATAGGCGTGGATCATTTCCACCGCCGCCGCCGCGCGGCTCAGGATGGCCGCGTCGGCGCCGAACAGCGCGCCGGCCGCGTACACCAGCAGCGGACGCACGCGCTTGCCGCCGCCCAGCAGCGCATAGCGCATCGCCGCGTGCAGCTTGGTCGGCACCACGGTGGCAGCAGGAAGGAAACCGGATAAATCGTTTTCCGATGCCGCCTGCACGGTCTTCATCCAATCGTCGAAGGCGCCGTTCATTGTTCGGCCTCGCCGGCTTCCGCGAAAGGCTTGAGCATGTCGCCTTCCAGCACCTTGACCTGGGACTCCACTTTTTCCAGCTGGGCGGCGCAGAACTTCACCAGCTCCGAGCCGCGCGCATAGGCGGCCACCGAGGCTTCCAGCGGCAGTTGGCCTGCCTCCATTTGTGCAACCAGCTGGGCCAGTTCCGCCATCGCTTCTTCAAACGAGACGGGGGCGGCGGTGGTCGCGTCGGCAGTTAATTTCTTAGACATAGTCACTCAGGTTTCAAGGCAAAAACACGTGCCAGCGCAGTGTAGCCCGTTATTTTAGAACAAACCACCTTATCCGGTGGAACTATAGCGGCCAAGCCGAGGGCGTAAACTATGGATTTTATCGCAATCGTCCTCATATCCCGCATAAGCATGCGTTTATTACAATGATACGCATATAAATACAAGCACGGCAGTCCGCTGGAACGGGGAGAAACGCGGTATAATCTCCGGTTCTGTCCGAAATACCATTTTCAACAACTTTGAATTCAGGTCTTTACGGATTCTGTCTCTCTTTGGTGCACATATTAAGGGGGGTTGGGATGTCCGATCTGGGTACCCACGCCAAGCTGGCGCGTCCACACGCGCAACTTCCGGTTGACGTCTACTTTGACGAAGCGCTACTGCAGCGGGAAATGCAGCAATTATTTCAGGCCGGCCCGCGCTACATCGGGCACGAGCTGATGGTGCCGAATGCCGGCGACTTCGCGACCCTCGTTTCCGAAAACGAAGGGCGTATGCTGGTGCGCAACGCAAACGGGCTGGAGCTGCTGTCCAACGTCTGCCGCCATCGCCAGGCGCTGATGTTCAACGGCCGCGGCAACGCCAACAACATCGTCTGCCCGCTGCACCGCTGGACCTACGACCTCAAGGGGGAGCTGATCGGCGCGCCGCACTTCCCCGAGACGCCGTGCCTGAACCTGCCGAAGACCCAGTTGCAAAGCTGGAACGGCCTGCTGTTCGAGCAGAACGGCTACAACGTCATGGAAAAGCTCAAGGATCTGTCGGTCACCAAGGACCTGGATTTCTCCGGCTATATGTTCGACCACGTCGAAGTCCAGACCTGCAACTACAACTGGAAGACTTTCATTGAAGTCTATCTGGAAGACTATCACGTCGAGCCCTTCCATCCGGGCCTGGGTGGCTTCGTCAGCTGCGACGACCTGCGCTGGGAATTCGGCCGCGACTACAGCGTGCAGACGGTCGGCGTCAACAAGGGCTTGCAGAAGTCCGGCTCCGAGATCTACAAGCGCTGGCAGGAGCAGGTGCTCAAGTTCCGTGGCGGCGAACCGCCGCCGTACGGCGCCATCTGGCTGACGCTGTATCCGAACATCATGGTCGAGTGGTATCCGCATGTGCTGATCGTTTCGACGCTGTGGCCGGATGGCCCGCAGCGCACCAGGAACGTGGTCGAGTTCTACTACCCCGAGGAGATCGTGCTGTTCGAGCGCGAGTTCATCGAAGCGGAACGCGCGGCCTACTTTGAAACCTGCGTCGAGGACGACGAGATCGCCCTGCGCATGGATGCCGGCCGCAAAGTGCTGATGCAACGCGGCACCAGCGACGCCGGTCCTTACCAGTCGCCGATGGAAGACGGCATGCAGCACTTCCACGAGTGGTACCGGGCCAATATCGATTTATAGGAAACCGATGCAGTCACTTTGGATGTTGTTTGCCAGTTTCATGTTCGCCGCCATGGGGGTGTGCGTGAAGCTGGCCTCGGAGCAGTTCTCCACATCCGAAATCGTGATGTACCGTGGCGTGGTCGGCGTGACCGTGCTGTTCACCATCATCAAACTTCAAGGCGGTAAATTCACCACCACCATGCCGGGCGCCCACTTGTGGCGCGGGCTGGTCGGCGTGGTGTCGCTGTGGCTGTGGTTCTACGCCATCGCCAAGCTGCCGCTGGCCACCGCCATGACCCTCAACTACATGGCGCCGATCTGGATCGCCGTGTGGCTGTTCGCGCTGGGCTGGTGGCATGCCAAGAACCAGGTCAAGTGGCCGCTGCTGGCGGCGGTCGGCATGAGCTTTGTCGGCGTCACGCTGCTGTTGCAGCCGGCCTTCCACGCCAATCAACTGACGCCGGCGCTGATCGCGCTCAGCTCCAGCGTGCTGTCGGCCATGGCCTATATGCAGGTGCGCAAGCTGGGGCTGGCGGGCGAGCCCGAGAACCGCGTGGTGTTCTACTTCTCGATCATGAACCTGCTGGCCGGCATCGCCGGCAATTTCGTGTTTGCCGGCGACCAGGGCGCGGTGTGGCATCCGATCACCAGCATGCACGGCGGTTTGCTGTTGCTGGGCATCGGCATCTGCGCCACCAGCGCGCAGATCGCCATGACGCGCGCCTATCGCCTGGGGCAGACGCTGGTGGTGGCCAATCTGCAATACACCGGCATCGTGTTTTCCAGCGTGTGGGGCGTGCTGGTGTTCGGCGACGTGTTCAGCTGGCACAGCTGGGTGGGCATAGGCGTGATACTGGTGTCCGGTGTGGCCACAACGTTTTACAATACGCGTAACACCGAGCGCGGTAAGGCGATAGCCAATACCGATCCCATAGCCAGCGAAGTCTAAGAGGCCGTTTCAACATGCCCACAGCTTCGTAACAGCTCCTCGCTGCGGGCATGTTGAAACAACCTCTAAGGAACCCCGGAATATGCACACCACTCTGATCGGCGCCGCCGAACTGTCCCAGCACCTGACCGACGACAATTGGGTGATACTCGATTGCCGCCACGACCTGATGAATCCCAACGCGGGCCGCGACGGCTTTGCCATCGGCCATATCCAGAACGCGCAGTTTGCCAATATCGATACCGATCTGTCGGGCGCCAAGCAGGGTGTGGACGGCAAGTTCCGCGGCCGCCATCCGCTGCCGGATCGCGCGGCGCTGATCGAGACCTTGCGCGGCTGGGGCATCAACGACGACACGCAAGTGGTGGCGTATGACGCGCACGGCGGCATGTTCGCGGCGCGCTTGTGGTGGCTGCTGCGCTGGGTGGGCCATCCGGCGGTGGCGGTGCTGGACGGCGGCCTGGCCGCATGGCAATCGCAAGGCTTGCCGATGGTGACGCCGGAAGCGCCGCGCGCGCGCGGCACGATCCACGAGCAGTCGTCGCTGGCGACGACGGTGTCGGTGGAGGATGTGGTGGCCAACCTGGCCGCGCAGGCACGCACCGTGGTCGATGCCCGCGCAGCCGACCGTTATCGCGGCGAGAACGAGACCATCGATCCGGTCGGCGGCCATATTCCCGGCGCGAAGAACCGCTTCTTCAAGGACAACCTGAACGCCGACGGCCGATTCAAGGACGCCGCGCAATTGAAGGAAGAATTCGCGCCGCTGTTCGCCAGCGCGCCACAGGCGATCATGCAATGCGGCTCCGGCGTGACGGCCTGCCACAATCTGCTGGCACTGGAAGTGGCCGGCCTCTCTGGCGCCGCACTCTACCCCGGCTCCTGGAGCGAATGGTGCGCCGACCCGGCTCGGCCGGTGGCGACTGGCGATTAAAGCCTTCGCACACGGGCCTGTCGAACCCACCGTGTAACGGTAATAGCATCGCCCTCCACGCGATATTCAATCGCATGGCCCGTCTTGGGGATAGGAAACCGGCGCGTATTCCGCCGGCGTGTTCGCGTACCTATATTCGGTTGAAAGGCGATGACATCCAAGGCAGTCAGCAAGCGCTGAGATACAAGATCCCTGGCGTTTACGTCTTGCGCCGCGATGTGCTCAAGTGATTTATCCAACGATGACAGCGCGGCTGATAACCAACGCACCTCCAACTTAGCCGGTGCGCCGTTTCCGCTTTGCATGACTATCCAATATGCCTCGTATATGAGCCATTACTTCTTCGTTCGAAATAGTCGTGCCCGCAGCAATTTCTTCGTCTGCCAGTAAGTCTGCCTGAATACCCTCCTCGACGTCTTCAAAGCCGTAGAGCCAAACATCGGGCCAGAGATGTTCCGGCGTCACCTGAGCCAAGGCAGCCAAGCGTTCCAAACGAGCGCGGTCAGCAGCGGACAATGCCGCCAACGCTACAGCCTGTTTTTTTTGTCTGGAGTTCATCCCACCATGATACTCCCGGCGCCGCCTGGTGCAAGCGTGCCGGATTGAGCGGTCACAAGGCTCAGTGGCCGTGGGTCAGGAACAGCACGATGATGACGCCGAGCGCGATCAGCAGCACTTGCGGGATGGTTTCGCGCACGGTGGCGCGGCGCTGCATCTGGGGCATCAGGTCGCTGACGGCGATGTAGATGAAGCCCGACGAGGCGAACACCAACACATACGGAATCATGCTGCTGGCGCGCTCCAGCGTGTAATAACCGAGCAGGCCGCCGGCGATCGCCAGCAGGCTGCACAGCAAATTGTAGACGTAGGCCCGCGTGCGCGAGAAGCCGGCGTTGAGCAGTACGATGAAGTCGCCGATCTCCTGCGGAATCTCGTGCGCGATGATGGCCAGCCCGGTCACCAGGCCCAGCTCGGGATTGGCCAGGAAGGCCGCCGCGATCAGGATGCCGTCGGTGAAGTTGTGCATGCCGTCGCCTACCAGGATCATCCAGCCGGCCTTGCCCGCCTCGCGCTTGTCGTGGCCGTGATGGTGGTGGTGGCCGTCGCCCTCGTGGTGGTGCGAATGGCGCAGGATGGCCGTCTTCTCCAGCAGGAAGAAGGCCAGCAGCCCGCCCAGCAGGGTCGCGAACAGGCTGCGCGCGCTGGCGCCCGATTCAAATGCTTCCGGCAAGGCGTGCAGCAGGGAGGTCGACAGCATGATGCCCACCGACAGGCTGACCATGCGCTCCACCACCTTCGACAGCAGCGTAAACGAGAACACCGCGGCAGCCGAGATGCTGACGACGCCGGCAACCGTGGTGGCCAGTAGGATGGAGATGAGTACGGGATCGATGTTATAGCCTCTTGTAGCAGGGACCGCGCCGCTGCGCGCAGGCCGGGGGCGTCATTTTACCGCCCGGCCCGGTTTTATGCTCATCTTTGGCTAAAAACCCGGCAAAACAGGGCTTAAATCACGCCGTTTTGCTTGAACCATGCCTGTAAACGGGCCCAACCGTCCTTGGCGTCGGCCTCGACGTAGCTGGCGCGGTAGTCGGCATGGAAGGCGTGGCCGGAGTTCGGATAGACGACGAAGGTCGCCTTGTTCGGCCCCTTGGCCAGCGCCGCCTTCATCGCCGCGATCGCTTCCTGGGTGATGCCGGTGTCCTTCAGGCCGTACAGGCCCAGCACCGGCACCGTCAGAGATCCAGCGATATCAACTGGGTGCCTGGGAGTCACCGGAGTGCTGTCACCCATCAGGCGGCCGTACCAGGCCACGCCGGCCTTGATGCTCGGATTGTGCGCGGCGTACATCCATGTGATGCGGCCGCCCCAGCAGAAGCCGGTGATGCCGATCTTGTCGCCGTTGCCGCCGTTGGCCTTGGCCCAGGCGACGGTGGCGTCGAGGTCGGCCATCACTTGCGCGTCCGGCGTCTTGGCGATGATGTCGCGCTGCAGCTCGGCGATCGAGGCGGCTTTTTGCGGATCGCCCTGGCGCACGAACAGGTCCGGCGCCAGCGCCAGGTAGCCCAGCTTGGCGAAACGGCGGGCGACGTCGGCGATGTGCTCGTGCACGCCGAAGATTTCCGACACCACCAGTATCACCGGCAGGTTGGTCTTGCCTTCCGGCTGGGCGCGGTAGACCGGCACCTGCACGCCGGCCACCGTCAGGGTGATGGTGCCGGCGGTCAGGCCGGCGGTGTCGGTCGTGATGACGTTCTGCGCCACCACAGGCATAGCTGCGGCGGCGAAGCCGGTGCCCAGCGCCACTTTCAGGAAGTCGCGGCGGTCGACGCCGTCCGACAGACTGGTTTTGGTCAACAAACTCTCTGCATCCTGCCTCAAATCATCCATGCGATTCCTCCATGATTAACGTGCCGAGGCTCAATGAGCGGAAGCTCAGTGAGCTTCCTCCCAATTCTTACCGACACCGACTTCGGCGGTCAGCGGAACCTTCAGCTCCGCCACGCCGGCCATCAGCTTCGGCAGCATTTCCTTGACCAGCGCCAGTTCGGCGTCCGGCACTTCCAGCACCAGTTCATCATGCACCTGCATGATCATCTTGGTCTGCAGCTTATCCTTTTCCAGCCAGTCCTGCACCGCCACCATGGCCAGCTTGATCAGGTCGGCCGCCGTGCCCTGCATCGGCGCGTTGATCGCCGCGCGTTCGGCGCCCTGGCGGCGCGGGCCGTTCGGCGAATTGATCTCCGGCAGCCACAGGCGGCGGCCGAACACGGTCTCGACGTAGCCGCGCGCCTTGGCCTGCAAGCGGGTGTCGTCCATGTACTGCTTGACACCCGAGAAGCGCGCGAAGTAGCGGTCGATATAGCTTTGCGCCGCGCCACGCTCGATGCCCAGGTTGCCGGCCAGGCCGAACGCGCTCATGCCGTAGATCAGGCCGAAGTTGATGACCTTGGCGTAGCGGCGCTGCTCGCTGCTGACCTCTTCCGGCGCCACGCCGAAGATCTCGGCGGCGGTGGCGCGGTGAATGTCCACGCCCTCGGCAAACGCGCGCAGCATGTTCTCGTCTTCCGAGATGTGGGCCATGATGCGCAACTCGATCTGCGAATAGTCGGCCGAGACGATATGGCTGCCCGGCGGTGCGATGAAGGCTTCGCGGATGCGGCGGCCTTCCTTGGTGCGGATCGGGATGTTCTGCAGGTTGGGATCGTTGGAGGCGAGCCGGCCCGTCACCGCCACCGCCTGCGCGTAGTTGGTGTGCACGCGGCCGGTGTCCTGGTTGATCCCCTTCGGCAGCTTGTCGGTGTAGGTCGACTTCAGCTTCGACAGGCTGCGGTATTCCAGCAGCACTTTCGGCAGCGGATAGTCCTCGGCCAGCTTTTGCAGCACTTCCTCGTCGGTCGACGGCGCGCCGCTCGGGGTCTTCTTCACCACCGGCAGCTTCAGCTTCTCGAAGAAGATCTCGCCGATCTGCTTCGGCGAGCCGAGGTTGAACGGCTGCTCGGCCAGCTCATGCGCCTTCGCTTCCAGCTCGACGATGCGCGCGCCCAGCTCGGCCGACTGGATGTTGAGCAGCTCGGCGTCGATGTGCACGCCGTTGCGTTCGATCTTCTGCAACACCACGGCGGTCGGCAGTTCGATGTTGCGGTAGATGAAGTTCAGCTTGGCGTCGTTTTCCACCTCGCCGATCATGGCCAGGTGCAGGCGCAGCGTGATGTCGGCGTCTTCCGCCGCGTATTCGGTGGCGCGGGCGATCTCCACCTTGTCGAAGGTGATCATGCTGGCGCCCTTGCCGCACACGTCCACGAACGGGATGGTGGTGTGGTTCAGGTGACGCAGCGCCAGGCTGTCCATGTCGTGCGTGCGGTGCGATTCGAACACATACGATTCCAGCAGCGTGTCGTGCTGGATGCCTTGCAACTTGACGCCGTGGTTGGCGAAGATGTGGCTGTCGTACTTCAGGTTCTGGCCGACCTTGAGCTTGCCGGCGTCTTCCAGCCACGGCTTCAGCCTGGCCAGCACGTGCTCGCGCGACAGCTGCTGCGGCACGCCGGGATATGCGTGCGCGACCGGGATGTAGCAGGCCACGCCCGGCTCCACCGACAGCGAAATGCCGACCATCTGCGCCGTCATCGGCTCCAGCGACGTGGTTTCGGTATCGACCGCGGTCAGCTTGGCGGCGTCGATCAGCGCGATCCACTTGTCCAGCTGTTCATCGGTCAGCACGGTTTCGTAGTTGGTGTTGAGCTTGGGCGCTTCGCCGAACATGTCCATGTTGACGGACACGGCGCCGCCGGCCGCCGGTGCGGCGGCGGCAGTGGCAGCGGCGGCGGCGGCCTTGCCGGCCGCGCCGACCGGCGCCGACGGCGTGCTCCCGCCCAGCTCGCGCAGCAGCGTCTTGAAGCCATATTTGCTGAAGAAGGCCAGCAGCGTTTCCTGGTCTTCGCCGCGCGCCACCAGCGATTCGGCGATCGTCGCCATGTGGGCCGACAGGTCGCAGTCCAGCTTGACGGTGATCAGTTCGCGGCCCTTGGGCAGCCATTCCAGCGCGCTGCGCAGGTTCTCGCCCACCGCGCCGCCGATCTGGGCGGCGTTGGCCATCACGCCGTCCAGCGAGTCGTAGGCGGTCAGCCACTTGAGCGCGGTCTTCGGGCCGCACTTGGACACGCCCGGCACGTTGTCGACGGTATCGCCGATCAGGGTCAGGTAGTCGATGATGCGGTTCGGCGGCACGCCGAACTTGGCCAGCACGCCGGCTTCGTCCATTTTCTCGTTGGTCATGGTGTTGATCAGCATGACCTGCGGATTGACCAGCTGCGCCAGGTCCTTGTCGCCGGTGGACACCACCACGTTCATGCCGGCCTGCGCCGCCTGCAGCGACAGCGTGCCGATCACGTCGTCCGCCTCCACGCCCTCGACCATCAGGATGGGCCAGCCCATGGCCTTGACCGCCTCGTGGATGGGCTCGATCTGCAGGCGCAGGTCGTCCGGCATCGAGGCGCGCGTGGCCTTGTACTCGGGATACATGTCGTCGCGGAAAGTCTTGCCCTTGGCATCGAACACGCAGGCGATGTAGGCGGCCGGGTAGTCGGCGCGCAGGCGGCGCAACATATTGACCATGCCGTGCATGGCGCCGGTCGGATGGCCGTCCGGGCTGCGCAGGTCGGGCAGCGCGTGGAAGGCGCGATAGAGGTAACTGGAACCGTCAACTAACAGCAGGGTATTTTGCATAGAAACTAGATATGGGTGAGGGGGCCGCGCAACAATGGCGGCAAGGCCACGAATGGCGCATTATCGCAGGTTTTGGCGGCGCTTCCGCCACCCGCCACAGTCTTTTCAAAATAACAATACCCCAGCTACGCCGTGGGGAAATCGGCTTTTAAAAACAGCGAAGCGTGTCTGTTTGTTACAATGGATCATACATAAAAATTTGACGGTTTTTCACACCCGTTTTTTCACCCTAAGGCGATCCATCATGACGCGCACCTCTATTCTTGTGCCTGCCCTCCTCCTGACGCTAGTCGCCCACACGGCGTTTGCCCAGTCGACTCCGAGCCAGGCGCCGCCAAAATTGGAAAAGATAGAGGAAGTGGCCGAAGATCCGATCACCGTGACCGCCAAGCCTGCGCCGGAACGCAAGATCACCGAAAAACGCGACAACAGCGGTCAAGTGGTGGAAGCGACCGTCAAAAGCGGCCCCAGCACCTACACGCTGAAGCCGAACCGCCCGGCCGGCACCGCCTTACCCGGCGATGCCATGGGGGGCGCCAACCGCGGCCCGCAATGGACGGTGATGGAATTCGACATCGGCAAGAAAAAGAAGAAAACCACGGAAGAAGACGGCTCGACGGACACCGCCGCGCCACCTGCCGTGAAATAACGCGCGCGCCCGCCCTGCGCGGGCGTCCCCCGGCGCCCGTCCCGACGGCTGCGCCGCTCACCGAACCTCATCAAGTTTTCTCATGGCAGTGTTTACCCCGGTCAGCCTGGACGACCTTACCCAGTGGATCAAGCAATTTCCCCTTGGCCAGCCCTTGGCGCTCAAAGGCATCGCCAGCGGCATCGAGAACAGCAACTTTTTCCTGACGACGGAAGCGGGCGAATACGTCCTGACCATCTTCGAGAACCTGTCCTTCGAGCAGTTGCCGTTTTATCTCAAGCTGATGCACCACCTGGCCGATCGCGGCGTGCTGGTGCCGGCGCCGGTCGCCAACGACCAGGGCGAGCTGATCGTCGCCCTGCACGGCAAGCCGGCGTCCATCGTCACCAAGCTGGAAGGCAAGTCGCAGATGGACCCGCAGCCGGTGCATTGCGCCGCCGTCGGCGCCATGCTGGCGCGCATGCACCTGGCCGCCGTCGACTATCCGCTCGAACAGCCCAATCTGCGCGGCCTGGACTGGTGGAACGAGACCACGCCGCAGGTGCTGCCCTTCCTCGACGACAGCTGCGCCCACCTGCTGCGCGCCGAGATGCATTTCCAGGACGCGTTTGCCGGCTGCGACACCTACCGCCAGCTGCAACGCGGCCCGGTGCACGCCGACCTGTTCCGCAACAACGTCATGTTTGACGGCGAGCGCCTGACCGGCTTCTTCGACTTTTACTTCGCCGGCTGCGACACCTGGCTGTTCGACGTCGCCGTCACCGTCAACGACTGGTGCATCGATCTCGACACCGGCGTGCTCGACACCGCCCGCGTGCGCGCCATGCTGGACGCCTACCACGCGGTGCGGCCGTTCACCGACGCCGAGCAGACCGCCTGGCAGCCGATGCTGCGCGCGGCGGCGCTGCGTTTCTGGCTGTCGCGCCTGTACGACTTCCACCTGCCGCGCGAAGCGGAGATGCTGACGCCGCACGACCCGACCCACTTCGAACGCATCCTGCGCGAGCGCATCGCCACGCCGGCGCCGGGATTGCGCGGATGAACAAGCTCCCCGCCAAGGCCGGTTGGCACTGGGTCAAACAGGCCATGCAGCTGTTCCGCAAGCAGCCTGGCGCGCTGATGGCGCTGTTCTTCTGCTGCATGTTCATGTCGCTGCTCTCGCTGGTGGTGCCCTTCCTCGGCTCGGTGGCGCCGACCTTGCTGGCGCCGATGTTCAGCATCGCCATGCTGCAAGCCTGCGCCGACGTCGACCACGACAAGCGCGCCCTGCCGAACCTGGTGTTCAGCGGCTTCCGCAAGCCGGTGCGCAAACCCTTGCTGGGCCTGGGCCTGCTGCACCTGCTGGTGATGCTGCTCGCGCTGGCGGTGCTGAGCTGGATGGACGACGGCGTGCTGATCAAAATGGCCGCGCGCCAGATCCCGATGGACCAGGACTTGCTGGAAAATTCGCGCAGCGCCCTGTTCGTTTCGTCCGGCATCTACATGCTGGGCTGGATGCTGACCTGCCTGGCCGCGCCGCTGATCTACTGGCAGAACATGCCCCTGGCCAAGGCGCTGTTCTTCAGCGTGGTGGCGGTGTGCCGCGAGCTCAAGGCCTTCCTGACGGCGGCCGTGGTGCTGTTCCTGATGTTCCAGGTCGGCAGCATGATCCCGATGCTGCTGTTCGACTCGGCACAGCTGAAGGTGACGGCCATCTTCACCCTGTTCCTGATCATGGTCGTGCTGATGCACTGCACGCTGTACGCCTGCTACCGCCAGATCTTCGGCACGCCGGAGGCCAGCGCGCCGCCGGTCGCGCCGCCCGCTCCATAACGCTGCCACTTTCTTATGACCTCACCCCGCACGCTGGCCGCCGCCATTGAATCGAACGACAATAGTTTCAACCTGGTGCGACTCGTGGCGGCCTTGCTGGTGGTGCTGTACCACGCCGGCGTGCACCGCACCGTGGCGCCGGGACCGGACCTGTTCAGCGCGCTGCTGCCGCCGACCGCCGACATCGGCGCGCTGGCGGTCGACGTGTTCTTCGTGCTGAGCGGCCTGTTCATCACGCAAAGCTGGATGCGCGACCCCGACCTGCCGCGCTTCATCGCGCGCCGCGTCACCCGCCTGGTGCCGGGCCTGTTCGTCTGCCTGGCGCTGACCACCATCGTCGCCGTGATCTTCTTCTCGGCCGAAGGCATCGCCGGCCTGGCCGACCCGGCGCCGTGGCGCTACATCTTCAACGGCGCCATGCTGCACTGGCTGGTCTACATCATCCCGCCGGCCGAACTGGCGCTGCCCAAGGTGCTGGGCGGCGCGCCGCTGAACGGCTCGCTGTGGACGGTGTACTGGGAAGGCCGCATGTATGTGATGGTGGCGCTGATCGGCTGCGCGGCGATCCTGCCGATGCGGCGCTGGATGATGGCGATGTCGCTGATCCTGGCGGTGGCGGCGTTCCAGTTCCCGACCGTGCTGGCCGGCTATGTGTGGGAAGCACGGCTGTGGACGCTGTTCCTGAGCGGCATGCTGCTGCAAACGCTGGCCGCCGACGTGCGCTTCGGCCCGCGCCCCTTCATCGTCGCCTGCGTGCTGCTGGCCTTGAATTCGACCCGCTGGCTGGACCTGGAACACCAGGCCTTGACCGTGTTCGGCGTCAACCTGGTCTGCATCACGCTGGCGCTGTGGGTGGGCAGTTCGCAGGTGCTGCGCTGGCGCCATTTGCAGCGCCACGATTACTCCTACGCCATCTACATCTATCACTGGCCGGTGATGATCATGCTGAAAAACGTGCTGCCGCCGTCAGGCATCTGGACCATGCTGGCGGCCACCTTGGCGATCGTGCTGCCCTTGTCGGTGTTCAGCTGGCATTGCGTGGAAGCGCCGGCGCTGGCCTATGTGCGCGCCGCGCTGAAGCGGCGGCGAGCGATCGCCGGCGCCACAGCGTAAGACGACAAACTAGCGGCCCAGGCGGTCCAGCTTGGCGATGCTCAGGTCGAGCACCTTCATGCCGTGGCTGCCGAAGTTGATCTGCGCGCGGGCGTTGTTGCCGCTGCCCTCGATGTTGACGATCACCCCTTCGCCGAACTTGCCGTGCGCGACAGACTCGCCGATGCGCCAGCCGGAGCCCGGCGCTTTCTGCGCGATCTTCTGCGCGATGGCGTTGTCCGAACCGACCAGCGGCGCCTGGTCCCAGGCCGATTTCTTGTTGCCGGACCAGTGGGACTGCACCTTGGGCGACAGCCACTTCAATGATTCCTCCGGCAGCTCGTCGAAGAAGCGCGACTTCATGTTGTAGCGGGTCTGGCCGTGCAGCATGCGGGTCTGCGCAAAGCACATGTACAGGCGCTGGCGCGCGCGCGTGATCGCCACGTACATCAGGCGGCGCTCCTCTTCCACGCCGTCGTGCTCGCGCGAACTGCTCTCGTGCGGGAACAAGCCCTCTTCCAATCCGGTGATGAAGACGTTGTTGAACTCCAGCCCCTTGGCCGAGTGCACCGTCATCATCTGCACCGCTTGCTGGCCGGCGGTGGCCTGGTTGTCGCCCGCCTCCAGCGACGCGTGCGACAGGAAGGCCGACAGCGGCGACATCACGGTCGGCAGCGCGGCGTCGGCGTCGAGGATCTCGAAGCCGTCTTCGTTGACGATGGGCACGCCCGCCTGGGCTTGCGCCTGCGGGCCCAGATGCGCCGGCGCGCCCTGGCCGAAACCTTCTTCGGACACGAACTGGGTGGCCGCGCTGACCATCTGCTCCAGGTTCTCGATGCGGTCGGCGCCTTCTTTTTCGGTCTGGTAGTGGGCCAGCAGGCCGGACGCCTCCAGCACCACGCGCACCAGTTCCGGCAAGGCCATCTGCTGCGTTTCAAAGCGCGCGCCCTCGACCAGCTTGACGAAGCCACCCAGCGACGAGCCGGCCTTGCCGGCCACGTACGGCACCGCCGCGTACAGCGAAATGCGGTGCTGGTCGGCGGCCGCCTGCAAGGCTTCGATCGAGCGCAGGCCGATGCCGCGGGTCGGGAAGTTGACCACCCGCAGGAAGGCCGAATCGTTGTGCGGATTGTCCATCAGCTGCAGGTAGGCGATCGCGTGCTTGACCTCGGCGCGCTGGAAGTAGCGCAGGCCGCCGTACACGTGGTAGGGAATGCCGGCCGAGAACAGCGCATGCTCGATCACGCGCGACTGCGCGTTGGAGCGGTACAGCACCGCGATCTCGCTGCGGGCGGCGCCGTCGGCGATCAGGTTCTTGGTTTCCTCGATGATCCACTGCGCCTCGGCCAGGTCGGAGCTGGCCTCGTACACGCGCACCGGTTCGCCGTGGCCGGCGTCGGTGCGCAGGTTCTTGCCCAGGCGCTTGCTGTTGTTGGCGATCAGCACGTTGGCGGCGTCCAGGATGTGGCCGTGCGAGCGGTAGTTCTGCTCCAGCTTGATCAGGTTCTGCACCTTGAACTCGCGCTCGAAGGCGCTCATATTGCCGACGTTGGCGCCGCGGAAGGCGTAGATGCTCTGGTCGTCGTCGCCGACCGCGAACAAGGCGCTGCCGCCGTCGCGCTCGCCGTGGCCGGCCAGCAGCTTGAGCCACTTGTATTGCAAGTCATTGGTATCCTGGAACTCGTCGACCAGGATGTGCTTGAAGCGCTGCTGGTAATGCTCGCGCAGCGGCTGGTTGCGGCTGAGCAGCTCGTAGGTGCGCAGCAGCAGCTCGGCGAAATCGACCACGCCTTCGCGCTGGCACTGGTCGTCGTAGAGTTGGTAAAGCTCGCACTTCTTGCGCTCGTCGGCGTTGTAGGGTTCGATCTTGTTGGCGCGCAGGCCCTGGTCCTTGGCGCCGTTGATGAAGTACATCACCTCTTTCGGCGGGAACTTCTCATCGTCGACGTTGTTGGCCTTGATCAGGCGCTTGATGGCCGACAGCTGATCCTGGCTATCGAGGATCTGGAAGGTCTGCGGCAGCGCGGCGTCGCGGTGATGGGTGCGCAGCAGGCGGTTGCACAGGCCGTGGAAAGTGCCGATCCACATGCCGCGCGTATTGATCGGCAACATCGCCGACAAACGCGTCATCATTTCCTTGGCGGCCTTGTTGGTGAAGGTCACCGCCAGCAGGCCGGACGGCGACACCTGGCCGGTTTGAATCAGCCAGGCGATGCGGGTCGTCAGTACGCGGGTTTTGCCGGAGCCGGCGCCCGCCAGGATCAGGGCGCTTTGTGCCGGCAGGGTCACGGCGGCGAGTTGTTCGTCGTTGAGATTATGAAGAAGATTGTGCATCCCGTGATTATACCGGCACTCCCTCCGGGGTCAGGTCCCCCATTTATTCATGAGTCCGGCTGCCGCAGCCGGAC